>NZ_JBBPCC010000016.1:0-208964 GCF_038070315.1 Paenibacillus filicis | reverse complement strand
GGTAGTCTTTTCGATCCGAAGGTCGAAATGACTACAAGGTTTGTTCGACTTGCTCAAAAGTAATGCTAGCGAGAATTTTCATTCTCTATTTAACACTCACTCGTTGTTCAGTTTTCAAAGGGCAATTGATTACCGACAGAAGATAAAGCTTTAGCGCTTGTTTCTTTTGTCGTTTATTGTCGCTTTTGTTTAGCGGCGACTTTTTAAATATAGCACATTTACCTAAGTTAATGCAAGTGTTTTTTTGAAATTATTTTTTATTACGAGTGATTACCCCACAACCCACAGTTTGAGCGCGGTTATGGCAGCCAGTCCCGGCATTCCCAATACGCTTACCGTTCCTATTGTAGCTGCATTTAACGGCAGCTCCAAATGGGTGTACGGACTGAACAGATTAATAACATACAACAAAATGGAGGAAAACACAACCTGCAGCATCAACATTCCGATCCATTGGAAGGCTGCACGGCTGCGAAGAACCAGAATACCGAGCAGTCCGCCGGAGGCAATCAGCACTCCCCACAGCAAGTACGACTTCATCGCGTCTCCTCCATGGCATAGCTTGCGCTCACTTCGGATAACGACACCTGGCTGTCTTTAGCCAGCTTAATCAGCATCTCAAAGCGTTTTTCGGCAGCTTCCAGCGCGTAGACCGCGTAGTCAATCTGCTCCTTGCCAAGCGCGTACTCGAACCGCTTCTGAGCGACCTCCCATTCCATATGAGCCTTCGTAATTTCCTGAACCAATCTCACTCTTTCTATGAACACCGTTTCCGCCTGCTTGTCCATCCTGCGGGACTTCCACCATCTCCAGCCCATCGCCCACACCCCCCTACAGATTTGTCCTATAGTACATACATATAGGAGGAGAGGAGGGCTTAGAACCAAAAAAAGCCTGGCCTCCAGCAGCCGGGAGCCCCGTACATGCATTCAGCCAGACTTCGCTACTACATCTTACAAACCGATATGAAAGCCTACAGCTCCCGACGGCCTTCTAATGCCTTCGTTAGCGTCACTTCATCCGCATACTCCAGATCCCCGCCAACAGGCAGACCATGAGCGATACGGGTAACCTTCAGTCCGAAAGGACGAACGAGCCGCGATAAATACATGGCCGTCGCTTCGCCTTCGATATTCGGATTCGTGGCCAGGATTAATTCCTGAACACGTTCATCGCTCAGACGCTTCAGCAGGTCGGCAATCCGGATCTCATCCGGTCCGATACCCTCCATCGGCGATATAGCGCCGTGCAGCACGTGGTAATAACCGTTATATTCTTTCGTCCGCTCCATGGCAACCAGATCCTTCGGTTCCTGTACGACACAGATTGTCGAGAGATCCCTGGACTTATCCTGGCAGATCCGGCACGGGTCGGTGTCCGTGATATTACAGCAGACGGAGCAGTAATGGAGATTGCGCTTGACGTTGACGAGCGCCTTGGCGAAATCGATAACGTCATCTTCCTTCATGCGCAGCACGTGAAAAGCCAGTCTCCCTGCCGTTTTGGGCCCTATGCCGGGAAGACGCGAGAAAGAATCAATCAATCTGGCTAAAGGTTCCGGATAAAACAAAGGCGTTGCTCCTCACACGTTGAAGTTCTTCTGCACCGGCACATACGGGTCATCGCTTCCGAGGACCGCGCTATCCGGACTAGAACAAGCCTGGAATATTCATGCCGCCAGTCAGCTTGGACATTTCTTTGCCGGCCAGTTCCTCGGCCTTGGTCATGGCATCGTTAATCGCTGTCAGCACGAGATCCTGCAGCATTTCGACATCGTCCGGATCTACAGCTTCGGGCTTGATCGTGACGCTGGTTACTTTCTTCTGACCATTGACGATGACGCTGACTACACCGCCGCCAGCTGTGCCTTCGATCGATTTGGTAGCCAGATCCTCTTGAGCCTTGAGCATTTGCTCCTGCATCTTTTTAACCTGCTTCATCATTTGGTTCATGTTATTCATGACATTCTCTCCTTTATGATCATGGTATGCGTCATTGCGCTCAATCTTCCTTAATCTTCACCAGATCCTCGCCAAACAGCTGGATCGCTTCGCTAATCCATTCTTCCTTGACGACGCCTCCCGGCTCATCCTCCGGGACAAGCTGCAGTTCCTCCTTGGGAGCCTCCTGCTGCTTGCTGTCCGCTGCGGCCTGCCAGTCCTTCTGCATAACCGTTATCAGCTTGTACGGATGACCCAGCACCTCCTGCAGCGCCTGCTCGATCAGCTGCTTATTAGCCGGCTTCTCGCTCGTCTCGCGGTGCATGGAGCTTTTGAAGGCGACCAGCAGATTCGAATCGGCTCTGGCAACAGGCTCGCCATCGACCAGCCAAGCATGAACCGTAATCTTCAGCTCTTTCACGCGGCCGAGCACCTGGCTCCATCGCTGGGCGGCATCCCGAAATTCGGGGGTCTCCCGCCCAGCCAGATAAATGTCGGCCTTCTCCAGCGTTTTCCTGGAGGAAGCTGCCGTCTGGACCGCAGAAGTCCGGGTGGAACCCGATGCGGAGGCTCCGGAAGCCGGAGCGCCCGCAGACACCGTTCCGCCCTGCTTGACGATAGCTGCCAACTGGCTCTCCAGACGCTCAATCCGCCCGAGCAGCTGCGATACTACGGCATCCTGCCGTTCGCCGCCAGCTGCAGCAGGCGAGACAGCTCCGCCGGAAGCCGGCGCTGCAGCTCCGCTACGGCCCGGCGCACCGCCGCCGCTGCATAGCTTCATGACGGCTACTTCGAGCAGCGTCTGGGGTTGGACGGAATACTTCATCTCCGTCTGGTAGTAATTGAGCGTATCGATCATCGAGATCAGCCCGTCGGGCGTGAAGCGTTCGGCCACTGCTGCGAACCGGCGCACATCCAGAATTCGTTCCGTCAGCGCTTCCGAATTCGGCACCATGCGGACCATCAACAGATCGCGGAAATAATAGATCAGATTCTCCATACACTTATCCGCACTCTTGCCTTCCTGCATAAACGAATCGATCAGCGTCAGCGCCGCGCCGATATCGCGGTCCTGAATCACCTGGGCCAGCTTCTCGAACTGATCCGAAGCCATCCCTCCGGTGATGGAGAGCACATCGTCATAGGTGATCTTTTGGCCGGAGAACGCAATAATCTGGTCCAGCAGGCTGAGCGCATCCCGCATCCCGCCATCGGATAGCCGCGCGATAAATGCGACGGCATCCTCCTCAATCTCAATGCCCTCTTCGCCGCAGACGCGGCGCAGACGCTCGGCCTGCTCCTCCAGCGCCACACGGCGGAAGTCAAAGCGCTGACAGCGCGAGATGATCGTCGCCGGAAGCCGATGAGGCTCAGTCGTCGCCAGAATAAACATCACGTGCGCGGGAGGCTCCTCCAGCGTTTTCAGCAGCGCGTTGAACGCCTCTGTGGTCAGCATGTGAACCTCGTCGATGATGTATACCTTCTGGCGCACTTCCGTCGGCGCATACTTGACCTTATCACGGATATCGCGGATTTCCTCGACACCCCGGTTGGAGGCGGCATCGATCTCCACGACATCCATGACCGAGCCGTCGGTGATACGCCGGCAGGCCTCACATTGGTTGCAAGGCTCTATGCCGGGACCGTTCTGGCAGTTGACGGCCTTGGCCAGTATCTTGGCTGCGCTCGTCTTGCCGGTTCCTCGCGGACCGCTGAATAAATAGGCGTGGCTGAACCGCCCTTCGCGCAGCGAATTTTGCAGGGTCTGGACAATATGCTTCTGGCCAACCATATCCTCAAAGGACTGCGGCCTCCACGTACGATATAAAGCGATATGTGCCATGCTGCCCTCTCCAATGGTTGTTTATCCTATTCATTATACTACACCTGGAAAGCGGTTTGAAGCGAGCTTTGATTTCGGGGTCGCTTTAGGGGAATGGAATGCCGATCGTGAAGGTCGTGCCGTAGCCCTTGGACGATACCCGGATATGACCCCCGATATCATGAATGATACGCTGGCAGACGGATAGCCCGAGACCCGTGCCCTCCGCCTTGGTGGTGAAGAACGGATCAAAAATCTTGTCGATGACATAGAGCGGGATTCCCGGCCCGGTGTCATGGATTTCAATATTAACCCGGCGTTCCTCCAAGTCCAGCTTTTCCGTTATGCTCAAATATCCCCCTTCGCCCATGGCTTCGATGCCGTTTTTGCATATATTCAGAAACACCTGCTTCAAATATTCTCGATCAGCGATAACCGCCGGCAGGCCGAGCACGGCTTCATACTGAACGGTTACCTTATGTAGAATGGCTTCGTTATTAATGATAGGCAGCAACTCCCTGAGCACCATGGAGACATCGACCGCTTCGTACGTCGTATTCTTAGGTTTGCTGAGCAGCAGAAACTCATTGACCAGCTCATTGATGCGGTTGATTTCCTTCAGCATCACCTCGGTATAGCTGCTCTCGCGCACCATACCCTTGTCTTCGAAGGTTTTGCGGAACATCTGCAGGAACCCCTTGATGGAGGTTAGCGGATTGCGGATCTCATGCGCCGTCCCGGCGGCAATCTGACCGATCATCGCAAGCCGGTCGCTGCGCTGCACTTGTTCCTCCAGCGAGCGGAGATTCGTGACATCCTTGAAAATGATGCAAGCACCAACAACCTGCCCTTGTTCATCGCGCAGTACGCTGGAATCCACGAGAAGCTCGTAACGTTCCTGATCCTTGGTCCAGGACAACGCCTGATTGCGCACTACCCGTCCGTCCAAAACCCGCGGATCGACAATCCGGTGATCCTCCGGCAAATCCTGAAAGACCCGGTCCATCGGCAAATGGAGTACTTCTTCCCGCTTGAGTCCGAGAATTCGGCATGCCGTATCGCTGATATCCACAAGTTCGAGTCCGGTGTTTACCAGAATAACACCCAGATTCACATCCTTCAAAAACATATCGGCGAAACGTTGAAGCAAGCTGAGTTCCCTCTGCATCTACAGCCACCCCCCTCTATTTATACAACCGACTGCACAGTCTGTCTCCCGTGGCTCGGGTGAACTTTAGTATACAATTCTCCCCTTTCCTTTATTTTCCTCCAAAACCATACAAAAAAACACCAGAAATCCGCCAATAGCGACATTCGGTGTTCATAAACTTCTATGCTCTAATGGAAAAAATGTAAACCGTGCACCAACTTCGATAAGACGATCCAAGTGGAATTTTTATCACCAGCTCAAGTTAGGCTCCCCTTCGGCACATGAAACATCACGCTTATGGCTGCTTCCTTCCGGACCTGACCAGATTCACGAGCATCCATTGCGAAGGACCCGACTCTCAACACCAGCTTTAAAACCCAACCCTTACATCGCAATACCTCATGAAGGCGTTCAACCCCGCTACAGCGGATTGCGGGTTACAGGGCACCGCTACCTCCCCGTCTAGCACGGCAAACATAAGTATAGTCGAATCAGCAGCAAATAGCAACCTCACACCATGATTTGGCTAACTCGGTACCAATTCGCATTAGGAACGCTCAACGGTAACCTTGGCCTCGTAGCGTGGAGCATCGGCAGCGAGCACACGGACAGCTTCCTGCTGCAGCTTCTGCAGCTCCGCATCGGCCGTGCCGGACGGTGCCAGCAAGCGGATATGGGCTGTCGTACCGTTGAGGCGTATCGCTTGGACTTGAAGCTGCGGCAAGCTGCGGTTCAGCGCGTTCTGCATCACCGTCATATCAGACTCATAGGTGCGGTACGAGCCGCCAAGAGGATTGTTCGGATTGGCATCCACAATTCCGAGTGCTCCTCCGCTGGAATGCGCCTTCACTTTGGCATCCTGCTGCGATTGGCAGGCCGTCAGAACCGGCAGCATGAACAGCATCAGTCCCAGCCAGCCGATCAGAAGTCGTGGCAGCATATAAAAAACACCTCCTGCAGTCACTAAGATTTGTAATCTTAGCATGACCACAGAAGGTGTGTTTATGCTCGGAAGCAAATGGCAATCGATTAGATGCCGTATTTCTTTTTGAATTTGTCGACGCGACCGCCGGCATCCAAGAATTTTTGCTTGCCTGTAAAGAAAGGATGGCAGGCGGAGCAAATCTCAACGCGGAGATTTTGTTTCAAGGATCCCGTTTCAAACGTGTTACCGCATGCGCAAGTAACGGTAGTTTGATGATATGTCGGATGAATCGCTGCTTTCATTGACCTTTCACCTCTTTTGCCCTGAAACACCATGTGAATCAGAGTTGTAATCATACAAATGGCATTATATCATGCAGCCTATCCATGCTGCAAGTGTTTCTTCTGCATCTCGGCCAAGTCTCCGGGGATGTGTGTATACGATCCGAGCACGACACCTGGCAGTTCCTCGCGGAAAATTTCCAGCATCTGCTTCATCCCATAACGCTCGCCCTGCGCCGGCGGAATCAATTGCAGGTAGCTCTCCGGATCAATATTCAGATTCCGCAGCTGAATCAGCTTCAGATCGGTGCGCCGCACGAATTCAATCATCGCTTCCATCTCTTCCTCACGGTCAGTAACGCCAGGGAAGATCAGGTAGTTGATCGAGGTAACGACACCGCGGTCTGCGGCGTAGCGCAGCGACTTCTCTACATGCTTCAGCGTGTAACCGCGCGGCTTGTAGTAGGCGTTGTAATGATCATCCAGCGCGCTGATCGTGCTGACACGCATCAGGTTCAGACCTGCGTCCACGATCGCGCGGATATGGTCGGTCAATCCGGCGTTCGTATTGATATTGATGTAGCCCATATCCGTCCTGCTGCGCACCTCGCGAATCGCCTCGATGATGATCTTGGCCTGTGTGGACGGCTCACCCTCGCAGCCTTGGCCGAAGCTGATGATACTCTCCGGCGTCTTCAGATGCTCCAGCATGACCTGTACGACCTCGTCCACGTTCGGCTTGAAGTTCATCCGTGTCTGAGGAGCCGGGAACCCGCTATCGTCCGGCTGCTCGGATATACACCCGAAGCAGCCCGCGTTACAGGAGAACGAGACCGGCACCGCACCTTCCCAGCGATTCAGGAACGTATTGGAGGCGGTCAAGCATTCATACCCAAGCGCACAGTTGGACAGATGCTGGTACAGCCGGTTCTCCGGGTATTGCGTCAGCAAGCCCTGTACCTTAACCTCCAGCTCGTCCGGATCACAATTGCGCGGATTCCACCGCTCGGGATCGTCACAGGCTTCGGCCGCCACATAGAAGCCGCCGTCCTTCCAGACTACTGCCGTATATCCGAACAAAGGCAGCACCTTGGTCTTGTCCGCCTTGGCATAGCCGGGGAGCAGCAGCCGCGTGAAGCCCTGCGGCAGCAAAGCGCCGACTGCGTTGACCTCGCCAGGCACAACTTCCATAGCGCCGGTCTTGGCATGTAGGCCAATGGGACGCGTGTCCGGCAGACTGACCAGCGTAGCGCCTTCAGGGAGCGGAATCAGCTCCTCCTCCAGCAATTCGGTGACCAATTCGCCATTACGGCCAAGCGCAATATAATCCGGGTGGTCATACACATGACCGTCCGGTCCCGCATATACGAGATTCATCCTGATGTCCCTCCTAGGAGACGGAGTGTTTCACGCGCCGGGAGGCGCCTCCGCTGCCACCGGAGTTCGATCCGCCCGAGGTCTCCAGTGTATCCAAAAATTCTTGATTCGTTTTGGTGTCCGCAAACTTCTTCAAGAAGGATTCCGTATATTCGTGGGAATCGTTCATGTTTTTGCGGATGGCCCATACTTTCTCCAGCTCTTCCTTGGTCAGCAATATTTCTTCGCGTCTCGTACCCGAGCGGCGGATATCGATCGCCGGGAATACGCGGCGCTCAGCAAGCTTGCGGTCCAGATGCAGTTCCAGGTTGCCCGTTCCCTTGAATTCTTCATAGATCACGTCATCCATCCGGGAGCCTGTCTCGATCAGCGCGGTCGCCAGAATTGTCAAGCTGCCGCCTTCCTCGATGTTCCGGGCAGCTCCGAAGAACCGCTTGGGACGATGGAACGCACCCGGGTCGATACCCCCGGACAGCGTGCGGCCTGTCGGCGGCACGACCAGGTTGTACGCGCGTGCCAGACGGGTAATGCTGTCCAGCAGGATGACGACATCCTTCTTGGATTCAACCAGCCGCGTTGCTCTCTCGAGGACAAGCTCCGCAACCTTGATGTGATTTTCCGGCAGCTCGTCGAAGGTCGACGCGATAACTTCGCCTTTGACGGAACGCTGCATATCCGTAACTTCTTCCGGCCGCTCGTCGATCAATAATACGAATAATTCCACATCAGGATGATTGGTCGAAATACTGTTGGCGATTTCTTTCAGGAGCAGCGTTTTGCCCGCTTTGGGCGGAGCCACGATCAGTCCGCGCTGCCCGAAGCCGACAGGGGCCAGCAAATCCATCAGACGAGTGGAGACTTTGTTCGGGGTCGTTTCCAGAACCAGTTTTTTCTGCGGATAGAGAGGTGTCAAGGCCGGAAAGTGAAGGCGCTCAGAGGCCGTATCCGGGTTCTCTCCATTTACAGCATCTACATGAAGCAGCCCGAAGTAACGCTCATTTTCCTTAGGAGGTCTGCATTTACCTGATACCAAATCGCCCGAGCGAAGGTCAAATCTGCGAATCTGCGAGGCGGAGATATAGATGTCCTCCGAGCTCGGCAAGTAGTTGATCGGCCGCAGAAAGCCGAAACCCTCCTGCAGAACGTCCAGCACGCCCTGCATGAACATGAGTCCGCCCTTCTCGGCTTGCGCACGGAGAATGGCGAAGATCAGTTCTTTCTTCTTCATCTGACCGTAATACGGGATCTGATGCGTCTTGGCGAGCTTGTAAAGCTCTGTAAGCTTCAGCGCTTCTAATTGCGCGAGCTGCATATCCATCATTACCAACCACCAAACTATTAAATTTCTATTCTTCCGAAATATACTCTAACCTTGCCCAAAACAGCCGTGATCTATACTCGGCACCTAGTCTTTCTCCCGCCATACCTCGGCACCCAGATTTACTAGATTGGTCACCAGATGATCGTAGCCCCGGTCGATATATTCCACCCCGGTAATCTCCGTTGTCCCTTGGGCTACCGTCAGCCCGGCAATGACCAGCGCCGCCCCGGCGCGCAAGTCGGTCGCCTTGACCTTAGCCGAGGACAGAGCGCCGCCTTCGATGATGGCAGAACGTCCCTCCACCTTGATGCGGGCCCCCATGCGGACAAGCTCGGGAATGTGCTTAAACCGGTTCGAGTACACATAATCGCTAAGAATACTGACGCCTCGGGTCTGCGTAAGCAGACTGCTCATCGGCGACTGCAGATCGGTAGCAAAGCCCGGATACACCAGTGCCTTCACATCGACACTCTCATATTCAGGCTGACCGACTACACGAATGGATTCATCCATCTCGTAAATATGAACACCCATCTCCTGAAGCTTCGCGGTGAGCGCCTCCAGATGTTTCGGGATAACATTATCGACAATGACATCTCCGCGCGTAGCGGCGGCGGCAATCATGTATGTACCCGCCTGAATCCGATCTGGGATGATCGAATGCCGGCAGCCCTGAAGACCGTCTACCCCTTCGATGCGGACTGTTTCCGTACCTGCGCCCTTGATCTTGGCGCCCATTGCGTTCAAAAGCGTTGCTACATCTATGATTTCAGGCTCTTTTGCCGCATTTTCAATAATTGTGACGCCTTTGGCTCTCGCAGCCGCCAGCATAATATTAATCGTCGCACCTACACTCACAACGTCCAGATAAATCTTGGCACCGCGCAATTGCTTCGCGCGGATATGAAGCGCACCGTTCTCATTGGAAACCTGCGCACCAAGTGCTTCAAAGCCTTTGATATGCTGGTCAATCGGTCTCGGTTCGAAATTACAGCCTCCCGGCATACCGATCACCGCTTCACCGAAGCGGCCAAGCAGGGCACCCATCAAATAATAGGAAGCACGAAGCTTCTTCACATTACCGTTTGGCATCGGCCTGGATACAAGCCGGCTCGGGTCGATCACCATCTGATCGTTATCCCATCTTACCGTCGCGCCAAGCTCTTCGAGCAGCTCCGTATAAATCGCCACATCGCTGAGCGCAGGCAGATTGTCCAGGATCACTGTCGATTCCGATAATATGGCAGCCGGTATCAGCGCAATTGCGCTATTTTTGGCGCCGCTGATTTGCACGGTTCCCCGCAGCGGGCGTCCGCCGGCGATCATCAATTTCTCCATTCGATGTCGTTCCTCCTACTTCACCACTTGAAAAAAGCGCAAGCAAAAAACTCAGAATCAAAGCTTTCCGTGTAAACCATAGCATTCGTTTCCGATCTTAGATATGAGGGCGTATATAGAGACATGAGATAAATCCTGATAGAAGAAAAAGGGGAAATGCACCTTGCGGTGCACCCCCTTCATAACATTTAGGCTTGGTTGGAGCTGCCGAATAGCTTGATCTTGGATGTCACTACTTCAACCATTGCTTTGCGAGCAGGAGTGAGGTATTTGCGAGGATCGTAAACTTTGGCATCTTTGTTCAATACTTCGCGGATCGTTTCGGTACACGCCACTTGGTTCTCCGTGTTGACGTTGATCTTGCCTACGCCAGCTACGATCGCTTGCTTGATCATCTCGTCAGGTACGCCCGAACCGCCATGCAGAACGACAGGTACAGGAATAGCGGATGCTACCTTCTCGATGATGTCGAAACGGATGTTCGGTTCGCCAGCATACATACCGTGAGCCGTACCAACAGCAATTGCCAGGCAATCTACGCCTGTTTCTTCGTAGAAACGGATCGCTTCTTCCGGCTTAGCCAGGTTTGCATCGGACTCGTCTACGCTGATATCATCCTCAACGCCGCCGATCGTGCCGAGCTCGCCTTCGACGGAAACGCCCATCGCACGCGCCGCTTTCACGACTTCTTTGGTCAGACGGATGTTTTCTTCGAACGAATAGTGGGAACCGTCGAACATAACGGAGCTGAAGCCCGCACGGATACATTTCATAGCGACTTCAAAGCTGCTGCCATGGTCCAGGTGAAGAGCGATCGGCAAGCCGGATTTCTTCGCAGCCGCTTCAGCGATCGCTACGGTGTACTCGATACCCATGTATTTCAACGCACCTTCGGATACACCGAAGATGAATGGGGAGTTCAGTTCTTGAGCAGCCTCGGTGATCGCTTGCGCGAACTCCAGGTTGTTCATGTTAAATTGGCCAACCGCATACTTTCCTGCTTTGGCTTTCGGCAAAAATTCGTTCATAGAAACTAATGGCATGGTAATACTCTCCTCCTATGTGTTTGTGACCGTGCCGAGGGGGTTGACAACCGCCCTCCTGTCATACTGCGCTATTATATCATAGATAGGGACAAACGTTAAACAAGAAATGGCACAGAGTGGTCACTTACCAACAAGTGGCATCTAAGAAAAAAGGACCCTTGTCAGGATCCCATCGCATAAGAGCTGTTATTGGGGGAACGCAGTTGCTGATTGACGGCCTGCCTCAGCTCATCGATATCGAAGGGCTTCGTAAAATGCATGATAGCTCCCAGGTCCGTGGCTTCCTTAATCATATCCAGCTCCCCGTAAGCCGTCATCATGATGACCTTGATCGAAGCATCGATGCTCTTGATATGCTTCAGGATATCGAGTCCATCCATGCCTGGAATTTTCATATCCAGGAGTACCAGATCCGGTGACGAATTTCTGACAATTTCGAGCGCGAGCTTTCCGTTCGAGGCTTGAAACGTTTCATACCCTTCACTGTTGAACACTTCCATCAACAGGATGCGGATACCGTTCTGGTCATCAACGATGAGGAGCTTTTTTTTCACTAAGTGTACCCTCCCATTTCCGTTTCCCGGGTTCGTGAATCCATCCCGATTTGACGCTATTGATTTGTATTCGCTGCGGAGAAAGGGATTCCTGCCGCAGCGGATAAAAAAGTTGAAAACTTTTACAAATCAAGCAGAGTTTACAGAAAGGCGCTTAGGAGGGTATCTTCGTGATATTTTAGTAAGCCTGCTGGTAGGCAGCCTGTACAAAATGTTTGAATAAAGGCTGCGGACGATTCGGTCTGGACGTGAATTCCGGGTGGAACTGCACAGCCAGGAACCATGGATGCTCCGGACATTCGATAATTTCGACCAGACGTCCGTCCGGACTTGTACCGGAGATAATCAGCCCCGCCGCTTCGATCGCATCGCGGTACTCATTATTGAATTCGTACCGGTGACGGTGACGCTCGTAAACCAGCTCATCGTCGTAGCAGTGCATCGCGAGCGAGCCTTCCTTCAGCTTGCACGGATACAGGCCAAGACGCATCGTGCCGCCCAGATCCTCGATATCCTTCTGTTCAGGCAGCAGATCGATGACCGGATAAGCGGTTGTCGGATGAATCTCCGAGCTGTTGGCACCCTCTAGGTTCAGTACGGAACGTGCATACTCCACGACCGCTACCTGCATGCCGAGACAAATACCGAAGAACGGCACCTTGTTCTCGCGCGCATAGCGAATCGCCGACACCTTGCCTTCGATGCCGCGGTCTCCGAAGCCGCCCGGCACGAGAATACCGTGTACGCCTCCCAGCAGCTCGCCCACATTGTGGTCGAACACTTCCTCCGCGTTGACCCAGCGGATCTTCACTTCCGTATCGCAGGCAATGCCAGCATGTCCGAGCGACTCCACGATGCTGAGGTAAGCGTCGTGCAGGGCTACATATTTGCCGACGATGGCGATCTCGGTCGTCGTCTTGAGCGACTTGACGCGGTCAACCATAGCCTTCCACTCTGTCATGTCCGGCTCACCAGCCGTCAGCTTCAGGTGGTTGACAACAATATCATCAAGCCCTTGCTCGCGGAGCATCAATGGAACTTCGTACAGCGTCTCAGCGTCGATACATTCGACGACAGCGCCTGGATCGACATCACAGAATTGAGCCAGCTTACGCTTCATATCCTCAGCGAGCGGATGCTCCGTCCGGCAGACGATCACATGCGGCTGAATCCCGATGCTGCGCAGTTCCTTCACGCTATGCTGGGTCGGCTTCGTCTTGACTTCGCCCGCAGCTTTCAGATAAGGAATCAGCGTAACGTGAATGTACATCACATTATCACGGCCGATGTCGCTCTTGATCTGACGGATCGCTTCGAGGAAAGGCAAGCTCTCAATATCGCCTACGGTCCCGCCAATCTCGGTAATGACTACATCGGAATGAGCCTCACGGCCAGCACGGAATACGCGCTCCTTGATTTCATTGGTAATATGGGGAATGACCTGAACAGTACCGCCCAAATATTCGCCGCGGCGTTCCTTCGCGATAACGGAGGAGTAGATTTTACCTGTCGTGACGTTGCTGTTCTTGGACAGATTGATATCGATAAACCGTTCATAGTGACCGAGGTCCAGATCCGTCTCTGCGCCGTCATCCGTGACGAATACTTCGCCGTGCTGGTACGGGCTCATCGTTCCCGGGTCTACGTTAATGTACGGGTCGAACTTTTGAATCGTGACCTTGAGGCCGCGGTTTTTAAGCAATCTGCCCAGCGAAGCGGCAGTAATCCCTTTACCCAGTGAAGAAACGACGCCTCCGGTGACGAAAATATACTTTGTCATTATGTAAAACCTCCCAAGTTTATCATGCCGCACATAGTTGGTTGCCGATCCGACCCATTACCGAGTTAAAAAAAGAAAAAGTCCCCCGCATCGGCGGGGCACTTTTCCATAAAAAGACCTATTCGGTCTAAGCGTCCATCTAAAGCCCAGAAAATAGTTTACTCTGAACGATGCGCAGTGTCAAGGATAACCGGGAATAAGTGATTATTTGCCATCCTCTTCGTCATCTTCGTACTCGCCAGCTTCTTCTTCGGCATCTTCCTCTTCGCCTTCTTCGCCCTCTAGCGTCTCACCGTCAATCTCTTCTTCCTCGATCTCTTCATCCTCGAAGAACTCGGTCTCTTCTTCGACCTCTTCCTCGGATTCGAAGTCGTCGCGAGGCGCATCGAAGGAATCGTAATCCTCTTCCTCGACGAATGTATCCTCTTCCTCGGCGAACAAATCCTCGTCGTCCAGATCATCGTCTTCGTCGTTAATGATCCGCGGACGCTTGCCGCTGCCGACCGTATCCTCAGATTTCTCAATCGGATACCAGCGCTTCAGTCCCCACAGATTGGTGCCGACGCAGGCGAACCGGCCGTCAATATTGATCTCCGTATATAGCTGTGCGATAACCTGCATAACCTCGTCATCGGACAACCCTTTGATTTTGGCGATCTCCGCCATTAAATCCCGATAGTAAAATGGCGTATTAACCGCCTTCAGAAGCTCAAACGCCAGATCCACCATCGGCATTTCCTTGGCTTTCTCCGCGCTCACTTTGAGCTGATACTGGGCACTCATGACATGGCACATCCCTTCCGACATGTTCAATGTGGTACTGATTCCGGCGCGGCATCCGCCTTCCTACTACAATATCCACTAGTACCACTAAGTAAACCTTATTTTATGTAAAATTGCAACTGCTTCTACGAAGAGGAAGCTTGTCCGCCTTACGTGCGAAACGAGGGATCTCGCCCCGGAACATACGCCTCCTGCCGGTGGCCGTCCTGAAGCGGGATCCTCCGTCCCGACTGTACCCGCGGCAAGCGAATCCGGGCCTGTTCCCGTCCCCGCCTGCCGCCCCTTTGTAAAACGGAGAAGAAAGCCCCTCCCAATGTATCCTATGTGCCGCGCACCCGTTTGACACGGCCAAACACCTAATTATTTGGAATAAGGCGAACTGCTCATACCTATGGATAGCCTCCCACATACGATACAGCAAGGATATGGTAGAGGGGGATCGATCAACATTGAATCCATCGTCTTTCGGCAAATGGCTTCGTCATGCGATGGACGCAGGAGGGGCAGGCAGCAGACGCCGTCATATCATCCGGTTCCGCTCGCATGACGATTACGCGGCCTTTGTCCGCTACATGCGCAGCGAGTCCAAGGCGTTTCCCCGCATGCAGCAGGCTGTCCGGCTGCTGCCCCTGATCCGTGCCATCTCCTGTCCGCTGCGCTCGGTCGAACCGCTGACCGCGATCCCCGCCGTGCAGTCCGTCGAGGCGGACATCCGCCTCCGGCTGCAAGCATCTGGCCCCAATCTCGGTCCGGCCGGGCTCCATAGCCGACGTTCTTCTCCGCCGTCGAAAATTCCTTGGGGGATTCGCCATATCCGGGCCCATCAGGTATGGCCCAAGTCCAAGGGAGACCGAATTCATGTCGGCGTGGTGGACACCGGCGCGGATTATACGCATCCGGATCTGCGCCACTGCCTGGCCCGGGGAGTCAATCTGTTGCATCGACATCTGTACCCCATCGACGATAATGGCCACGGCACACATATCGCGGGTACCATCTCCGCCTTCACCAAGCATCGGGGAATCGTCGGCGTGGCGCCGCATGCACTGATTCACCCCGTGAAGGCCTTCGACCATCAGGGTGGCGCCTTCGTCTCGGACATCATCAAGGCGATCGACTGGTGTGTGCTTAGCGGGATGGATATTATCAATATGAGCTTCGGGATGAAGACGCACAGCAAGGCACTTGAAGCAGCCGTACTCAGCGCTCACCGGTCCGGCATCGTCATCGTCGCTTCCTCCGGCAACGAGGGCAAGCGGGCCGAGATCGATTATCCGGCCCGCTTCCCGCAGTCGATCGCCGTAGGAGCGACGACGCGCAAGGGACGGATCGCCCCGTTCAGTAATGACGGCCAGCAGATCGATATCTACGCGCCGGGTGAGAAGATCTACTCTACCTGGCTGGACGGGAAGTACCAGGAGCTGAGTGGAACCTCCATGGCGACATCTCATGTAACGGGCGTCGTCGCCCTTATGCTCTCCTTGAGGCCGGGCTTACGCCCGGGGCGCATCAAGACGCTGCTGCGCAAGTATGCCCGCTACATTGTAAGACCCGGCAAGCAAAGCTTCATCAAGGAGCTGCATGCGGCTCGTACCGTTAACAACCTGACACGGAGGCCCCTCAAGTAGGTGTCCTCCGCTTCCTAGGTTCCAGCCGTAACCTGGAGTCTCACCTCGAAGCCGCCTGCGGCTTCGCCCATAGCCGTAAGCTCATAGCACCAGCTGGCTTCCAGCGGGAGCGCTCTTCCGGCTGCCGGCCGCTTCAGCTCGACGGACTGCGTCAATGTCTCCAGCTCCATCCGCCCATGCGGCGTGTCCATGTACCCCACATGCTTGCGGCCCGCTGCGAATGTTTGCTCGAAGCTTACATCCCCATGCCGGATGATGCGAACCTCCTCCGGGTGCAGACGGACGGTCGTCGTCGTCCTGCCCATCTGAGCTTCTTCCGGCTCCTCGTAGCGAAGGTATAGCCATGATCCCTTCTCAATTAGGACCCCGGGCATCTCCCTATCCATCTGCTGTCCATCCGCCGAGCTGAGCAGACGGATCCTGACTTCGGTTTTGTCCGGCCCTGTTCCCGATTCCTGACGCTCATTCATTAGAATTGTCCTTCTTTCTCCACGATGACTTCCTGACCCCAGTGTACCTGAGCCCAATTCGGCAAGCAACTCGTTTGTTGGCCCAGCCTATGCCGAACTGAGGCTTCTTCGCTCAAGGGGAAACCTATCCGCCGCCTCGAGCGTCTAATAGCATACAGCCATGAAGAATAAAAGCGGAGGGCCTGCTGATCTATGACCAACTCATCATCTCAATCACCGAACCCTAACGATCCTAACGATCACCATCATACGAAGAAAACCTCCAGGCGCTCCTTTTTGTCCAAGGCGGCGCTCACGCTGCTCGGGATTGTAGCTTTGCCGCCTGCAGCGGTCGCTTATGCCCGATACGCAGAACCCAAGTGGCTCGATATCGAGCGTGTGACCTTACGGACACCGCGATTGCCGCAAGCGATGGACGGATTGAAGGTCGTGCAGTTCAGCGATACGCATCTCGGCTTTCATTATGATGCTGCGAGCCTGACTCAGCTGGCGGACATCATCAACAAGCTGGAACCGGACATCCTCTGCTTCACCGGTGACCTCGTCGATTATGCCGTCGGATCGGAGGGCTCCGCCTATGCGGAGGCGCTCGGCCGGATGCAAGCGGGGCTCGGGAAGTTTGCCGTGCTCGGCAACCATGACTACTTCAAGGGAGGCGACGTGGTCGTCGCCAAGACACTGGCAGCCGGCGGCTTCCGAGTACTCCGCAATCAGGCGGCGCGCGTCCAGAAGGGCAACGGGAGTATGTGGGTTGCCGGTGTAGAGGACATGTGGTACGGCAAGCCGGATATCGCCAGGAGCCTGAACGCCGTCAATCCGGATGACTATGTCCTGCTGCTCTCTCACAGCCCTGATTACGCCGACACGGTCGTCGACTTCCCCGTCGATGTCCAGTTGTCCGGACACAGTCACGGAGGCCAGGTACGTATCCCTTTCTATGGGCATGTCGTCGTCCCCAAGTTCGCCGAGAAGTACGTTATCGGTCACTATAACCTGGGCGAGAGGGACTTCCAGCTCTATGTCAACCGCGGCATCGGCGTCTCACAGCAGCCTATTCGTTTCAACTGCCGCCCGGAGCTGACGTGCTTCACGTTGAAGAGGGGATAATCCGGCGCTTCAGCGCCAGCAGGGCCATCGCGAGGATGCTGCCGGCAAGTTCCAGCTCCATGTCATGATGCGTATCCCACGGATCTCCCTGAGAGCCGAGAAACAGCGCCCCCAGCTCTGGTGCGACGAGCAGGGTAACCCACATCTCGATCAGCTCATAGAAAGCTCCGGTAGCCAGCACGACAGCGACGGTGTACCCGTAGGCTGCAAGGCCTCTCACACCGGTTAGGCGCACCAGCACCTCGCGGACCGGATGGGCCAGCAGTAAGCCATAACAGAGATGCACCAGCCGGTCGTACGGCAGCCTTCCTCCCCCGAACAAGCGCTGCAGCCATGGATCGATCGGCGTAGCCCCATAAGAGGTATTGGCGCCATAAGCATGCAACGCCAAGAAAAGGGCAATACCGGCATACGAAGCCAGCGACAGCGGAACTCTGCGGTAGGTGGCTCCGAGCACGCCGAGACAAGCAATGACGAGCAACTGCTCCAGCAGCCAGTCCGACCGGCTAGCCGGTGCCACAGCCAGCCACCCCCACAGCATCATGTAGACTCCAACAAGCAGAATCAGCGCAGCCCCTTTCCCGCGCGCTCGCCTAGGCTTATGACCCTCCATCGATAAAGCCCCTTCCCCATCGGTTTTGGCTTCATTGTATGCGGGTGCGGGGATAGGGGTAAGTACTAACTTGCCGTAGTACCGACCGGCTTCCTAAGCAGATGGCAACCTAAAATCACTAGTACCCCAGCCGGACTCACAGCGCTCCCGCTTCCTGCTTACCTGGCTGAACGCCAATACAGGAGGAGGGACGACACAGCCTCCGTTAACCTGACCACAGCAAGTTTGTCAGAAGCGGAGAACAGGATAAGCCTCCCCAAACCATCCTCCCCTTCATATACATAAACCTGCAGGATCGGCTCGGACAACCAGCGGGAGGCTGCATGGCCTGCCCTCTGGGCCGGTGGCAGCTCCAGCTTCACGATCAGCCCCCGTGATGGCAGCTGGACCCGCATCTGCTGCTCCAGAGTGCCCTCGGCACGCAGCAGGTGCTCGAGCCTGCGCACATCCTCCTCGGTGGCCGCTCTCCTCGTCAACACCCGCCCCTCGGCGGCATCGAACACTTCCAGTCTTATTTCGCCTGGCGTATGGCTGTCGGGATGTTGGCTCCCCATCCCGTTCGGTGCGGCGGCAGCCCGCGTAGTCACGGGACGGGAATCGTCCGTCGCTTCTGCCGCAGCCGGCACCTTCCCTAGACTTGAGAGGATACAGATCAGCAGCAGCCCTGGCCGGAACAGGCTGTTTAGCTTGCGAACCATCAGGAATCACCTCCGGTATTGCGATTACTGTCCCCGACAGCCAGTGAATGAATCCCTCACTGAACAGAAGAAGCCGGCTATTCCACCCCTCAGGGCGAAACAGCCGGCTTCCTTTATGAAAATAGAACCCTATTCATTTCGTCAGGTCCTCGACGAACTTAGGCAGCACGAATGCTGCTTTGTGCAGACGAGGCGTGTAGTATTTCGTATCGATCTCCGGGATAGCCGTCTCGTCGACAGCCAGGGGGTCATACTTCTTGCTACCTAGCGTGAATGTCCACAGACCGCTTGGATACGTAGGGATGTTGGCCACGTATACCCGTACGATCGGGAAGATCTCTTTGACATCGCGGTTGACGGTCTGGATCAGATCCGCCTTGAACCAAGGATTGTCCGTCTGAGCGACGAAGATGCCGTCTTCCTTCAGTGCATCGTAGATGCCTTTGTAGAAGCCTTGGGTGAACAAATTAACCGCCGGGCCTACAGGCTCGGTGGAATCGACCATGATGACATCATACGTATTCTTGTGATCATGAATATGCATGTAGCCGTCGTTCACGATGACCTCGACGCGCGGGTTGTCCAACTCACCGGCGATCGTAGGCAAGTATGTCTTGGAGTATTCGATCACCTTGCCGTCGATGTCGACCAGTACAGCCTTCTCCACCTCAGGGTGCTTGAGCACTTCGCGGACTACACCGCCGTCGCCGCCGCCTACAATTAGCACCTGCTTAGGGTCCGGGTGCGTGTAGAGAGCCGGGTGCGCGACCATTTCGTGATAAACAAACTCATCCTTGACCGTTGTCATGACCATGCCGTCCAGGACAAGCATTGTGCCCCATTCGACCGTTTCGATCATCGCGAGATCTTGAAAGTCCGTCTGTTCCTTTACATGCGTTTCCGTAATCTTCGCCGTAATCCCGAAATTATCCGTTTGTTTCTCCGTATACCACAACTCCATATGTGCTCAGCCACCTTTCCTTGGTTGCAAACCACTGCACGGGCATGTCAAGTTGTATTATAGTAGATATCCCTGGAAATGCAACTCCAACGGGAGGCATCGACTGGGGGTTCAAAAAAATTAATCCAATTCGACGAAGCAGGTGAATACGTTCTTCTATGTTTTTCCATACTGGATAGAAGAAGACTTCACGACCGGAGAAGGGAGGATGGCAGGATGGCCTCATCAAACAAACAGCAGAATAAACCTCAAAACACCCAGAGAAAGGGCCCCTTCCGGACTTTTCTGTCCTATTCCTTCACCTTCCTTATTCTCGGCGCCGCCTGCGGCATCGTTGCGCTGCTCTTCATGCGCTCCCAGGCGCTCCCCGTCTCCAAGATGGTGGCTGCCTCTGAGCTGTATGACGTACACGGCAAGCCGATCGAGGCCTACGGCGGCGGGAAAAGCACCCAGACCATCCCGCTGAAGGATATGTCTGAAAGCCTTATCCAAGCTACGCTCGCTGTTGAAGACCGCAGCTTCTATAATCACTACGGCTTCGATCCGCGGGGTATCGCCCGTGCCGCTTGGGTCAACCTTCAGCATATGTCCAAGGTACAGGGTGCAGGGACCATTACTCAGCAGCTCGCACGGAATCTGTATCTAAATCATGACCGGACGTGGTCCCGCAAGCTGAAGGAAACGTACTACGCCATCCAGATGGAACTGCAGATGGGCAAGGACCAAATTCTTGAGCAATATTTAAATCAGATTTATTACGGTCATTCCACCTATGGCATCCAGGCCGCTTCCCAGTTGTTTTTCGGCAAGAACGCCAGCGACCTGACTCTGGCCGAGAGCGCGCTGCTGGCCGGCGTCCCGAAGGGTCCGCGTTATTACTCCCCCTATTACGACTTGAACAGCGCGCTGGAGCGCCAGAGAACGGTGCTGGGCACGATGGTGGAGGCAGGCTTCATCTCGCAACAGCAGGCCGATCAGGCCGCCAAGGAAAAGCTTAGTATTATCCCGCTGGAAGCGAAGAAAACAGCCGTCACTGCTCCTTACTTCCGCGATTATATCCGCAGTCAGACCATCGACCTGCTCGGGATCGAGGAAAATGAGTATGATGACATGGGGCTGCGCATCTATACGACGCTCGATCTGAATGCCCAGCAGATTGCCGAGGATACGGTGAAGAAGGAGCTGGATCCCTATCCGGAGCTGCAAACCGCACTCGTCGCCATCGATCCGAGAAACGGCTATGTGAAGGCCATGGTGGGCGGACGCAGCTACGCGGCCAACCAGTTCAACCGGGTATTCGCCAGCACCCGGCAGCCGGGCTCGTCCTTCAAGCCAATCGTATACTTGACCGCTCTCAAGGAAAAGCAATATACGGCGGTCACCCGCGTCACTAGCGAGCCGACTACCTTCACGTATGACAAGGGCCGCAAAACGTATACGCCGAGCAACTTTGACGGCAAGTTCTTCGGGCAGATCGATCTGCGGACGGCCATCTCCAAGTCGGATAATATCTTTGCCGTGCATACGATTCTGGAGACAGGCCCGGAACGCGTCATCGAGATGGCGCGCCACATGGGCATTACGAGTCCTATGGAACCTCTGCCCTCCCTCGCGCTGGGTACCTTTCCGGTCAGCCCGTTCGAGATGGCTTCGGCCTTCAGCATGTTCGCCAACCAGGGCGTGCGGGTCGAGCCGACAGCGATCCTGCGCATCGAGGACCGCAGGGGCCGCCTGCTCTACGAGGCGGCTCCGACTCAGACGACCGTGGTAGAGCCGACCTACGCCTATGTCATGACGCATCTGATGGAGAGCGTCTTCGATCAGGGGGGGACGGGCAGCCGGGTCTCCAAGGTCTTGAAGCGCCCTGTAGCGGGCAAGACCGGCACGACGGATACGGATGCGTGGATGGTCGGCTATACGCCTGAGCTGACCACGGCGGTATGGGTCGGCTATGACAAAGGCCGGAATGTCGGCACCGTCGAATCGCATCTGGCTGCGCCGATCTTCGCGGAGTTTACGGAGAAGACGCTGGAATCCGTCCCTCCGAAGATGTTCCCGATCCCCGAGGGGGTCACGCATCTGTACATCGATCCAGCCACCGGCAAGCTGGCTAATGACAGCTGTCCCAAGTCGCGGATGGAGGCATTCGTGCAGGGTACGGAGCCACAGGAAACCTGCACCTCCGAGCCCGCCCCGGACAAGCTGCCTCAGCCGAGCCAGGAGAAAACAGGCGGGTCGTGGTGGAATGATCTCAAGCGCTGGTGGGCGAGCTAATCTCGCCTGGCAAGCCGGCCTGCTGTCCGGTCGAAGCGCGTAAAGCCGCGGCCGGTGCAGGTTTTCTTGCAAACACAAAGAGGCAGACCCGGGGGTCTGCCTCTTTGCTGTCCTAGTATATGATGCATATACTAGGCATTAGTATACATCGTTACGACAGACGACACAAGACCGTCACATAATGGACAAAATTACGCCAGAGCGTCCTTGAGCGCATCGTCCGAGCGCTCCCACATTTCGCTGTCCGTATCGATCAGGAACTGCTTGAGCTGTTCTTTTTGCTTGGCTCCCAGGTTATCCACCAGGATGCGGCGTTTCAGCGCATAGTCCATCCGGTTGACGTGATCGGCGAGAATTTTCCACCCTCTGCGGATTTCCGGATCAACCGTCATCTCACAAGAAGTGACGCCGGCATAGTATTTGCCGTCCTCCCGGAAGTCTACGGCTACCCACACGATCCAGCAGGTACGGCCGTTAGGCACCTCATCTTTATTCAATAGAAACTTGATGCCCTTCTCGATCTTGCTCTTCGCATGCAGCGCCCCTACATCCAGGTAAACCTCATCCCCGTCGATAATGACGCTGGAGAGCTGACTCAAATCGATGGAGCCTTGACCGAACCCCCGGTGCTTCGTTTCCTTGCCGCTTACAATATTCAACGACGGCAGCTTCTTCTTCTCCCCCGCCTCTGCGGCTGGCTGGCCGTTCTGATTATGATCTTCCATCCTGTACAGCTCCTTTCCTTACTTAGGCACCGCCTTGGCCCCAGGCCTTACGATAACCTTTCCTGCCCTTATTATCCATGAAACCGACGAGCTTGACAATTTTTTGTTCATGGAAAACTCCCTGTCCACATATACATGCTGTAGATGCTTGTCAACGGGGTGAATATGGATGAAAAAACGACTCGGCAATCGACTAGCGATATGGGGATGCTTGACGCTCCTCGCCTGCAGCACCGCCCTGATTCCGCGCCTCTCCGGCCTCGGCCTGCGCACAGGCGCTCCGGATAGCTCCTGGCGCCTACCCTCCACAGCCCTAACCCTTGCAAGCGGCTTGCCCGATGACGGCACGGAGCCGCTGATTCTCAAGCCGATCCGTGGGACGGACGGGCGCGCGGTCATCGCGGCACCTCCCTGGCCGGCCCGGGTAGGCGCCGACGGCTCATCGATCGGCCTCTTCCTGCCGCAAAGCGAGGCGCTGCCCGCCAGCGCCAGCGCCAGAGCCTACGAGCCTGCCGCTCCGCCACCCGCCCCGCCCGGCCTGCCGGCCAAGCCTGTGGAGAAACCGGCGCCAAGGCCACTGTCCAACCGCATCGTCGAGTACCATCTCAATGCGGAGTTTGACGCCCCAGGCAAGCTGATACGGGGCACCTCCTCATTGACCTGGAAAAACCCGGGCAGCGTGCCGGTGGAGGCCTTGTACGTTCATTTGTACCCCAATGCGTTCGAATCCAAAAAAACGACGTTCATGCAAGAATCAGGCGGCCGACTGCGCAATGATGCCAGCAGCGACAATAACTATGGCAGCATGCAGCTGACCTCCGTTCAATTGCTGGACGGGCATGAATCGGAGCTGGCGGATCAGATCGAGTTCGTCCAGCCGGATGACGGCAATGCACATGACCGTACGCTGGCGAAGGTTCCGCTCCCCCGGGCCGTAGCGCCGGGCGAAGAGGTCACGCTGCAGATGGCCTTTACCGTGCAGCTCCCCCAGGTATTTGCCCGCATGGGCTATGCCGGAGATTTCGTCATGGCCGGCCAATGGTTTCCGAAGATTGCCGTGTATGAACCGAAGGGCACCCGAGGCAACGCGGAGGAAGGGTGGAACCTGCACCAGTACCATGGCAATTCAGAGTTTTATGCCGACTTCGGCATCTTCGACGTCAAGCTGAAGGTCCCCTCGGCCTACACGGTAGCCGCGACAGGCTTCCCGACAAAGCCTGTCTCCGACGACGGCAAGACGAAGACTTACACCTTCTATGCCGATGATGTCCATGACTTTGCCTGGGCGGCTTCCCCCCACTTTATCTACGTCGAAGAGCCTTACGCAACCAAGCAGCTACCCGGCGTCCGGATCAAGCTGTACCTGGACCCCAAGCATGAGCATCTGAAGGCCCGCTACATGACAGCCGCCAAGAAAGCGCTCGCCCGCTACTCGGAATGGTACGGCAGCTATCCGTACTCCACCCTGTCCATCGTGGTCCCGCCTGAGAACGGCAATGGAGCGGGCGGTATGGAATACCCGACACTGGTCACTTCCTGGGGGGCCTCCGAAGAGAATCCCAGCCTCGAGCTGGAGCGGGTTATCGTCCACGAGATCGGGCATCAGTTTTTCTATGGCATGGTAGCCAGCAATGAATTCGAGGAAGCCTGGCTGGACGAAGGCTTCACCTCTTACGCCGAAGACCGGCTGATGGAGAAGGAATACGGAGTGCGCTCCAACCGGCTCGTGGAGGCCAGCTACATGACAAACCCCGCCTCCCTGAAGCAGCATGCCTGGAAGTATAGCGGGCATGACCAATATGCGGAGAATGTGTACACGCGCGCCAAGTTGGTACTCAAGGCGATGGAAGCTCAGCTCGGCAGCGAGACGATGAACAAGGTCATGCGTACCTACTTCCAGCGCTGGAAGTTCAAGCATCCGGGAACCGGCGATTTCCAAAAGACCGTGGAGGATGTAACGGGCAAGAGCTGGAAGGAGTTTTTCGACCAGTACGTCTACGGCGGCATGATGACAGACTATGAAGTAGCCGGCATACAGGTCAAGGAGCTGACGGACAACGGTCAGAAGCTGTACGACAGCAGCGTCAAGCTGCGCAGGCTCGGAGGCACGATGCAGGCGGTCCCGGTCCGCTTCCACTTTACGGACGGTACGCAGATCGACAAGTCGTGGAACGGTACGGAGACGGAAGTCATTTATACGCTCAGACATCCCGCTCCGCTTGAGTGGGCAGCGATTGATCCGCAGCATTCCCTAGTGCTTGAGAACAAGCGGATCAATAGTTTTATGAAAACAAACGTAGACAACAAGCTGTCTGTCCGCCTGAATCTCGGTGTCGTCAAAATTCTGGAGACCTTCTTCGGCTGGGTCGTGTGGTGAGGTGATCCTAGATGTGGAATCGAATCAAGTCCGGCTGGAGCCTCGCCTGCGGGCAGCCCTTCGCCGTGTTCGTTCTCTTCGCGTACCATCTGATCTGGGGCGTAATGCTGTATAAGCTCGTGCAATCCGTGCTGGTCCCTCTGCTCCATCGCTACCCGAGCGAGCTGTCGCGCGAAGCCGTGCAGTTATTCTGGATCGAGGGCCAGTTCCGGCTGATGAAAACGGATGTGCTGGACCCGCTGCTATGGTGGGCACTGGCACTGCTCCTCCTGCGCCTGCTGCTTCATCCGCTGCTGAACGCCGGCGTCTACTACTCCCTGCATCATACCGGAATGAACGCAGGCTACAGGTTCGTAGAAGGCATCCGCAAGCTGTCGCTGCCGTTCCTCGGCTACTATATCCTGCAGCTCGCCCTGATGGCCGCGCCTCTCTCCTGGCTGGCTCCTTACCTCTGGGAGCATGTGTCCAAGCAAGCCTCCTACCCGGAGCTGGGCAAAGCACTGCTGCCGGCGCTGGCCGTCTATGTCCTCTATGTCTTCCTCATCCAGTTGTTCTTCATGCATCTGCAGATCGGGCGGACGGACGAGCGCTCCCTGCTGTCCACGGTCCTGTTCGTGCTTCGCCACCTGCCTGCCATCGTCGCTGCGGCCGTGATCGTCGCGGCACTGACGGCAGCGGTGACCGCCGCAGTGATGACTGCCTCCTTCATCTGGGCAGGCTTCCTCGCTCTGGCAGGCATCCAGGCCTACCGGCTGGCCCAGATGTTCTTCAAGCTGTGGTCCATCGGCACCCAGTATGCTCTATGGACCGAGAAAGCCTGAGCGGTCCGACCCGAACGTCAAGAAGGCTGCCCGGAAGTTCTTCCGAGGCAGCCTTCTTATCTATATCAAACAGCTTAGGCCTTCTCCAGCACAAGCCGCAGCTGTACCTGCAGATCGTTCTGCGTGCTCAAGGTGACGGCGTGAGGATTTTTCATGCCGAAATCATCGAAGGTTACCACCGTGCTTCCCTGCAGCTTGAGTTTACCCTGCTCGTACACCGCCTCACTCTTGAAGACGACATCCTTCGTTTTGTCCTTCACCTTCAGTGTTCCGGGGAGCTCCAGAGGCAGCTTCTCACCTTCCTTCCATTGCTTCGGCAATTCGCCGAATGACTTGACGGTGAACGTAGCCTCGGGGAATTTGGCGGTATCCAGATATTCCTCGCTCTTCACATGGCTGTCCCGCTGACCGTTGCCCGAGCTCAGCTTGCCTACCTCCACCTTGCCCTCGGCCGTAGACTTGGCAGGCGCAGACGTATCCAGCTGCCAGGCTCCTTGAACAGGGGTCACCACGAAATTAACAGTCTCCTTCGATGTCGTAACGGAGAAATAGACTTCGGAAGCCGGGAGAACCTTCCAGCTGCCATTGATTTGATCCGCAGCTACCGCTCCTCCTGAGGGTGCAGGGGTCGACCCTCCTGCCGTACCAGCAGGACTGGCGGTCGAGATCACATCCTTAACCTCCACATGATTGCCTGCATAGTAGTCATAGGCCCAGTAACCACCAGCCAATAAAACGACCAAGACTCCTGCCGCTGTAGCGGCCAGCTTATTTTTATTCATCTTCAAACTCCTCCTAATAGCACTACACAACGTAGTGTTTGTTGGTAAAAAAATTTAAAGCAGGGAAAGAAAGAATACCCCCGATAACACGAGCACGACCGGCAGCGAGATGACGGCTAGCATCACCGGCAGCTGCGGCGATGCTGCGGATTCGGGATCTATGATATGGTGAATCCTGTAGTTGATCGACGTATCGGCAAAGGACACATAAGCAAAGTCCACAGCCTGCGGGCGATCCTGCTTCTTGAGCAGCTTGAGCAGCGCACTGCCAAGGCTTGCGGGCGTACCCATGACGGTCATCGCCTCATGATCGGCAATAATCTCTCTGGCGATCTTGTAATGACGGCTGCACCAGTCCAGAATGGGGACATACCACATGACCTTGCTGACGACCAGCAGCACGAAGGTTTTGAGCGGATCGCGATGACGCCGGTGCGAGCGCTCGTGATAGTAGACGGCTTCGATCTCGCTGGGGTCCAGCAGCTCCAGCAAGCCGGACGAGAGCACGATCCGGGGACGGAACAGTCCGAGCGTCAAGGCAAATGGCTGCTTGGCTGCGATCACGATCAGCGAATGCTTGTCCTCCGGAAATCTGGCCTGCAGCATAGCCGTAAGCGGGTGATGCGTCCGCTCCTGAACCTTCCGCAGCGCTTGCCTGGCCGCATAGGCTTGCTTCGCCACGAGCCAGAGAGTGACGACTGCCGTATAGGCTACGAGCAAGTTGAGCACAGGGCTGATCGAGCCAAAGCCTAATTTCAAGAGCAGGTGGTTGCACAGGTCGATGATATTGAATCTGATGTCCCAGCCGAGTGTCTTATGGGCCGCATACAATCCCATCTGCGACCACACCAGCAGCGCAATGAGCAACGGTGTGGCAAAAAGAAGTTTGGACCTGTTCTTCCACATGGTCTAGGTTTCCTTTTTCAACGCTTTGATTTTTTGTTCCAGCTTCTCGATCATCTCAGGGTCCGCTTCCTCCAGCGCATCCAGCATATGATTAACGACAAGCGGGCCGAAGTCCTCCAGCAGCTCGTGGGTGATCTCCTTGGACTGCATCTCCAGAAAGTGCTCCTTCGTGTCGAAAGGCTCGTATACCGAAGCACGCCCCTCCAGCTTCTTGTTCAGCACCCCTTTGGTTACTAGCCGGTTCATGACCGTCATCACGGTATTGAAGTTCAGCCGCTCCTCCTGTTGCTCCAGCTTCTGCTGCACTTCCTTGATCGACAGCCCGGGCTTCGCCCACAATATCTCGAGCACCTTCGCCTCCAGCGGCCCGAAGAACCGGTTGAGACCTTTCTCGTAAAACTTGAAATTTTGAATTTTCATGGCTTTGCGCACCTCACACTACAAATTGTAGTGGTTCTCCCCAGGTAAAGTCAAATCTTAACCCGTCTGCTTGTTCGCCATCCTTTGCGCTCCGGTCCGGCATTCGATAGTTTCAGACAAAAACGCAGAGCCTGTGCAGCTTTCTCTGGCTATTAGCCGTATCTACTCCTGAATTGATGAATACGTTATCAAGACGCAAAGCTCATTACCCGTCAGGGTTTCACTTTAAACAGTTTAAATGTGACAAATTTGTGACGAAGAAGGAGTTCGTCAGTTTAGCTCGAATACTTGTACTTCAGGAAAACCAAATAAGAAAAAATTGCCGAATTTCTGTCTTAGAAAACGGGGGAACCATTTCTGGGTGAATTGATCTCGCTTTAGAGTGATCATAGGGAACCTTCAACCGAACCCTTCAGCTAACCTCGTAGGCACTGGAAGGGGAAACTTCTTTGAAGAAGCTTGTCGGGTTTGTCTGCTCTACGGTTTTATTCTTTAGTGTTTCGCTTGGAAGCGCTCTTGCTGAAAGCCCACTAAGCGCAGCGGTTAACGAGGGTTTAGGTGCTCCGTACAAATGGTCGGGCACGACACTCAAAGGTTTTGACTGCTCCGGATATACTTCTTGGGTCTTCAACAAGCTCGGTCTTGACCTGCCGCATTCCTCCAAGAGCCAAGCTCAGGAGGGCACTCAAGTCGAAAAAAGCGACTTACGCCCAGGCGATCTTGTATTCTTCAACACCGACGGCAAAGGAATTTCCCATGTCGGCGTCTATGTAGGAGACGGTAAATTCTATCATTCCGCTACCGATGAGGGCGTTGTGATTACGAAGCTGTCTGACAACTACTACGCCAAGCGTTATGTTACCGCACGTCGCGTCCTGTCCGAAGATCAATTCAATCAAGTGATGTCCGACACCCAGAAGTAAGCTGCTCTGTTGTCCATTCCACATACCATGCGAGAAAGCCCTGGCCTGCTCCGCTGATTCGTTCGTTCTCCGAACGGCTCTCCGGTGCGAAGCCCGGGCTTTCTCTCTTTCCAGCATGGTATTCATGCTAATTTGGCCGAAAAGGAGCCAGTCTCTTATGATCTTATTCATTCACCGCAAAGACCTACGCACACATGATCTGCCTGCTCTGGACGCTATATTCGCCTCCGGACTTCCCAGTCTGCATATCCTGGTCCTGGACCCGTTCCTGCTGCGCAACGGCCGGGGCCGGGAACACAGCGGACGGAACTTCCTCGCTCATGCGGGCAGGCTGCAGCGGCTCTATACGAAGCATGGTCGCCGGCTTCATGTGCTGTACGGTGAGCCTGCGGCTGTTGTGAGCCGGATCGCCGACGCGCATCCGATCCGGGAGATCGTCTGGCACGAGGACCACACGCCCTATGCCCTGACCCGGGACCGTGAGCTGCGTCAGCTGGCGGCGGAGCGCGGTATCCCGGCGACTGCCTATGACGAGGCGGCGCTCGCCGACCTGCGCGACTTCGTGCGCTGGAGCGGCAGGGAAGATCCTTACAAGGTATTCACTCCGTTCTACAAGCGCTGGAGCGCCTATGTAACGGAGCGGTTCAAGCCAGCCTCCACCCGGTCTGTGGCTGAGCTCGAAACTGCCGAGCTCCACTCCGATGTGAGGGACGGCTTCCGGCTCCCGCCTGAGCTGGGAGCGCAGCTTCAGCATGATGACCCAGCTGATTCCGGCGACGAACCGGACCCGATGCAGGCGCTGGAGAGCTTCCTCGATGAGCGGCTGGCTGGCTACGCCGACGGACGGGACCGCTTCGCGCGCGAGGATACGAGCCGGATCAGCCGCCACTTGAATGTCGGCGCCCTATCCATACGTGAGGTCTACGAGCGGCTGATGGAAGCGCCGATCGGCATCGAACCATGGCTGCGCCAGCTCGCGTGGCGCGACTTCTACCTCTACCAGTCGAGACTTGACCCGGATTTTTTCCGCTATGAGCAGGTATTCGATCTGTCTCCGCTCGGCGATACGCACTTCCGGGCCTGGGCCGAGGGACGTACCGGCATTCCGATCATCGATGCGGCCATGACCGAGCTGAATGAAACCGGCTGGATGCCTAACCGGCTCCGAATGATCACCGCTATGTTCCTGACGAAAAACCTGGGCTGTCCATTTCCTTACGGGGAGCGCTACTTCCGGTACAAGCTGAGCGATTACGACAACGTGCTGAACCGGGGCGGCTGGCTCTGGTGTGCCTCCCTAGGCTTCGATGCGGCCCCCTACTTCCGGGTGATGAACCCGGCTACCCAGTCCGAGACCCACGATCCCTCGGGCGCTTATATTCGCCGGTGGCTGCCGCATCTCGCGGGCCGCTCCGACAAAGAGATTCACAAGCCTCTGCCCGAGGCAATCGTCGATCTGAAGGCCTCACGGGCGCAAGCGATCGAGACATACAAGCTCATTCTCAAGTCCGAGAGCGCAAGGCCTGCCGGAGATGACCTGGATGCAGGAGCCGACAGACCGTGGAGAGACTGACGACACGCCGGAAGAACCAAGCTGCCGGGCTGCCGACACAGCAAAGAAGGAGACTTCGCTTGCCGACTTGGCAAGCAAAGCCTCCTTCCCTATTAACCGAGCAGCCGCTGCAGCGTACTGACTACGCGCTCCTTCTGGATTGGCTTGACCAGAAAATCCTTAGCCCCGAGCTTGATCGCTTCGATGACCAGACTCTGCTGCCCCATAGCCGAGCACATCAGCACCTTGGCATTGCGGTCCTGCTTCATGATATTGCGCAGCGCCTCGACTCCATCCATCTCCGGCATCGTGATATCAAGCGTGACAAAATCCGGCTTGAGGAGCGAATATTTTTGCAGGGCGACGAGCCCATTCTCAGCCTCACCGACCACCTCGTGGCCCAAATCTCGCATCATCCCGCCTATAATGGCACGCATGAAAGCCGCATCGTCCACAACCAGTACTTTAGCCATCTCCAGCACCCCTTATCCTTGTCTGTTGTCTACGGGTGTTCTCTCTCTCAGTCCCTCTAGCGGCATCGCAAACTTCCAGAACTATGGTATACTGAAAAGTATACTGGATTTCCGCCCGCAACGGCTTCAAATCGAGGTCAATTTATCTTAAAGATGCTTAATACTTATGCCTTCCGTATACAGCCTCGGCTTTCCGATGAACCATGGTGCAACGCGCCTCGGATTCCGCCTTCCGACTGATTCCAATGAGCTTCCGGGGTCCGGCAGGCAGCCTGCAGGGCAAGGGAAAGGAGCCACCCATTCGTGAACCACCGGAAAATCCTCATCATTGAGGAAGAGCCCGAAGCTAGAAACATATTGAAGGTTTACCTGACCGAAAGCGGCTTCGAGGTGCACGAAGCTACCGGCTCGCTAGAAGCAATCGAGCAGTTCGACCGCTTAGAGCCGGATCTGGTCCTTCTGAATATTGCGCCTCCGCTGACGGATGGCCTGGAGCTCTGCCAGCAGATCCGCAGCTACTCCAATGTCCCGATCGTACTGGTGAGCGGGCATCCCCATTCCTCGGACATCATCCGCGGTTTGGAGCTTGGGGCGGATGACTATATTGCCAAGCCCTTCGATCCGGAGGTCGTGGTCGCCAGAGTACAGGCGAATCTGCGGCGCTCCGCGGTTTTCCGGCGGGACCGCCGGTGGGAGTCCCCAGCAGGGACGCTATCCAAGGAGGAAACCATCCGCTGGAAGGGTCTCGAGATCGATCCGCTCCGCTTCCAGGTGCTGCTCGGCGGCTCTCCGGTTATGCTGGTCACCAAGGAGTTCCAGCTCCTCGTCTATCTGGCCCGGAATCCCGGCACCGTCTTCACGCTGGAGGAGCTCTATGCCGCTGTCTGGGGGATGGAAAGCCATGGCAATACGCGAACGGTCATTGTCCATCTCAGTAACCTGCGCAAGAAGCTCGAGCCGCATCCGAACGGTCCGCTTTATATTCATAACATTCGTGGCGTAGGCTATAAGTTTGATCCCAGATAACCCTATGCAGCAAGCCTAGCCATTATTTTATCCAAGTACGTTATTATCCCGTATTAAGGAGACCGTCATGGTAAAGGAAAAAATACTCATCGTAGAAGATACGGATGACATACGCGATCTGCTGAAGCTCTATCTCGAGCCCCAGGGATTCACCGTCATTGAAGCCGGCAACGCAACGGAAGGCTTGGAGCGCTTCGAGGCCGAATCGCCGGATCTGGCACTTCTGGATATCGTCCTGCCGGATATGGACGGCTACGAGCTGTGCAGACGCATCCGCAGTGTATCCAGGGTGCCGATTGTCTTCATCAGCTGCAATACGTCCTCCGGCGATATTGTGCGGGGACTGGAGATCGGCGGCGATGATTACATCGAGAAGCCGTTCGACCCGGCGGTCGTAGTCGCGAGAATTCAGGCCAATCTGCGCCGCGTTCCGCTGTCACGCCCACGCCCGGACACACGGGTGGCCTCCCCGGCCTCAGAAATCATCCATATCAGCGGACTGGAGATCGACCCGCCTCATCTCCGCGTGAAAACCGGCACGGAGACGGCGCTGCTGACGGTGAAGGAGATGCAGCTGCTGGTTTATTTGGCCGCTCATCCCAATCAGGTATTCGCACCCGAACAATTGTATAAGGAGGTGTGGGGAAGCGACAGTGCAGGGGATACACGCACGATCTTCGTCCACATCAGCAGCATCCGTAAAAAAATAGAGCCGGATCCCTCCCATCCTGCTTACCTGCTGAACATCCGCGGTTCCGGGTATATGTTCAAGGGATGATTTCCAGCATCAACAGGCCGGCCCTCGGCGCTTCCTCTCTCGAAGGGAAACGACCGGGGGCCGGCCTGTTCATTATTCGCTATGCAGCTTGATCGCTAAGAGGCCTGAAAGGCGAGAAGCGTAATATCGTCGCGCTGTGTCTCATCGCCTCTATACGCCTCCAGCTCCGACCAGAACAGCTCAGCCTGCTCATGGAGCGGAGAACTTCCATAACGCTCCAGCAGCTCCGTGAACCGGCGCTTGCCGAAGGCATAACCCTTCTCCCCGCCGCTTTGATCGAAGAAGCCGTCCGTCGCCATATAGCACAACGTCCCCTGCTGCAGACGGATCTCATGAGAGACGAACGGATGCTCCATCGGCGTTCGGCGGTAGCCGATGCTCTTGCGCCCTCCTTCCAGCAGACGCAATTCACCCGAATCCCGGACGTACAGAGAGCAGCAAGCCCCTGCGAACCGCAGCACAGAACGGTCCCGGCTCACATAGCACAGGCCGATATCCAGTCCGTCGTCCGTCGGTCCATACGGCTCCGTCTGCTGGAGGGTCCGCTTGACCAGACGATTCAGCTCCCCGAGCACGCGTGCCGGCTCATCCGCATAGCCTTCCTCGGCCACCCGGTCCAGCAGGGAAATAGCCAGCATCGTCATGAGCGCTCCGGGAACCCCGTGACCGGTGCAGTCGCCGATCGCGATCAGCGTGCCGCCTTCCAGCGGCTTCACCCAGTGAAAGTCGCCCCCCACGCCGTCTCTCGGCTTGTAGAGCAGCACATGCTCCTTGGCCGCCTCGCTCCACTCCTGCGGGCGAAGCAGCAGTGACTCCTGGATGCGTTTGGCATAATCGATGCTGTCCATCAGCTTCTCATTGCGCTCGGCCAGCTCCTGCGTCCGCTCGCGCACCTTGCGCTCCAGCTGCTCATTCATCTGCAGCGCCCGCTCGTACGGATTGGCCAAGCGGTGGGATACGTAGTAGAACAGGAATAAGATCAGGATGAAGGAGATCAGCGATACCGCTATCGTGTTCAGCTTAATCCGGCTTAGGAACGATACGGTCTCCTGCCGCTCGATCTGGAACAGCAGCTGCATCGGGGTCGAAGACAGCGGATAGCTGATCAGGTCCGTTAAACTGCCGTTCGGGCCCTTGAACTCCAGCGTCTGCATCACAGGCTTCGCTTGCCCGAGCAGCGACCGCACCGTATCTTCATCCAGAACCGTATCGATCTGACGGCCATAGTCCGCTTCGTTCGCCGAGAGAATGACCTTGCCTGCCGGGTTGATCAGCCATAACTGGCTCGTAGAGCCATACTTGAACGCCTGAAATTCCTCGGCCAGATCCACCAGGCTTTGTCCGACACCCACAACGGCCAGCGGCCTGTCGCCCTCACGCACAAGCGCATTCGTAAACACGAACGCCTCCTGCCGCTCCTTGCTGTAATCCAGATTGACCTGAATCTCATCCCCGGACCCGATAAAGTCATAGAACCAGCGGTCGCCGGGGTCGGTCCGGCTGATCGTACCGAGCAGCTTGCCGCTCTCGCCCCAATACTGATGCGTCTCATTGCTGACGATGAAGGAATTGCTGTACCCGAACTGCTTCACCAGCGTCGACAGCCGCTGCAAGGAATGATCCCGTCTCTCTCCGGCAGGCTCACCGTCAAGCACCCACCGGCGGACCTCCGGGTCCGATGCCAGCACCATGGATGTTTCCCGGGAACGCTCGATTCTGGACTCTACCTTGGCGGCCATCGCTTGTGCGATCACCGGCAGATCCTTCTCCTTCAGCTTCTTCACCATGCCCGACTCCGTGAATCCGTAGACGATCGCTCCGATCAGCAGCATGGAGAAAATAATGACGAGACTGGCGAACCCGATGATCCGCAGCGTCCCCTTATCGTAATATTTCATCGGCTTACGCCTCTTCTTTCAGCACGATATCGAACGGTAGGCTCAGATCTTCCTTGAACTCCTCGGCGCATTCCTGCTCACTCTCATTATCCGGGCTGCAGTACCAGATCAGCCTGACCGGCCTCCCCCGGCCAAACGCGTCATCGAGCTTCTCCAGCAGCATCATGAAGCATTTGGTACTGCTGGTGTTAATATAGGGCAATCTCAGCTCAAGCAGCACTTCCTCGCCGGAAGCCGCCTCTTCCAAATAAACGTCCACCCATTGCAGCAGCGGCTCGTAGAATTTGAATGCATTCTCCGGATACGATTCTCCGCTGATCCATAGCCGGCCTGCCTTCGGATCGAAGCGGACCGACGGCGTGCTTTTCGTCGCCTCGATATGTAGTTCGTTTAACGTCACCATGTCTAAATCACCGCCTTTAGCGTAAAAAACGACAGCTCTTGATCGATAGGCGTGATGACATAATCGAGCGGCTTGCTGGCTTTCCGCGACATCTCGATCAGTCCGATGCCCGCTCCAGGCTGATCAGGGTCTGGGAGCTCGCGCAGCTTCTCTTTGTATAGCCGCTTGAGCTCTGTCTTATCGAGAGCAATCAGACGATCCAGTGCTTCTGACAAGTAAGCTGCATCGCCATTCTCCAGCAGATTGCCGCAGTGAATAAAATGCCCTTCCTCGGATTGCCCGATCGTCACAATGCTGGAGGAAGCGATACGCTCGGCCAACAGACTGTGCTCCTTGCTGCTGCAGTAGTTCTTGATATTCTGCGTCTGCTCGATGAAAATCGAGAACACATCGCGCACCACGCTGCTCGGCCGCTCGGCCTGCTCCAGATATTTCTTGACGGCGTCTCCATATTCTTCAATCAGTCCCTGGGTCAGCTTGCCAGAGAAGCTGATCAGAATCCGGTTGGCCTGCAGGAAGCGCTGTACTTCGAACAATGGATTAATCATCATAAGCCTCCTAGTATCTTCGACTGGGCATTTTCACACTTATCGATCAACTCCGCAGGGATCAGGAAGAAGAAGGTTGTCCCTTCGTCCGGCGCACTGGTGACGCCGATTTCCCCGCCGTGCTTCTGGATGATCTCTTTGGTGATGGCAAGACCCAAGCCCGTCCCCTGAATGCCCCGGGCTTTGGCCTCTTTGCTGCGAAAAAAACGCTCGAACACATGGGCAATATCCTCTTCGCTGATCCCGAGTCCCGTATCCGATATCTTAACGAACCAATGCCCGAGACGCGCTCCTTCGTACTTGGGCTGAAACTCGCTCGTCAGCTGGATGGAGCCGCCGGCTCCTGTAAACTTGATCGCATTCTGAACCAGATTCTCGAACACCTGATCCAATCTGACCGGGTCTGCCCATACGATCATCTCTTCTTGAGCGGATCCGGAGCCGTCCACTCCCTTGAAAACCTCCAGCTCAATGCCCGACCGCTCGCACTCTGGAGCATACTTGTCCTCCACCGATAGGATGAAGGCATCAATATCAATCTGCTGATGGTCAAAATGATTGCGGTTCGCCTGATAGGTCGACAGCAGGAACAAGTCCTTAATCAGGTGATTCACGGTCAGCACGCGGTCGTAGATCAGCCTTAAGTATTTTTCCTCAGGCTGGATCACGCCGTCCAGCAGCGCCTTCACATAGCCCTGTACCGCCACCATCGGCGTGCCCAGCTCATGGGAGATATCGGCAATCAGCTGCTGGCGCAGCTTCTCCAGACGCTTGAGGTTGTCATTAGCCGTCTGGATCGCCTCTTCCTGCTCCTTAAGCGTCTTGCCTTGAATATCGCTGATGCGGGACAGCTTGATTGTCGTTTTGAGCAGCTTGTCATATTGTGCTGCGAGCTCTTGATGAAGCGGGTACAGTTCAGCCTGGGACAAGGACCGGTCCTCCGCCGCCTGCTTGGCAGCCTCGGCCAGCCGCAGCTCATCCGCAAACAACCGTCTATAGTTGGAATCCCGATCTTTATGGGACAAATGACTCACCCCGACTCTCGAATTATGCCGCCGTTCCTTCTATTATACCGAATTTCAGCACGCTTTCGCTGAAAAAATCGACACTTCACACCCTGTGCAGATTAAATTTTGTTGATACGGCAAAAACGGCTGCCGGGATGCTCCCATTCAGCCGCTCTTCCGTTCGCCTACCGGCTTTTCAATGCAGGACGGTCAGCTTCGGACGGACCGCCCCTAGGCTTCCGGACCTTCCTGGCTTTGCCCGTCCAGCACCTTGGCCACTCTTCTCCAGGTGAAGAATAACAGCAGCTCCATGATAAACATCACGGCTCCCAGCGGCAACAGAAGATACGTCGTGGCTTCCCGGGCGTTCAGAATGAAAGGAGATGCCAGCAGCAACAGCCATAACATCCCGTTATACCACTTCCTGCTTAACCGGACACGTTCCGCGGTTTCCGGCAGAGCCCTCTCCCTGAGCTGGCTCTCCAGAGCCGTCAAGGCCGTATGGACCATGAACACCATCAGAAGCTGGCCCGCTGCGCCATATAGCATCCAGCCCCGATTCAGGGGCATATCCATTCCTGCTGCTGCAAGAGGCGTCGCCATATCACCCAGCGATAGAACCGCCAGCACGGTCGCCAGGATAGCGGCCACGTTGTATCTCCGCGCTATTTTCGGGGAAGGAGTCGTATGGGTGCTGTTCTCTCCGGCAAAGACTGCCTCTCGCCGCTTCAACGACTGCAACTGGTAAGCAATCATGAGAAAGCCGGCGAAATCCGGCAGAATATCGAAGCCCTCGATCCGGAAATCGAGAGCGACCAACAGCAGCCCCCAAGACATCCAACGAAGACTATCCGCCATCCGAAATCCCCCCTCCCTTCCGCTCGATCAGCGCCTTGATCCCCTTCCGGTCCGGCCAAGGCCCCAGCCCTCCCGATATGCTCCAGGATTGCCATGAGTCCGGCCGTCCTACCGCGTGCAGCTCCAGCTTCAGCTCGCCGAGCACGGGATTCATCCTGACCTCCTGGCCGGCTTCCTTCTCCATGCCGAAGCTCTGCTCTACAGTCACGCTTTCTCCCTGCTTAAGCTCCATGGGCACTCCGAGCTCTTCAGACATCGTCTTGTGGACGGAGAACACGAGACGCTCCCTAAGCTGCTGCTCCAGCGTATGCGAAACCGTCAGGATCCGCAGATCCTCCTTGGCCTGCATCACATACTCGTACTCCCCGTTGGAGCTGCCTCTACTCATCAAGCCGGATAGCAGTGAGTCCTGCACCGTGGGAGGACGCAGTATGATCCGTCCGACAGAGCCATTCATACCACCACCCTGCTTGAACCATCCCTTCAGCTCCGTAAAAACATGATAGGCTTCGGGAGGAAGAGGATCTCCCGATCGACCCAATTGGACCGTCGCTTTATTCACCCGATAAGGGCCGTAATCGCCGAACGTGGATACTCCCTGAACCGGCCACCTGATGTCCTCCGACGGCTGAACCATGATCAGCTCTCTGGGTTCATCACGATGCGTCACATAGTATAGGTCGAGGAAGGAACCCGAAGAAGCGGTAACGTCATAGAAGTGATCCAGAAAAACCGGCTCCGCCAGCTTGTGACGGTCATAATAGGCATAGTTGCCCACCCAGACGGCAACCACCAGCAGCGTCATCCATGCGAGCGTATATTTCTTCATCCTCCACCTGCTCTCCCATCTGATGGTCAAAGCGTTTCTTTAATTAAACGCTGTAAGCATCCTGAAGGTTTCAAATAAAGGGTCTCCGTCTCATCTTGCCGCTACGCCTGCCTGGCTCACATACCCTTCCAGATGCTCCAGCATGCTGGCCATATCCCTGGCTCTGAGCGCTCCCATACAGGCAATCTGTACCCAGTTGCGTGCCCGCAGGTATTCGCTTTCGTATTGAAGCTCGAACCCCTGATCCGCCATATGCTCTCCAAGCGCATGGGAGCTTAGCTGTGCAGGCAGTACAATCGTCACGATATATGGCGTTTCATGCCCGGGCTCCGCCAGCACCTGCAGCCCCATGGCCGACAAGGAGGCCCTCAGCCTCTCCCCCCGCTCCGCCAGGACGGCGTATGGATCATGCCTCTCGTAAACGGCAAGTGCCGCATCCAGAGCTGCCAGCAGATTGGACGAATGCGAGAATGGAATACCTTGTGCATGCCGGTACAAGGCTGCGTCCAGATAAGGCGGAATATGCGGCTCGGGATCGTGGCCGACCCTGGCTGCCGAGCCAGCTTCTCCGTAGAGGACGAAGCTCAGACCTGTATACGAGCCCAGCGCTTTGCCGCTTACGCCGGTGGCCCACCGGACGCCCTGCAGGCTCAGCGGTACAGCTCCCAGACTGCTGATGCAATCCAGAGCAAGCGCCACACCGTGCCGGCTTGTGAGGCCCTTCAACCGTTCCAAGTCTTGAAGAACACCGGTCGAGGTCTCGCCGTGCACAGCCCACAGCCATGCATAGCTACCCTGCCCGACCGCAGCTTCGAGCTGTGCATAATCGAAGGCCCTGCCGTACTCGCAAGTGATAGCATCGAAGTCGAGCTGCCACCGCTCCGCCTGCCTCATCAGGCGGTAGCCGAATTCGCCGCTCGCCAATACGAGCCCCCGCCCTCCCATCCTGCTCAGCTCCCCCGCGACGGCGTCATTGGCCAGCGTACCGCTGCCCAGCCAAATATCTGCCGCCCTAGCACCTGTCATCGCCAGCAGCCTGCTGCGTACCTGGTCATACAATTTGCGGAAAGCGCCGGAGCGATGGGATACCGGCCTCCGCAGCAGCGCCCGTGTGACCTCCGGCAATATCTCGACCGGACCCGCCGTGAAGCGGGCCGTCTTGTGGAGAAGGGCGTACGCCCCGGACGCTTCATAGGACGCCGGGGTCATGTACATCGGCTGGTAACAGGCCTGTTCGCTGCCTACGAGCCCACCGAATGGAATAAAGCCGAGATGCTTATATAACTTCAGTTCCCTCGTCGTGCCCGAGATGACGGCCATCTCGAAATCACGCTTCTCCATATACCGGTCCAGATAGCGGATCAGTCCATACAGCAGACGGCTTCCCCGGTATGCACGGTCGATGGCTAGCAGCCGGATCTCGATCATGTGCTTGGGCCGGAAAGGCAGCAGCTCCTCGAGGTCCGTTACTTTCGTATCGAGCGAGAACGGACGGCGGTCGCGGACCGCCAGCATCCCGGCAAGCCGCTCCCCGTCCACCGCAATCACATACGTATTCTCCGCATGGAACCGGTCGACGAGCACCCGGTCCTCATGGGGTGCATGCTGGGGAATTTCCTCGACGAACGTCTTGTAATTCAGACGGAAGATCTGTTCCATATCACCCTGCGTTTCTGCCAGCCGGTACACAATCGGCATGCTCATTCAACTCCTCTGCTGCGTCCATACTTGCTTGATATTGCCCCGGTGGGCGTACCCGATGACGGCGGTAATCGCCAGCGCCAGCAAGGGCACCACCGCTCCCTGCCCCTGATGCGTATAGAGGACGAGCACCGGAAACAGCCCGACCCCGCATAAGCCCGCTGGCGTCCAAGCCCGGAATACGAGCAGCAGAATGCCCGCTACACCGATCATCGCCAGCCATACCGTCCAGTCGAACAGCAGCGCACCGCCGCAGAAGACCGACATGCCCTTGCCTCCGCGAAACGCCAGAAGTGCAGGAAACACATGGCCGAGCACAACGGCCAGGAACACAGCCAGCGCAAACACCGGCCCCGCATCCATCGACTTCGCACAGCCAACGGCTAGTGCCCCCTTGGCAGCATCGCCGGCGAAGGTCCAGAGAAAAGCAGCTCTCCCGTAAATCCGTCCGGCATTCCTCGCACCCGGATTCCCGCTGCCGACCGTACGCAGATCGCGCCCGTCCTTCAGCATCCCAATCCAGTATCCGGCCAGCAAGCCGCCCAGTCCGTAGCTGAGCAGCATAAACGCCCCGGCGCCCCATATCGTCATGGTTATCCTCTCCTTCCGGCATTCGCGGTTCATTCCCCTGCCCGCCGCAGCCGAACGCGGCTGACCCGACTTCCTCATGTTGCTCCAGTATAAAAACATTCATCCGCAGGCGGGAGTACTATCTTTATCTAGTACCCGTTCCAGCAGCTCATGCCGCTGTACAATCCGGGAAACCGGCCGAGAGTTTGGAACGGCGGCCATACGGGTAAATACACCGTGAGGTGATGAACATGGAGAACCCAATGGTCAAATGCAGCATTGCCAACTGCGAATACTGGGAGCAGGGCAATGCCTGCAGCGCGGAAGTCATTATGATTGAAGTCAATGCTCATGCCGACAAGGCGGAGCCTCAAGAGCGTCATGGACAAGCCTATGATTCCAGGCATCGGGATGCTGCGAGCAATGTCGCCGACACCTGTTGTCACACCTTTTCGGAACGCACCCATTAATTACTAAAACATTATCAGGCCGGGCCGATATAACGGAGCTGCTACTTTCCCGCTATCCGTAAGATCGGCCTGTTCTGCGCTTCCACAATCATCCATACGAAAAAGCCCGGACATGGGACATGCCGGACTTTTTTCATGTATATAGAGAGAGATTTATAGCCTATAATTTGGTAAAATCAAATAGAATTCAGCGGTACTCGAATGTTGCCCGCGGACATCCCCTTACTTTGGAGGTAAGCCATGAACCAAGCACAGCAAGGCTATTCCCTCAGCTCACCGACGGTGCCCCAGCCACAAGCAAGTCCTATCCGGAATAAGATAGGCAGCCTCTTCATTCCTGTGCGAGATATCGAGCGCTCCCGCGACTGGTACGGCCGGCTGCTCGGCCTGGAGCCTGAGCTGCCGATCCTGCACGGACATCTATGCCCGCTACCTATGGAGGGGACCGGCCTCATCCTGGATACGATGCCGATGTGGGGAGGACTAGAGCCCGGCGGCGCCCCTCCGGTCCGAACGCCGGCCTTCATGCTGCTGACCGGCGATATCGAGGCAGCCTACGCCTTCGCTAGGGACTGCGAAGCGGCTCTGGTGACCGACATCCAGGACGGTCACTGGTTCGTGATCGAAGACCCGGACGGTAACAAACTCATGATCTGCCGGGAATAGACTTCAGGAGCAGGCCTGGCCGAATCAGGCCGATTCGGAATTATCCGGGGCTGCGAAAGGAACCGTACGGCTCACATAAGGGATGCGGATCGTCACCGACGTGCCCATGCCAGGACGGCTGAAGATGCGTACGCCGTACGGCTTGCCGTAGTGCAGCGCGATGCGCTGCTGGACATTGCGGATGCCATAGCCGGCCTCCCCTGACGTGTCGTAAGGCTGCGACAGCCGGCTTACCAGCTCCGGCCGCATGCCGATCCCGTCGTCGATGATGCGGAACTCGACGTCGTCCCCGGTGCGCCTGCCGGTGATGCGGATATGGATGCGGTCCCCGCACCAGGCGTGCTTGAGCACATTTTCCAGGAAGGGCTGCAGCAGCAGCTTGACCATCTCGCAGCGCAGCAGCTCCGGCTCGATCTCGAACAGCACGTCCAGCCGGTCCGCATACTTGACCTTCTGGATGTCCAGATACGCCTTGGCCTGCTCCAGCTCGTTGGCGACAGGGATGATCGTCCGCCCTTCGTTGAGCGACAACCGGTAGAACAGCGCCAGATTGCTGACCATCCGGTGCAGCTGGTCGACCTGTCCGAACTTGGCCAGCCGGCTGATCGAGGACAGCGTATTGTATAGAAAGTGCGGATTGATCTGCGCCTGCAGCGACTCCAGCTCCGCCTCCTTCTTCTTCAGACTCGTCACGTACACCTGCTGGATCAGATCGTCGATATGCTGCACCATCGAGTTGATCGACTGGGAGATGGCGGAGAACTCGTCCTTGCCCTTGAAGCGTATCCGCTTGCGGAAATCCCCATGGCGGAAGGAGTCCAGCACCATCACGATCCGCGAGACCCGTCTGGAGAAATACCTCGACAAGAGGGCGCCTGCCAGCAGAAACACCAGAAAGCTGGCTGATCCGATCACCACCGTCAGCAGCTTGACCTTGCGGGCGTCCTTCTCCACCCATTCCTTCGGAATCGTCGCCACGAGCCTCCAGTTCACATGCTGGAATGGCTCCGTGATCGTGAGCATCTGCTTGTCCTCGTTCTCCTCGGTCGTTTGCAGGGCATCGCCATGGCCTGTCTCGTGCAGGACCCGACCGTCGGCATCCTCGATCCGGACCCGCGTGCCCCGGCCGAAGTCGGGCGAGACCGTCTCGAACAGATCGGCGAGCTTAACCGTCAGCCGGACGAAGCCAAACTCCCGGTCATCCCGGACCGTACCCGTGTCGATCAGCCGGCGGAGCAGCGAAATATTGCCGAATTCTTCGTCACGCTCGATCTGCTTCCAGGTCAGCGTCTCTCCGTAGCGCTCGGCCGGAAGCTCCCGGTACCAGGAGTTGCCCCGGATGCGCCACATGTGGTAGATATCATAGCTTTTGTCGGCTGTGGCCAGAGGATCGCCATCGTCATAGCGATTGTAGATTTCCGGCAGTGTCTCATTGCGCAGATAGACCACGAGCGAGATGCGCCGGTCGGTGGCCTTCAGCACACTCTCGACCTTGGGCAGCAGGTAAGTCGTCGTCGACTCGTAGCTGTACCAGCCCTCCCGGTATTGCCGCAGCCGGGTCGCCGTGCCGTCGTCATAGTACAGAATATCCGACAGACGTACAGTATCCCGCAGCCGGTATTCGACATTGTCCTTCATCTGGCGCAACGCCGCCTGGACGTTATCCGTTGTCTGCTGGCGCACGGAGTCGACGAAGATCCAGTTGGCTACATAGCCGAAGATCAGCACGTGGACCAGCGTCAGAATAAGGTAAGAGAACATCAGCTTGTAGCCGAAAGGCAGAAAACGGTCCTCCCGGCCGGCAGCAGGAACAGCATGCGCATGACGCTTGCGGAAGCGGCTGATCATAGGCAGCCTGCTACAAGCCGTTGCGGAATTCGACCGGCGTCATCCCGTAGGCTTCCTTGAACTGCTTGCTGAAATACGGCATATACCGGTAGCCGACCTGCCCGGCCACCTCGTAGATGCGCAGCTTGGGGTCGCGCAGCAGCTCCCCTGCCCTCTCCATCCGCAAGGCGACGAGGCATTCATTGAAGGTTTGCCCGCTTCCCTCCTTGAATAGCTGACCCAGATAATTGGGCGAGAACCCAAACTTGTCGGCGGCTTCGCGCAGTGTCAGGGGCTGATCCAGCCTCTCCTGCATGTAGCCGGTGACCTCACGGATCAGCCGGGCATTCTTCCCGCCGCAGGCTGCAGGTCTCTCCGGCAGCTCGCCCTCGGCTGCTCGCCCTCCTTCCGGCGCAGGGGAAGCTGCCTGGGCTCGGGCCGATCCGGCTCCTGTCCGGATACGCAGCAGCTCGCGCTCGCGCTCCTGGGCTTCATCCAGATCGCTTCGTATCCGGTCCAGCGAAGCGATCAGCTCCGCATCGTCGACAGGCTTGAGTACGTAGCTGTAGGCCTGCAGCGCAAGCGCTTCCTTGACATATTGAAAATCCCGGTAGCCGCTGACAAAGACGACCCGCACATCGGGGTAACGCTCCCTCACCCGCCTCGCCAGCTCCAAACCGGACATATTAGGCATATTCACATCCGTCACCAGCACATCTACCCGTTCACGCTCCATCAGCTCGCAGCCGGAAAAGCCGCTCGTAACTGCGCCTACGATCTCCATGCCGAGAGAATGCCAAGGGATAAACGTCTTCATGCCCTCCAGATCCAAGGTTTCGTCATCGGCGATCAGCACTTGATACATACGCATCGTCCTCCTTCTTCTCCGGATGCGAACCGAAATGGCAAAATCGGGGGCACGTCATGTGCACCCCGACAGCTTCTTGCTTATTTCTTCTTCATCTTCGCTTCATTTTCCTTCCATTTGGCCGTCAGATAGTCATTCAATTTGGTAACGCCCAGCGCCTGGGCATCCTTCTCGCCCTTATCCAGAATATCGCTGACCTCCTGCTCGCTGCCGGCAAGAATCGCCTGTCCGCGCACCTTCTTGTACAACTCGATCCAGCGTTCGCGGATCACGCCTTCGGGGCTGTCCTTGGGTGGCTCAATCCCGCGCATTGCCGTGAGGTCGATATGCGTCTTCCAAGTGATAGAGTCCTGGTACTTGGTCTCCCACGAACGCTTCTCCTCCGGCAGGGAGAGCTCCGCCTTCAGCTTGATCTTGTCGTTATAGGTCGCATTGCCAACAAATTGCAGGTCGTTGGTGGCATTCATGTTCTTCGTCCGCTCTTCGGGCTCGCTGAAGAACTTGTCGGTCAGATTCGGCAGCTCTTCGCCGTCGACGCCTTGCCAGTACATACCTTCAGGTCCCCAGACGATCTCGCGCATGCCCTCAGGAGAGGTCATCCAATCTAGCACCGCGAAGATTTTCTCCGGGTCCTTAGCCTTGGTCGTGATCGCCGCCGCATTCCAGCCGAGCCGGTCGTAGTGCGCGACGGTAATCTTGTTCTTATCAAGACCGGCCTTGTGAATCGGCCAGATCATGAAGTAGCCGGCGTTCGGGTCATCCTTGCTGAGCAGCGCATGGCCCTTGGAGGCGTACTCGATGGCGGTGATGTCGACGTACACGGCGACGCGTCCGGTGTTGATCCTCTCCCGCACCTGATCGACAGTCTGGGTCAGGGCATCCTGGGTCATCAGCTTCTCGCGGTGCAGCTTATTGACGAAGATCATCGCTTCCTTGTACACCGGATCGGCGAACAGCGAGGTGAACTTGCCGTCCTTCGGCACAGCGCGCAGCGTACCGGCATAGCTGGCCGGATTGTTCTCGGCGAAGGCAGAGAACAGAATGTCCACGCCCTTGCCGTCCTTGGCCTGGCCGGGCTCGAGCGGAATCACGTTCGGATACTTCTCCTTGACCAGCTTCAGATAGCTGTACAGATCGTCCAACGTCTCCAGCTTCGGCTCGCCCAGTTCTTTGTAAATCTTCTTATTCACGACATAGCCCGCGTTGCCGGTCGGCTTATTGGTGTACCAGTTCGGGAACAGGTACAGCTTGCCGTCCTTGTAGCGGAGCATATTCAGGATCTCCTCCCCAGCCCATTTCTTCAGGTTCGGGTATTTGTCCAGATAAGGGTCCAGCGGCACGAGCGCCCCATTGGCGATCAGCCGGTCGAAGTCCGGCCGGTCGCCCCAGATCACATCCGGCAGGTCCCCGCCGACGATCATCGTATTCAGCTTTGCTTCCTGATTGCCTCCGGAATTGATCGCGGTAATGTTCAGCTTCGTCTTCTCCTGCACATGCTTGGAGAACAGATCCTTGCCCCACACCGGCATCGTGTACCAGCCGTAGTTGCCGTACAGCGTGAAGCTGAACGGTTCGCTGCCGACCTTCCACGCGCCTGCCTTCGCCTCGGTAGGCGTCTTCGTCTCTGGGACTGCCGGGTCCTTGGCGGCCGGCGCCTCTGTCTTATCCCCGGAACAAGCAGCGAGTATGGTGCCTAGCATCAGCACCGCAGCCAGGGAACCCGTCCCTCTTGCAAGCTTATTGCGCATCTTTGTCATACCCCTTTCCCTTACCTGTGAGATCTATGCTTAAAGCCAATCGCTTTGAAGCCAAGCCGGGTTATTCCTTGAGCGAGCCGACAAGTACCCCTTTGACAAAGTAGCGCTGCAGGAACGGATATACGAGAATGATCGGCAGTGTCGTCACCATCATCGTCGCCATCGTCAGCGACTTGGTCGTATAGGTCTGGCTGCGCATGATGAAGCTGGTCGAGGCCGAATCGGCGGCGCTCATCTCTGACGCGATATTGGAATCCAGCGTCTGCTTGAGCAGCGTCTGGACCGGAAGCAAATCCTTGTTGTTGATATAAATTGACGCGATAAACCAGTCATTCCAATGCGCGACCGCCGCAAACAGTGACAAGGTGGCGATCACGGGGCCGGACAGCGGGATCACGACGCGCAGGAAGGTCGCCCAGTAACCGCAGCCGTCGATCCGTGCCGCATCCTCCAGCCCCGGCGGAATCTCCTTGAAGAAGGTCCGGAAGATAATCATGCTCCAGACGCTGACCATCCCAGGGATGATGAACACAAGGAAGGAATCGAACATCCCGAGGCTGCGGATCACCAGGTACGTTGGGATCAGTCCTCCGCTAAAGTACAGGGTGATGATCGCGAAGGTCATATAATAGCCGCGCCCGATCAGCTCCCGGCGTGACATCCCGTAGGCAAATACAGCCGTCATCGCGATGGAGAGAAAGGTCCCGGCGACGGTCCTTGCGATGGAAATCACGAACCCTTGCAGGATGCGCATGTCCTTGAGCACAACCTGGTAGTTTTCCAGCGTAAACACTCTCGGCCAGAAGGTGACGTTGCCCAGGCTCGTGTCCGTGCCCTCATTGAAGGACACGACGGCGGCATTCCAGAACGGGTAGAAGGTCAGGAAGCCGAGCAAGGTCAACATCAGATAAACGAATACGGTAAATACCCGGTCATCCCAGGCAAGCCTCATACAGATGTCCTCCTTACCACAGGCTGTTGCCGGTCTTGCGGGCCAAATAATTGGCCAACGTGAGCAAGCCGACGCTGACGATCGCCTTGAACAGGCCGACGGCCGTCGCAAAGGAATACCGGCCCAAATTAATCCCCATCCGGTACACGTACGTATCCAGAACATCGGAGACGTCGCGCAGTGCCGGATTGACGCCGAGCAGAAGCAGATCCTCGAATCCCGCATTGAGCAGGTTGCCGATCGCCAGAATGGAGAAGATCATGATGACAGGCAGGATGCATGGAAGCGTAATCAGATACGTCATGCGAAACCGGCTCGCACCGTCGATGGCGGCCGACTCATACAGGCTCGGGTCGATGGAAGCGATAGCGGCCAAGTAGACGATGGAGCCGAAGCCGATCTCCTTCCACACATTGGTCGTGACGATGATGGTCCAGAAATATTCCATCACGGACAGATACGGAATAGGTTCGTCGATCACGCGCAGCTTCTCCAGCAGAATGTTAACGCTGCCATTATCCGTCGACAGCAGAGCGATGGCGAAGTTCGCCACGATCACCCAGGAGAGGAAGTAAGGCAGGTAGCTGACCGTCTGCACGACGCGCTTGAACAGCATATTGCGGACCTCGCCCAGCATGATAGCCAGCAGAATCGGAGCGGGGAAGCCGATCCCCAGCTTGAGCAGGCTGATCACGATCGTATTGCGCATCACCAGCCCCAACTCCGGCGACTGGAAGAAGTCGGTGAAATGCTTGAAGCCGACCCAAGGGCTGTTCCAGAAGCCCTTGAACACCGAGTAATCCTGGAAGGCGATGATGACCCCGTACATGGGGAAGTAGCTGAATACGAGGATCAGGAGCAGCGCCGGAATGACCATCAGCTGCAAGTCCCACTGCTTCAGCCACAGGCGCAGCCGGGTGTGGCCGGATCTGCCTGCAGCCGGGCGAACCGTCCGGGTCGCGGCCATTGTTTCTTTCAAGTCATACCACCCTTTCAGCCCTCAATCGTTGATACTCTAATCTTAAAGGGGAGGATGGCTTGGCGCCTACTGGCCAAATCAATGAAATGTGATAATTATCAATGAATGCATATTTTATACAGTTCTAATTTCCTTAGCAACCTTTCCGGTCTTCTCCTGCAATTGCAGCTAGATGTCTATGCACCGCAGTCCCGCCTTACAGCTATATGCCAAAAAAGCTTACCCCCGCATTCCGTCTGATACCGGAACCGGAGTAAGCTCTGCCAGGCAAGCCGGCCTTGTCATCGGATGAACGGACTTACTTGCCCCGGCTGCTGCGCATTCCCGGGACAACCTTGAGATCCCCTGTGGCGTTTGCTGCCAAGGCTCTGTACTCCGGGGACTCGACGCCATATAAGGCGACCTTGCCTTCCTTATCGAAATGCAGCCCCCAGCCGTACTTCTTTGGCAAGGCGGAAGCGCGCATACAGGCATGGGAGCGCGAGAAAAACTCCTCCCTCAGCTGTTCCCTGCGCTCCTCCAGCACTTCCTGCTCGAGGCCTTTGTGCCGGACGTGCACCTCGAATAAGACGTCCTCCTGCGTATACGTGTACGGACTGCCGGAGATGAGCTCGAACTCGATCCCGTGCTTGGAGGGCCCGCCCTTCCTCTCCTGTGGAATCATACCGACTTCGGCCGTGCTATCGGGAGAAACGGTGATGAAGGTGTCATAGTAATTCAGGTTCATGGACATGCCTCCTTTTCTCCCAGTATAACCCATCTCTATGGTTTCCGTCCCTCTGTTGGATGCGATGTGGGAAGACTTAATGGGTCGAGGCCGCGTACTCCGGTGCCCCGTCCTCCGGCTCCGCTACAGATACCAGCTTATCACGGGTCATCACCAAGGCCGTACCGAGCGCCAGGACCGCCGGAAGTATTCCCCAAGCGAAGGTCATGGCGATGGAGGAAGCCAATCCGTCCGTGATGGTCTGGAGCGCCTGCTCCGGCATGCGGGAGCGGGTAACCGGGTCCAGCAAGGCATGCGCGTCACCGAAGAGCAGCTCCTGGGAACCGGCCGAAGCCCCGTTCCCCATAGAGGTCAGCTTCTGTGTCAGCGAGTGGCTCTGGATGATGCCGAATACCGTAATCCCAATCGTCATCCCCAGAGAGCGCAAAAAATTCAGTGTCGAGCTGGCCGCACCGCGCTGTCTGGCGGAGAATCCATGAATGGCGGCATTGGATAGCACCGAGAAGGAAGCCCCGATACCGAGACCGACCAAAATCATATACCCGGTAATGGTCATCCGCGAGGAATCTGGAGACAGCGTCGACAGCAGGGCCAGCCCCAGCACGAGCAGCGCCAGCGTCGGGATCATCACCGCCCGGTACGATACGCGCTGGATCAGGAAACCGCCGGCTGTCGCCGTCACGACACTGCCGACCATCATCGGCAGCAGCACAAGCCCTGAGTTCGTAGCACTGCCGCCGAGCACGCCCTGGATGAAGATCGGGATGTAGACGGAGGCGATGACAAACGCCGCACCGCTGAAAATCGCCATCAGGTTGCTCGTCGCATACAGCCGGCTGCGGAACATGGCGAAGCTGATGATCGGCTCCTCCGCGCGCTTCTCCGCGAGCAGGAACAACACGGCGAGTATTGCAAATCCACTGAATAAGCCCAGGATCGGAGCGGAGCTCCAGGCGTACGTCCTGCCGCCCAGCTCCATGGCAAACATCAGACAGACGATCGCTCCCACGAGTGTGGCGGCACCCGGCCAGTCAATCCGCTGGCGTGCATGCTGCAGCGACTCCCGGTAGTAGACGGCGACGAAGAACAGAGACAACAGCCCGAGCGGCAGATTCAGGTAGAAGATCCAGTGCCAGCTGACGTAGTCTGTGATATACGCCCCGAGCAGCGGCCCGAAGATGCTCGACATACCGAACACCGCGCCGAATAATCCACTCAGCTTGCCGCGGTTCTCTACAGGAACCGCGTCGAACATGATGGCGAAGGTAATCGGAACCATCGCACCGGCGCCGATCCCCTGGATCGCCCGGTAGATGCTGAGCTGCACGATGGATTCGGCCATCCCGCACAGCGCTGAGCCGAGCATGAACACGATAATGCCGAAGACAAAGAACCGCTTGCGTCCGTACATATCGGACAGCTTGCCGAAGATCGGCATACCGGCCATCTCAGCAACCATATAGGCGGAGGTCACCCAGACAAATTTGTCCAGCCCTCCTAGCTGGCCAACAATCGTCCCCATCGCGGTCGCGACGATCGTGTTGTCCATCGAAGCCATCAGAATGGCCAGGAGCAGGCCTGCCAGAACGATGCCTGTTTTATTCACTTGCTGAGTCATGTACTCCATTCCTTCTTTCCTTGGTTTTGTGCTGCTTCTCCTGTTGATGATACGCCAACAACCCTGACAATAGATTGTCAGGGTTGTTGGACAGACTTTATTTTTTGGGGATATACCGCTTGATAAGCGTCTGCATAGCCGGCGTAATCTCCGGACCCATCTCTTCTTTCACCTGATGGTGAAGCTGCTCGATGACCTTGAGCACAGCGCCTCCGTTCCCCACTGCATCCAGATGCAGCAGAAGACGGTACACATGCATATGCGCGTAAGGCTCCAACTCGACCAGCTTGCGCAGCAGCGCCTCGCGCCTCATGCCCTGCTCCTGCGTCAGCAGCTGCTCCAGCGCCTGCACATAGGCTGCACGGAGCTCATCCCGGCGGGCCTCCGCCCAGCGGTAATGCTCCAACTCCAGATAGTCTCCCCTGTACAGGGAGAGCAGTTCCTCAGGATTAGCCTCCCTGCCTTCGCGCAGCCTGCCTTCCAGCCGCTTAACGTCGCTGTCGATACCCTCGATCCGCATCATATACCGCTCATCGGCAAACACAACCATCTCCTGGTAGCCTGCAGACTTCAGCGTGTGACGGAGGTGATACATGGTCGTGTGGAATAACGCCTGTGCCCGGTCTGCCGCAAGCTCCGGCCACAGCGCATCCAGAATGGAATGCCGGTATACGGGCATTCCTTGGTGATGCCATAAGTAAGCGAACAGCTCCTTCGTCTTCCGGGTTCGCCAGGTCAGCAGCTCGCCATCCCCTGTAAAAAGCTCCAAGCCCCCCAGTACATTCAGCTTGAGCGGCTGCTCCAGGCTAGCGGGCTCTGCCACCCTGTCGAGTACGGCGTCATCCCCCCCGCCCGATTCAGCCACAGACAGTGACGGCATGGACCGGTAATGACTAAGCAGCTTGGCGAGCCGTTCCTTGGAGACGGGCTTCAGCAGATAGCCCCGCGCATAAACGTCAAAGGCATGCAGGGCATATTCCTTATAGGCCGTTACGAACACGATCTCGGCTTTCCCGTAACGCAGGTGCAGCTGCTCGGCAGCCATCAGACCGTTCAGTCCCGGCATCTCGATATCGAGGAAGATCACCTCGGGCTGCAGCTCCGCCACCCTCTCCAGCGCCTCGGCCGCCTGCTGGAATTTCCCCAGTACGGACACCCCGCCGATCTCCTTTAACAGGATTTCGAGCACATCAAGTGCAATTTCCTCATCATCGATCAGTATCGCTTTGATCATACCTATCCTCCGGTAGTTTGAACTTAAAGCGGGCTCCCTCTCCAGGCCGGCTCGTTATGTCCAGCTTTTGTCCATAGAGCATCTGCAGACGGCGGTTCACATTGCCGATGCCGATGCCCCCATGCTGCGGGTTAAGGAGTCCCTTGATCGTAGCTTCATCCATGCCGGCTCCATCGTCTTCTACGGCGATATGGACCACACCGTTCTCATCCCGGAACACGTGGATGTCGACGGTGCCTCCCTCTAGCTTCTGCCCGACGCCATGCCGGACCGCATTCTCCACCAGTGGCTGGAGCGTGAGCGGAGGAATCATAAAGTGCAGGTCCGTCTCCAGCCGGTAGCGGATTTCCAGTCGGCTGCCGAAGCGGAGCTGCTCAATCGACAAGTACGCTTTCACCAGCTCCAGCTCGCTTTCGAAGGGAACGAGGCTTCCTTTGAACACAAAGGTAAACTTGGCACGGAGGTACGTAGTCAAGTGATGAATCGTTTCTCTCAGCTTGTCGATATCCTTATAACTGAGTCCTACCAGCGCGTTCATGCTGTTGTATAGAAAATGCGGCGTAATCTGCGCCTGCAGGAAATCCATCTCCCGGCGGACCGCCTGCTCCGAGGACTGCTTCATCGCGAGCAAGGATCTTACCCGCGCCTTCAGCTCCGCCAGCTCGAACGGCTTCTGGAGAATATCGTTGGCACCCGCCTCGAAGGCGGCCAGAATGTCGCCGTGCTGCCCGGAAGCCGTCAGCATCAGCACAGGCAGCTCCGCCAGATGATGCAGCCGGCGGATCTCCCTGCAGACCTCCAGCCCGGAGATGCCGGGCATCATCAGGTCCAGCAGCACCAGATCCGGCTTCGGAGACTGGCGCAGCAGCTCCAGCGCTTCGCCCCCGCTCTGCACAGCCCGGTAAGCGTAGTGCATGGAGGAGACGGCATCCACGCAAACTTTCAGGTTGGACCGCTCATCGTCCACGATGAGAATCGTAATCCCCTCGGCCTGGGCGCCGTCCGAAGCCTCCTGGAACTCCAGCGGCTCCTCCTGGTGCCAGGGGATCACCGACATCCCGGTCAGCTCGGCCAGCGGCAGCGTGAAGGTGAAGGCCGAGCCCTGCCCCTTCAGGGAGACAACTTCCAACTGACCGCCCTGCAGCTCCACGAGCTGACGGGTGATGCTCAGCCCGAGCCCGATGCCCGAGCGGTTGCCCACATCCGCGGACGAGGTTTCGAACGGATCGAACAGCTTGCCCAGCCGCTCGGGAGCGATGCCGCAGCCCGTGTCGGCCACGGTAACGGCCAGCATGTCATCAAGCTCCTGCGCATAGATGCGCACGGAGCCCGTCTGGGTAAATTTCAGTCCGTTCTCCAGCAGGTTGTACAAAATCTGGCGCAGCCTGTTCTCGTCGGCAAGCACTAGAGGCAGATCCTCAGACAGCTCATCGACGAGCGCCACCTGCTTGTTCTTCGGCGCGATGGACAGCATATCGAACACGAGACGCGCTGTCAGCCTCACATCCACCGGTGTCTTGTGGATGCGCAGCCGCCCTTCCTTGATCTGCGACATGTCCAGAATATCGTGAATGAGCCCGGACAGCCGGCGGCCGACGAGATTGAGCAGCCGGATATTTTCCCGGTGCCGGGGAGTAAGCTCTTGATCCGAGTCGTCCAGCAGCGCCTGGGACAAGTTAATGATGCCGTGCAAAGGAGTACGCAGCTCATGCGAGGTTTTCGCCAGAAACTCATCCTTGTGACGATCATGTGCGATCAGCTGCAGCGACAGCTGCTCATTGCGCACGAAGGCGCTCTGCAGCCGGTGCGAGGACAGAAAGGCGAGCGAGAACACCAGCAGCAGCGGCGCAGCCACGATAAAGTAGGGCTGATCCAGCCCCAGCTCATACCGGTACTGGGCGGAAGCCCAGATGACCATAACGAAGAACACGTTTAGAGTCAGCACGGCCTTGACATACAAGCCTTGAGTGCGATTCCGGAATATCGCATAAAAAACAAGGATAAAGGTCCCCGTTTGCAGCAGCAGGTTCATCGGCAAGGTCAGCGACAGAAAATCATTGGGACCCAGGACCCCTACGATGCCATACACATAGGCGAAGCCCCGCAGTAGGCGGAAGGATCGATGATCCGGCTCATCCAGATAGCGGTACACATAGAAGATGAAAAACAGAAATGTGAAAAATGTCGTGCTAAACAGTAGTTTTTGCAGCAGCGCAAAGGGCATCGACGGAAATAACGCCGACGACAGAATTTCATTGTCGATGCCGAAGAATAGGCCCATCATCAGGCAGAACAGGCTGAGGTGCATCAGATGCCGCTCCTTGCGCCATTGCCGGAACATCCCGGCAAAGTAAAGCGCAAAGACTATCATCGTCGTAAGCAGGCCCATATCGGTCAGCCGTGCGTAATCCCGGTGCTCCGCCATCACCTCCAGCGGACCGAATTCCGGCGCATGCGTCAGCCCGCCCTTGAGGAACGCCAAACTGGCTACCTGGATGATGATTTCCACCTGATCTCCCTCCACCTTCTCCGAACCGAAGAAGGGCAGGTTGCTGGCTACGAATTCGTCTGCCGATAGCGACGGCTTTCCATTGCCGCCGAGATCCGTACCGTTCACGAACCAGTGGCTGGACATCCGGGTTTTCTTGGCGCGGACGCTATAGATATCCGCCATACCCGTCTGCACCCTGATCCTGTACGTACCGGCTCCATAGCCGTCCCGGCCGTTATCCGCCACTTCATCCGTCCAGTTGCCCGGTACGTCGATCAACCTGCGGACGGCAGGCAGTGTCGGGTCGCTGCGGAAATCTGCAGGCGTCAGCAGACGGTCCGGGTAGAACTCCCACTCCCCTCGCAGCTGCAGGACACCGTTCTCGGCATAGTTCCAGCCTCTTGCATCCAGGAAGCCTCCACTCGCATAGATCTGCTTATCTGAAGGCTGCAGCCACTGAAAAATCAGCACGCCTGTCGAAAATAGAAAAAAAGTGACCATCACAAGCAGGATGGTAAAGGGCTTCGTCATCGCTTCAATCCTCTGGTTCAAGTGAGAATAACTAACACTGCTTCTCTATTGTAGCAGGTTATGGGGTCAGGCTTACACCCCTAAAGCCAAGAAATCGGCAGCTTCATGAAATCTTAGAGCGCTCCCCCGTCGCAAACCGGATGGTCCTGCCGGGCTAAGCTTCCCGCCCACTTCCTGCACATTGTCCAACGTTGCCGGGATTTGCTACAATGGAGGGCAAGGGTTACAGACCGGGAGGGCATCGAGATTGGATTATATCATTTTGGACATTGAATTTAACGGGCGGAAATTCGCCAGCGAGCTGCCGATGGAGGTCATCGAGATCGGAGCCGTTCGGCTGTCGCCGACCCTGGAGCCGGTCGATGAGTTTACCTCGCTGATCAAGCCCGTCTATTTTGCCAAGCTAAACAGCTTTATCAAGAAGAAGACAGGCATTCCGCAAGAGGATATAGACGTAGCATCCGGCTTCGTGCCGGTGATCAAGGACTTTATCGCTTGGCTGAGCCGCAGCGAGTCCTTCCTGCTCCTGACCTGGGGCGGCGAGGATATGAAACGGATCGTCCAGGATACGCGTATGCATAAGCTGGATGACGCCTATTGGATGGCTGCCCCTTACTTCGACCTGTTGAAGGGGTACACGCGCTACAAAAATGTAACGAACGACGTCAGCGTCGAAGCCGCTCTGGCGGACCTGGAGATCGTAGCCGAGGGCTCCGCTCACCGGGCGCTGGACGATGCCCGTATGACCTCCGAGGTATTCCGGCGCATCTTCCCTTCACTGGACCTGGAGCGTACCCAGTTCTACAAGGATTCCTTCTCCAATGCCAAGGAACGCCGGCTGGTGAAAAATGCGGTTCGTTCCATGAGGGCCCAGAAGGCAGCTCCGGCCTGGGAACGGGTGGTTGAGCAATACTTGACCGGCAAGGTGCCGCTGACTGACCCGAGGAAGGTCGCGGAGCTGCAGGCCTATTTCGAAGCTGAGCTGCTGGTCAAGCCAGCGCCTCCGAAGCCAGCCGAATAATGTTTAAGCTAAAGGAGGGCGTGCCGGTGATCAAGCTGGTATCTTGGAACGTGAATGGCCTGAGGGCCTGTGTCAATAAAGGCTTTAACGAGTATTTCAAGGCGGTGGACGCCGATATTTTCTGCATCCAGGAGACGAAGCTGCAGGAAGGGCAGATCGAGCTGGAGCAAGGCGAAGACTACGTGCAATACTGGAACTATGCGGAGAAGAAGGGGTATTCCGGTACGGCCGTGTTTACGAAGCTCAAGCCACTATCCGTACGGTACGGGCTCGAGGAAGACTCGGAGCCGGAGGGCCGGGTCATTACCTTGGAATTCGAAGGCTTCTATCTCGTGAACGTCTACACGCCCAATGCCCGGCGCGACCTGTCCCGGCTGGATTACCGGCTCGAGTGGGAGGACCGCTTCCGCAGCTATCTGCTGGAGCTGGACAGCCGCAAGCCGGTCGTCGTCTGCGGCGACCTGAACGTCGCACATCAAGAGATCGATCTGAAGAATCCGAAGTCCAACCGGGGAAATTCGGGCTTCACGCTGGAGGAGCGGGGCAAGATGACCGAGCTGCTGGAGGCCGGATTCATCGATACGTTCCGGCACTTCTACCCGGACCGGGAAGACGTCTACTCCTGGTGGTCCTATATGCCGAAGGTCCGGGAGCGGAATGTCGGCTGGCGGATCGACTACTTCCTCGCCTCGTCCCGGTTGCGCGATTCACTGACCGATGCGCAGATCGACTGTCAGATCATGGGCAGCGACCACTGCCCCGTCGTGCTGGAGCTTGGAGAGCTGCCGATCAGCGAGTTGACCTAATTCATTTCCGAAGGCCTGCAAGTACCCTACCCAGGGCTTGCAGGCCCAAGTCCTTACTTATATCAAAAAGTCCATGGAGAAACCGAAATACCCATTCCGGTTTCTTTTTTTTGATGTAAATAATATTGTATAATTGAAAATGATTATCATTACTAAAGGAGAAGCGAGCAAAGCGGCACAATCATACATCGGAAGGAAGCTGAGCTTATGTTGATTCAAACGAGGACGATTGTCGTACAACCGGGAAATGCGGACAAGGTGGTCGAACGCTTCAGCCAGGAAGGCCCGCTCGACGGACGGGAAGGACTGCTGGATATCACCGTGATGGTGAACAAGCGAAGCAAAGAAACGGAGGAGGTGCTCGTGCTCATTCGCTGGGAGTCCGAGGAGGCCTGGAAGAATTGGGAGAAGAGTCCCGAGCATATTCAAGGGCATCGTAACAGCAAGGGAAAACAGCCTCCAGAGTACGTGATCAGCACGACCGTCAGTATGTACGAGGTGAAGAAAGTAAGGCCGGGTAAGTTTGGGCAGCAAGCGGAGTAAGACTTTTTTAATTGTACAGCCCCTCTAACTCCCGAGAGAGTATCTTCAAGGCAGGGAAGCTGTCCTGAGGTCTGCGATAGACCCTGGGGCAGCCCTCTGCCTGTTTGTATGTCTGTATGAAGCGAAGCCGAGGCTTCCTGATTCCGAGCCCTTAGTATTTCTTTTTTAGGAAGAAAATCGTGCCGCTATAAGCCATAAGAACGAGGGCAAGAAGGCAAGCTAAGGCAAAGGTGTATTGCTTTCCATTTAATTCGTTTAACACATTCACGAGGAAAATGATATTGTATCCAAGCAAGAAGGAGACAAAGGCAGTCATTCCCGCTTTACCTAAGATGCTGTCGCCCCTTTCGTCTCTTCCTTCTTGTTTCATAAAACGAATAACGAAAATGAAAGTAGCAAACCCCATGAATGAAACCACTGCACCGATGAAGTTAAGCATGACAACTTCCTCCTCATTTACAATTTATACTGAAAAACTTCGTGAATCTCTTTTCCAAAAACAAAGGCGATTTCAAACGCTAAAATTAAAGAAGGGTTATAACGGTTGGCCTCTATAGAGGCAATCGTTTGCCTGCTGACCCCAACCTGATTGGCCAACTCTTGTTGCGACCATTTCTTTTCAGCCCTAAGAACAGGAAGGTTGTTAACTAGTTCGCCGTGCTTATTCATTACCAATGTTCACCATCGATTCCTCACCTGATTGTAACTTATTTTTAACTAATTGTAATATATTTTTGTCATTTCGTCAAAACTTAAAAGTTTCCCCCTTCCTACGTAAAGGAAAGGACCACCGAAAGATGCCTATAAACAAACTATAACTTGAACAAATTGGGAATTTATCCGATGCTGAATCATGAATGTATAACAGCAGCTAAAAGGAGTGATGGTGTTGAAAACGAACGACATGATCAAACAGCCGGTGAGAGGTCAGGGCTTGTAACAGCAGGCAATACCTCTCATAAGGCTATGGGAGGCTAAGAGGGTATGATGTTACTGAAGAACATGGTACGGGGACTGGAGCAGGACGCCCCGGCCAAGCAATTGATCCAGTGCTGGGATCATGATGCCGATACGCTGAAGTACTGGCGGGCAAGCAGCAACTTCGTCTATACGTTCGAACGAGAGGGACAGCGGCAATTCCTCCGGTTCATACATGCCGAGGACAACACGCCGGAGAACATTCAGGCGGAGCTTGATTTCGTCCTGTATCTGCTGGATCAGGGCTATCCAGCGGCAGCTCCGGTCCGGTCCATCGATGGAAATTGGATCGAGACGATCCAGTCCGAGAGGGGCCCGTATTACGGAGTCGTATTCGAGCAGGCCTCCGGCACCTATGTCCCGATGGATCAAATGTCGGAGGCTCATCTCGAAAGCTGGGGCCGGTCGCTGGCGTCCCTGCATCAGCTATCCGAAGCGTACCGGCCAGAAAACACGTCCAGAGGCAGCTGGACCGATGCGATAGCCTGGATCGCTTCCGTTCTAGACCGCTATCCACAGGAGACCGCTCTTCGGCAGCAGCTCGGACAAGTGACGGAACAGCTAGCAGCTCTGCCGGTCGGCTCCGGCTATACCGGGCTCATTCATTATGATTTCGAGACCGACAACATCTTCTACCAGGAGGAAGAAGGTCGGTATTGCGCCATCGATTTCGACGATGCAATGGTGCATTGGTTCATGATGGACGTGGCTTCTGCGGCGGCCGATCTCTTGGAGCAAGAGGGAGCGAACGCCGAACGAAGCATGCAGCTTTTCTTGGACGGGTACCGTTCGGTCAAGGAGCTGGATGAACGCTGCTTGCGTGCGCTTCCCGTTTTCCAGCGATTCGAAGATCTCTACAGATTTGCCCGGCTTCTTCGCAGCCTGGAAGGCTTCGAAGAGCTGCCCGCCCCGCCGGAATGGGCGGTCCGGCTCAAGCATAAGCTACTGGGCATATGCCACCGGATACGCGAGCGTTACTCCGTGCAAGCAGTCACACTCCAGCCGGTTGACGCCGGAAACTGGCTGGCCTGCACGCACCTAGAGGTTGCGAATGAACAGCGAAGCCTATTTCCCGTGCCTGCCGTATACTGGCTGGCCGAATCGGCCTATTGCGGATTTACGCCTTTAGCGCTATATGAAGGCGAGCAGTTGGCAGGCCTGACGGTTTATGCCGTCGATCCCGATGACGGGAGCTACTGGGTGATGGCCTATATGATCGACCATAAGTTCCAAGGCAGGGGACTCGGCAAGGCCGGTATGGTGGAGTTGATCCGGTATATCCGGGCCCGGAGCGGCTGCGACAAGCTCAAGCTGGGGCATCGGCCGGACAACGAACGGGCGGCCCGCCTGTATGCGGCTCTGGGCTTTGAGGAGATCAGCCTGCAGCATGGGGAGGTCATCCGCGAGTTAAGATTCTTGGGGGATAGTCTTTAACGTAAGCAAGCCGCCGGATTCCGGCGGCTCTTCTCTTCATCTGATGCCGGTAACATGCCTGCTCAGAAGATCTGCAGTTGAAAAGGTCCCTACATACTCAAAAAAGTCACGCTTTCTTCAATGAAAACAAAGTATAGATCGTATCAATTTCATGAGACTCTTCCAAAACCCACGAGGTTTGGGTTAAAATTCGCTGCAGCCCCTCCAGAAAATGATACGCCTGTTCATCAATGCTTGCGTTGAACAGGGGATGAGTAATATCCAAGATCGGGAATTGAATCTCATTCTCGAAAACCGCAGAGAGCATTCGCTGATTTTGATTGGCATTCATCATTTTCAACTGCGCTTCGCTGGAACGATGATTTTGATCCAACTAAGTATCCGCATGAAGAGTTAAGCTAGCTTTTCCGTTTGAGTATGTTGTAGGAAGCGCTGAATGCCCCGAACAGGATAGCGGTGATCGGGAAGATGATCCAGTTAATGTGCCATTGCTTGAACACCAGCCCGCTGATCAGGAAGATGCAAGTCGCAATCGGCCATACGACGGCGGCGATGGACCCAATCACCCGGTCTTCCTCTTGCTTTTTCTCGGAGTACTCGCCGATTTTCAGCAGCATGCTATAGCTATTCTTGATGCTTCCGTAATAAATAAACAGGAAGACTGCCACAGCAACCATCGCCAACATAACCACAATTCCATACGAAGACGCATCGCCTTCCAAAGCCGCTGCCAAGAAGATGGCGACCGGGGACAATACACACAGACTCACCCCTGTGATGACAGCCAACGTATGCGTCGAAGCGAAGGACGCTTTTCTTTGCTCGAGTTCAGCTTTCAAGTAATACGGCAGCTCGAAGCCGCCTTTCAAATATTCATACTTCTCCATACGCGTCCCGCTATATATAAAGATTCCGATGGCAGGCGCGACTAGCAGGATCAAGGCAATCAACCCAAACATCGCGCCAGCATTCTCACCGAATCCGAGCCTAAGGGAATACTGCTCCGTCAGAACGATGATCAGGATCAGAGCCGCGGCACCGGCTATACATAAACTGACGCCGATTCCTACCCATAGGCCCGAGTTTCTCTTGGCGGCGATAAAGCTCTCCGCCTCCTCTTCGGTCACATAGGGAAGCAGCTCCTCCTGGGACTGGGGGGTCTGACGGATGTCCAGCTCGCTGATCAGCTCATCAATATTGCCGAACTCCGAGATCACGATGCCGATCGCCTCGTGCTTGGACTTCCCTTCGCTCCTCAACTCCTCATATTTCTCTTCCATGCTAGCCAGCAAATCCTGCTTCAGCTTCAGCACTTGGCTCGTTCTCGGCAAGGTTTCGAATATATTGTCCAGATAGGCGATGATCGTCTCCATGCTTCACCACAGCTCCTTTATGAATGTATTGACGACTTCCTTGGTAACCAGCCATTCCTCGCATTTCTCACGGTAGTAGGCAAGCCCCTCCGGCGTTATGCGGTAATAGGTGCGCCGTTTCCCGAAGGTCTCATCCTTATAAAAGGAGTAAATATATCCGTTCTTCTCCAGCCGGGTAAAGGCCGAATACAAGGTCGTCTCCTTCATAATGTATTTCTCTTCCGACAGCTGTCTGATTTTCTTGGAAATCTCATAGCCGTAGGACTCCCCGTCCAGAAGCAAGGAAAGAATGATCGTATCGTTATAGCCGCGTATCACATCACTGCTGATCAAGAAGTACCCCCCTTTACTCCACCTGTCGTACTTCATCTGTCGTAGTAAAAGCATTGTAGCATAATTACTACGACAGATAAAGTAGATTTTCATAAAATGGGCGTTCTGCGGAGAAATGGATATACATGATGGCGTTGGAACGCAGAAAGGCTGCACCTCGGATCGGTGCAGCCCATCATGTATTATTCAAAACATTCTATCCCTGATCCTGGAGTATTCCGCGCCGCTTCAAATCCGTGATCACAGCCAGAGCCATCTCGTCGGTCGTCTCGAGTCCGTCTAGGATCAGATCGCAATCCGCAGCAACCAGCTCGTATAGCTTCTGGTAAGCAATTCGGCCGCCATTCAGATATTGGAGGAGCGTAGACTCCATGAACTGTATACGTTCCTCCGTAGGCAGATGATTAAAGTCCTGCTTCAGATTCCTCAGCAGCCGCCTCGCCAAAGCGATATCCATAGGCAGCTGAATACATGCGATATAATCGATCAGCTCGGCCATCCCTTCCCGCTCCCGGCCAAAAGGCTCCTCCACAATCAAATACGCCCCAGGTGTCACTTCCCGGTTCCAGGGGTCCACGACCGGTCGACCTTCACGAAGCGCACACAGATCCCTGTAAAATAACGGACTTCGAATGTGCTTAGGGTCTACATCCTTGCCATTCGCGAGATCCTCGAACAGATCGGGAGGAAATTCTGTTGTAGCCTGATAGGCATCGAAATAAAGGGCCGACGCATTCGAAATCAACTGGGACAGTCTGTCTACCAGGGTGCTTTTCCCCACTCCTGAGGAAGAACCGCAAACTACGATGACCTTGCACGGACGTGTTGAGCTGTTCATATATGCCCTCCATTACATGGAATATTTAACCATTTATTCGTTGAGGAGGCTTCGATCTCCTGCTTTGCAAACGCGCATACTCAATAACTATTCAAATTTGACTAGATAAAATCTAATCAGCTATACTGAAGCTCAGCACGTTCTAAACTAAGGAGGCACTGATGCTATGTCGTCCGTACGATTACTGGTGCTCGGGGTCATACTCCGGCGAGGCATTACCCACGGCTACGGGGTTCATCAGGATCTCACGTCCTGGCGCGCCGATACCTGGACCAGCGTCAAGCCGGGCTCGATCTATCATGCGATGGACAAGTTAGAGGCACAGGGCATGATCAGAGCCGAGCACTCAGGAGATTCCGTCAAGCGTGGACCTTCGAGAACAGAGTATACGCTGACTCCCGAGGGAAAAGCGGAATTCCGCTCCCTTCTCGAAGAAGCGCTCAAGAGCCATGATTTTCAATACCTGGCAGCCGGGATCGCCTTCATGGAGATGCTGCCCCGTCACCAGGTGATTGCGCTGCTGGAAGAACGGCTGACCGCCGTGCAGCAAAGCGCGGCATTTCTGAGAACCTTGCCGACTGAAGCGCTGCCGTCCGATCCGTCCAAGCATCCTGAGCTTGTAGGGCTGTGGGCGGGCTATATGGATTATGCGGTAGCCGCGACCCAGACCCTGCTGCAGTCTCTGCAGTCAGGAAAGTACGCCTTTATCGATGAGAAATCCGAAATGGAGGGGTTGAAGCATGATGGAAGTCACCTTACATGATGGACATACGATTCAGGTCGAGGTATACGGGGATGGCCCTTCGCTGCTGCTCCCGGTTAACCCTCACCCTATCCAGGGACAACAGGCCGATGAGATGCGCAAGTGGGGAGCAGATCCTGCTCTCGGACGGACGCTTATCGAAGGTCTAAGCGACACGTATCGGGTAATCGCCTTCGACTATGAAGGCCATGTCATGCAAGTCCCCAAGCCCGAAACCTTGACCCCTGCCAACGTCACCAGCGACCTGTTGGCTATTGCCGACTCGGCGGGTGCCGGGCAGTTCGCCTATTACGGATATTCCTGGCTTGCGCTGGCCGGACTGCAGCTAGCCATCCGAACCCGCCGGCTCTCGGCGCTGGTCATGGGCGGCTTTCCTCCGATCGACGGACCGTACCGGGAGATGCTCAGCGTCACGATGGCCACTCATCGGATGTCTTCCTCAGGGACCACCTGGGAAGGGAAGAATTCCCCACAAACCGCTTCTTCGGAGGACTTCGACTGGTCGACCGTGGAAGTCAGCCTGAGCGATGCCCAGACGAAACAGTTCGTCACCCTCTACCAAGCCCTGCAAGAGTTCAACGACCGGGAAGCCCAGTCCGGTCTAGCTTGTCCGCGTCTCTGCTTCGCAGGCACGGCCGACCGCATCCAATACGGGGAACGCTGGGGAGATGTTCTTGTCGACATCGCAGGGCCGCTTGTGCGGCAGCGCCAGGAGCTGGAGGCGCTCGGCTGGGACGTTCAGACTCTGGACGGCCTCGATCATACCCAAGCGATGCAGGCCGCCAGCGTGCTGCCTGTTGTGTGCCCTTGGTTACACGTTAAGCTGTTCTAACAAGCCAAGTATCCAAAACAGGAAAGAAAAAGGAAAAACGGAATAGATGTCGAATTTCCACGATATGATGCATATCCAACATAAAAACTCCCTGAAATACATCGTTACTATTGTCTTGTTCCTCAGCGTGCTCTGCGGCCTGCGCTGGACGTGGTCCAACTTGTTTTATACGCTGGAGGCTCCTGCTGCTGTTAACGGGGTCATCGACCTGCGCGGCTTGGATCTGGAGCAAGTACGCACGATTCGGGTCCACCAGAATCAGGGCGGCACGGGGAATCAGGATTCCGGTATGTCCAGCGAGCCCGGAGCCTTCCGGCTGCGCCTGCTTACCGATCCGTTGAAGCAGCCTGTCGCCTTCTGGCTCCAAGGCCTGCAAGCCTCATCCGAGGTGGACATCAACGGGGTAACCTCCGGCGGCAGCTGCACCTCTGCCGGGAACGCTGGCGACTGCGCACCCAAGAAGCTTACTTATACGTCCTACTCGGTCGAAGGAACGACAGCTATCGAACTGATCATACGTTCAGCCCGCTCCGATGAGGTGCCTAAAGGCAGCGTCGTTAGCTCTATCCGCTTCGGCTATCAGACGGTGATCGATAACCTGCGCTGGTACTCGATCAGCTTTCAGCTCGTTACATCGACCATCCTATGGCTTCACGGCTTGTATGCTTGTATCCTCTATCTGATCAATCCTAAGGAACGGGCTTTATTGATGACGGGACTGCTTACGCTGACAGTCGGTGTACTGGTGATAGGCAGTCACGATAATGTGCTCTTGTTGTGGGTATCCCTGCCCGAATCGTGGGCTATTAAAATCAGGCTGATCGCCTATCTCTGGCAAAATGCATTGATTCTTCTCGTATTCAGAAAATTCACGGCTCATTCTGCAAAAAATGTGTGGCTGCAAGCCTATACGGCAGCTCTCGTTGCACTGACAGGCGCCCTGCTGGCCGCGCCGGGTTCATTTATAAGCGGAACCCTGGATTTGAATCTCGTCGTGGTTATCGGGTTGATTCCGTTTGTCGGGTTCATGTATGTCGTAGGTACCATGATCTTCAGACAGCAGAACGACAAAGACGCCGTCTTCCTGCTACTGACCGCAGCGGGCATCATATCCAACCTGTTATGGAAAATCGCGGGTACCACTCCGGTCTACTATCCCATCGATATTCTGGCGACGATCATCGGGTTTTCCACCTATTGGTTTAAGAAATATTTCCGCAATGTCAGAGAAAATGCCCAGCTCAACGAGCAGCTACAGAAAACCGACAAGCTGAAGGATCAATTTCTAGCCAATACGTCGCACGAGCTGCGCACGCCCCTTCACGGCATTATGAATATCGCCCAGACTGTGGTCACCAAGGAGAAAGCCCAACTGACTGACCAAAGTGTGAAGGATATGGAGCTGCTGATTACGATCAGCCGCCGCATGTCCCATCTGCTCGGCGATCTTCTTGATGTCGCGCGTCTCCAGGAGCATCGTATTGCGTTGAAGCCGGAGCCGCTGCAGATTCAAGCGGTCGTTCCCGGCGTGATGGGCATGCTTCATTTTATGGTGGAGGGCAAGCCGGTGGAGCTGCTGACGCAGGTGCCGGAAGCTATGCCCCCGGTCATGGCTGACGAGAAGAGACTGGTGCAGGTGCTATATAATTTGCTGCATAATGCCCTCAAGTACACAGAGGAAGGGTCGATTACCGTATCCGCCGAGGTGCGGGATAACCAGGTCATGATCCACGTTTCGGATACCGGGAGCGGTATGGATGGGGAAACCCAGGGGCGCATCTTTCTCCCCTATGAACAAGGGGCTACCGGAGTGAGCGACGGAAGGGGGATCGGGCTCGGACTCAGCATCTGCAAGCAGCTGGTCGACCTGCACGGCGGGACCTTGACCGTCCGCTCCGAGCCGGGGAAAGGTTCCACATTCAGCTTTGGCCTGCCGATCGCGGATGATTCGCAGCCTCCGGGCTCCCATGATCTCCTGCAGCCGGGACCGGTTCAAGCCAGTATGCAAGAGCAGATACCGGCCGGATTCATTCCAACCGAAGCTTTCCCCTATGCGGAGGCTGCCCCTGCGCTATCCACGCCGCTGCTGAGCGAGGGGGACGTGAATATCCTGGTGGTCGATGACGACCCCGTTAATCTGAACGTGCTCGTCGGTATCCTTTCGGCGGAGCCGTATCGCATCACAACATCCAGTTCGGCCCGCGAGGCGGCTGCCTTGCTGCAGACCGGGCAGTGGGATCTGCTGATTGCCGACGTCATGATGCCGAATATGTCCGGCTATGAGTTAACCCAGCGGGTGCGGGAACGCTACTCCGTCTCGGATTTGCCGGTTCTGCTGCTGACGGCCCGCAGTCAGCCTGCCGATATCTATACGGGCTTTTCGTCGGGTGCCAATGATTATGTGACCAAGCCTGTGGACGCGATGGAGCTGAAGTACCGGATCAGGGCGCTGATCGCGATGAAGCAGTCCCTGAATGAACGGTTACGCATAGAAGCCGCTTATCTTCAGGCTCAGATTCAGCCACATTTTCTATTCAATACGCTGAATTCCATCATGGTGCTTAGCGAGATCGATACGGAGAAGATGCGAAGTCTGGGCGAGGCATTCACGTCCTTTTTGCGGATTAGCTTTGATTTCCTGAATACAGGACATCTGGTGGAGCTGGATCATGAGCTGAGGCTGGCGGAAGCCTACCTGTATATCGAGCAAGAACGGTTCGAGGACAGACTGTCGGTGGTCTGGGAGCTGGAGCCCGATATCCGCCTGCTTCTCCCTCCGCTATCGATCCAGCCGCTGGTTGAAAATGCGGTGAAGCACGGAGTCCTGAGTCAAAGGAAAGGCGGCACCGTCCAGATCCGGATTACCCGCCAGGAAGGCTTCACGTTAGTGGAAATCAAGGATGACGGCAAGGGTATGGAGCCTGGCAAGGTGGTCCAGCTACTGAACCCAACCCTGAAGGGCAAGGGCGGAATTGGAATCGCGAATACGAACCGGCGGTTGATCCAACTGTACGGTCAGGGACTATCTATCATCAGTAAGCCCGGTGAGGGAACTACCGTATCCTTCGTGATCCCCGATCGATAAAAGATTCATCTAACAAAAGAGCGGAGCCTCGTGAGGCTGCCGCTCTTTGTCTTATCCGCCGTGATCAAGGACGCTCGCTGAACTCGCCGCCTTGGTGGTGCAGAATCTAACCGTTCCTGGGTTTGACCGGAATGTAGATGTCCATCTCAAGCAGCTCGTTGCGGTCCTGCCAGCAGCGCTCATCATAATATTCAAATTCAGCGGCTCCTCCGTGCTCATAGCCGGATTGAGGGAACCACTCGCTGAAAATGGCGTTCCACGTGCTCTGAATGGCTGTAGTAAATTGATCATGAGCCGCCTTCGGGGTCGTAAATACGGCATAGGTCTGCTCCGGATAGTGCCGGCGAATGGCCCCTTCCGGTACAATGGCTCCCTCTTTGGCCTCCACCCCTATGATGTAAGTGAACTCACCGGTATCCATATCAAAGTCTCCACAGATGCCATACTCCGCTGTCGAAGCCGCTTGTTCATACAAGGCCTGTCCTTGCTTCTCCTGCAAATACCGCTGCCAGAAAGCCGGGATATCCCGGTTGTTCTGACCGTCCTTATTACGGGTGCGGATCGAGTAGCCAATCACATCAAAGCCGGGCTTGGTAACCACGCGAAATTCCATGCGAATTCCTCCTGAGTCGAGATTGAGCCTCCGCTCAAGCACGTTGGCTTTATCAGAGGCATGGGGGCGCAGACCTTGCTTGCGATACTCCCCTGGTGTCATGCCATACATCTTGCGAAAAGCTCGGATGAATGTTTCCGGTGTGCCGAACCCGTAGTCCAAAGCGATATCCATCAGCTTATCCTTCGTCCCGGCCACCCGGCATGCCGCATGGAACAGTCTGCGCCCGCGGACATATTCCATCACCGGCCAACCCACGATGGATTGAAAAACCCGATGGAAATGAAAGTCTGAGAAATTCGCCAGCTGAGCCAGCGAAGACAGGGTAAGCTCCTCGCCCAGCCTCGCCTCGATCTCATCCACCACCCGTTGCATCAAGCCTTCATAAGTTGACATTCACCCTCTTCCTTTCTGCTTGATTATAAACGAATACGAACCTTTGTTCTTGACGTTTTTTGCTGTTTGTTCCACCTGCTCTAACCATTCAGCTTCTATCGCATCGACCTATAGTACGGGTAGTCCATCTTGTCCTGGACCTGCCGCGCTACCTCTGGGCTGGTAAGGGACTCAATCACATACAGCCCCAAATCAATCGAAGCTGACACGCCTCCGCCCGTAAACAGGTTACCGTCTCGGACGAAGCGTTCTCTGATCACTTCTGCACAGTAAGGTGCCAACAGATCATAGGCAGAAGGGTTGGTTGTTGCCTTCTTCCCGTCCAGAAACCCCGCAGCTCCCAGAATCAAAGCCCCCGTACAGACCGATACCTTGTACTCCACATCTCGTGCCGTCTGAATCCATGATATAAAATCGGTATCAAATCTCAGCTGCCTTGTCGATAGCCCCCCAGGAATAAAGATCAAATCATAGACCGAAAGCTCGGGGCAGACCTGACTAACTTTGATCGTTAATCCTCGATCATCGGTGACTTCCTCTTGATTCGAGCAAAAATCCCAGGATACCTCTTCCTTCGCTCGTAGAATCCCCATCCACGTTACAGCTTCATAGAAGCCAACAAAATCTAACGCTGTCATCTTGTCGAACAATATAAACGCCATTTTCATTCCCTACACCTGACCTTTCCTCAAGTGAAATAAAAAAAGCATCTGATCGAAGATCAAATACTTTGCCCAGGCGTACGGCGATATGACTATGTGCTCCCTCGTGGTACTCCACGTTTACGCCAGTTGCACATACCAAATATTTACTATATTGTATGCCGGAAGCTTGGATTAATCAAGCACAATCCTGCGTAGGCGAGAAGGGTTCTATTCGTACCAAATTCATTTGTTGATGCAGATATGTGATTCATTAACAAGCGTGTCTGCTTAGGTGTGTCTAAGAACTTAGCTAGATGATATACTAATAATGAATGGAGTTGATTACGGATGAACGAACTGCTTGATCCTCGAAATGATTTTTTATTCAAACGCATCTTCGGCAGTGACGAAAACCGAGATGTTCTGCTTGCATTCTTAAACACGACGTTTATTGAAGCCGGTAGGCCTCCTTTAACGGAAATCACTCTGCTGAACCCTTATACCGATAAGGACGCTCCCCGCGACAAGTAATCCATTCTTGACATTCGTGGCAAAACAGCAGAAGGTGAACTCATCAACGTTGAGATGCAACTGTTCAACAAGTATGACACCGAGAAAAGAACCATGTTTTATTGGAGCAAACTATACAGTGGACAGCTACAAGAGGGTCACTCCTACAAGATGCTGAAGAAATGTGTTACCATCAACATATTAAATTATTCATTCCTTCCAAACAATGAATATCATAATGTGTTTCATCTACGTGAAGACCGTACTGGCATTCCACTTATCGATGATATAGAACTACATTTTCTCGAATTATCAAAGCTCGGTGACCAAGCTGCCCCCGTTGAAAGCGGCGGATTGGTAAACTGGTTGCTGTTCCTGAAGGGTGTCGATAGATCCAATTGGGAGGTGCTGACGATGAACGAACCTGTATTGAAAAAGGCTATGGATACGTTAGAATTTCTTAGTCAGGACGCAGAAGCCCGCCGATTGTATGAAGATAGACAGAAGTATTTACATGATGAAGCTTCCATGATTGAGGGGGCTTTAGCCGAAGGCGAAGCTCGTGGCGAACGAAGGAAAGCCATTGAAATGGCGTTAGAGCTTCTTAGCCTCGGAGTGGAAACATCCATTATTATCAAAGCTTCCGGGCTGCCTGAAGCTGAAATTATCGGTCTAAAAAATCACAATTGAACAGTCTATTCATACAAGAGTCAGCCGAATAGGGCTGGCTCTTACATGAATAGAAGATTAAACGAGACCTTTGTCGCTCCGACAATCAGCCTATCAGGCACGCCGACTACCTCGCAGTGACTAGTTTCGTGCTTGTTGTAGCCACTTTCTCCGATTTCTTGTTTGCGAGCTGTTTACGGAGCAGCCTTACCCCTTTATCTCTTCACCTGTCGCAATCGGATTGTCCACTTTTTATTTCCATGAGAACTCCTTCGCTCGAAGGACTCCAACAGCACAGTGAGAATCCTCGGAGGAGCTAACAACGCTTATTTTCATCGGTCTCCTTGACTACGATTGAGAATCTACTCGTGCAAGAATCACATCTACGACGAAGCTGCCGATGCAAAGTCATTGAGCCAAAGCCAGTTGTCCGCCCATGGCTTGAGCAAGACGATAAGTTCACCTTCCCATCACTAGGATGGCGGGATTTAGGTGCTCTTTGCGCGAACGAATGCCCTTCCCTTATACTTTTAATGAAGAAAAGCATCCTAGAAGGAGCTGGCACTCGTATGAAGCATTCAGGACTTCCTGTACTGAGCAACATGTATAGGCATGCAGAGGCCTTGCACACCGAGGGCCTTCGCTATCACCGGAATACCTCTAGCTTATTCGTGATACAGGCACATGCAGCTACAGTGACGATCAACAACCACACCCATAGGCTGGAAGGCTTCAGTTGTGTATGCCTGCCGCCACATACATCCATTCATTTTGGAAAAGATCTGACCGAGACCTCAACGTCCGCCGGACAGCTTCGTTTTTATGCCTGCGACTACGAATGGATAGGCGAGGAATCGTCCACAGACTCCCCGCTCATGCCGACGCTCGCTGAACTGAATCATGCCAGTCTGCTTGATCAGGCATCCGCGCTATTTGATGCCTACGAAAATCGGCTGTATAACAGCCTATCGCAGCGTCTCCCGGTACAAGCTCAATTCATGCTTCTATTCGCCGATGCAAGCTGGGCACTTGAACAGCCCGATTGTATTTCTTTTACCCAACAGCTGGACGGTATGGACCAGGTTATTTCTTATTTGCACACGCATTATGACCGCAAAATCCAAAGAGATGATGTGGTAAGCCTATCCGGTTTAAGCCTGCGTCAATTCACGTCAAGCTTCAAGCAGCGCACTGGCTTTACCTTTAACGAATATCTCAATCGTATACGCATTGATAAGGTGAAGGCAATTATGCTTCAATCCCGACAATCCTTAAACGAAATTGCCCGCCAGGTGGGGTATTCCGATGAATTTTATTTGAGCCGTAAATTCAAGCAGGTCACTGGAATGTCTCCAACGATATATGTACGGAAGCCCCATACAATCGCCTCCTTGGATCATGCCTATACGCTGGACTTGCTCTCGCTCGGCGTTACGCCTTGTGCGGCCATTACCGATACTTGGGTGAATGGGCATTTTCAATTATCTCAAGTCTCCCCTTCGTTTCACCCCCTCTACTGGCAGACACAGCAGTCCAGACGGCTGCAGATTCTCCAGAGCGTCAAGCCTGATATCATTCTGTATCCTCTTGCAGAAGGCGATGACCCGCACATTGAACCCTATCACCAGGTGGGTCTAGTCATACAGATTCCTTGGCGCGGTGTGACTTGGAAACAACATTTTATGAATGTTGCTCAGTTAACAGGTATGGAGCAGCAAGCGCGCAACTGGCTGGATGCCTTCGATCAGCGGGCAGGACAGATTCGGGAAGCTTTGCGTCGTACATTGAATCCTGGGGCGACCGTTGCTATCCTTAATGTGCGCAGCGATCGTTCGTTAATCTATGCCTATGGCTATATGGGCGCTGACTTACTCTACGATATCCTGAAGCTGACACCTCCTCAGGCTGTTGCGTCCATGCGCGTTCAAGGGCTAGAGCACCCCGAGTTTTCGATCCCTGAATTAACCGGATACGATGCCGATCATTATGTGGTATCCATTGAGAATAATCCGGCAGCAAGACTACGTGCAGCGACGATGATGAAAAGTCCCGAGTGGCTTGCCCGAACGGCTGTGAAGCAGCAATGTGTATACCCGGTTGATATGACCAAATGGTACGGTTACGGGCCAGCTGCACTGGGTGCACAGCTGGATGATGTCATCCATTACCTGCTGCCCCATTTGTCCAAAAAAACCTAGACTAATCTGACATGTACATGGATTAGTGAACTTGTTATAGTGATCAGTGAGAATGAGAATCATTATATACAGGAGGGGCAACAGAGAATGGCTAGAAAGAGAACCATACTGATTGGTTTCATGGCAATCATGATGCTTGTGGGAACGGTGGCTTGCGGTAATGCGAAGGAATCAGGCAGTAACGCGGGGGAGCAGCCGGTCAATAACACATCCGCAGCGAATAATAAGGAAGCCGATAAGCAGAGTACGGAAGCAAAAACTCGTTCCTATACACATATGGCAGGCAGCTCCGAAATTCCTGTCCGAGCAGAACGTGTAGTCACAGACTGGTATTATGGCCAACTCGTTGCCCTTGGGCTAAAGCCAATAGGTACCGACGATTACGTACTGAAGAATCATCCCTTCATTAAGAAAGATGGCACGGAGAGCATCGGACAGTCGCTGGAGAAGATCATTGAGCTGCAGCCGGATCTCATCATTTCCTGGGGAGCCTCGAAATACGACAAATTCTCCAAAATCGCTCCAACCGTTCCGCTGGAGCTGAGTGGCGGACCCAAGGATTCTGTACGTATCTTCGGAGATATTCTCGGACGGAAAGCAGAAGCGGAGCAATGGATCACTCAATTCGATCAAAAAGTAGAAGCGGCTCGCAAGAAGGTTTCCAGCAAAATTAGCAAGGATGAAACCTTCACCATCTTCAACATCTGGAAAAATAAATTGCGCGTATACGGATTTGTCAATATGGGCGGCTACGCTCTGTATGAAGGTCTGCAGGTGACACCTGCTCCCAAAGTAGATAAAGAGTTCCGTAATTCTAAGGAATGGTATAGTGAGATCTCTTACGAAGTTCTACCCGAATATGCGGGCGATCACATTATCTTGACTACCTATGATCCCGATGGAACTTCGACTGTCTTAAAGGATCTGGAGAATAGCCCCATCTGGAAAAACCTCAAAGCCGTCAAGAACGGAAACGTACACGTAATCAACTATAACTACTTGTATAATGATGATCCGATTGCGGTCGAGAATCAGGTAGATATTTTGGCCGATGCGATTTTGGCTGGCCGCTAGAGCTTAATACCCGTATCTGAATATGACCCTCTTCTCTCCGTTCGTTTACGAAGCTCGCTCCGCACCGCCTGCTCGTCATCGAGCTATCCGAGGCCGTGCAGGTGCCGGACATTGAGGATCCGATTCGCGAGGTTTATCGGACGACGGGGTAAGGTGTACTCTGGGTCCTGGCTGGCCCCTGAACCAAGTAAAAGGACGATAACATTGATGTTATCGTCCTTTTGCTTTAGAAAAACTTGCAGAAGTCTGTATTTACAGAATGCGGACCCTTAAGAGTAGGTTAGGTCAGTCTTTATGGAGTATATATGGAATTGGTTTGAATGACAGATTCATTCTTTAAAATAGGGCGTAATCCCTCTTGCATATAGGTTCTCCACTATCTTGAAAAATTCTTCTGACGATAAATCCTTTTGACGCTGGAGCCAAAGACGAAATAAAGAAAGGGAAGTTGTCAGGTAAAACTCAATGAAGTATGGCGTTAAGGAATGGTTATGCGGAACGTTTAATTCTAATTGATCCAAAGTGATTTCTTTTTTTAAGCGTTTTAAAAAACGGGCACTTCCATAATCACCCAAAAGGGCATTAAGAACCAGGAGATGTTCTCTTTTGTCCAGACAATAGAGCGTATCTTGAACCGTATGCATCGATAGCTCTTTATTCGCCCATTCTTTTTTCATGTCATTCAATAAGTCATTTTCAACAGAGTCTAACAATTCGTAAATGTCAGTAAAGTATTGATAAAAGGTGCTGCGGTTATATCCTGACTTATTCGCAATTTCCTGAACCGAAATTTTCTCAATCGGCTTTTGGCTATATAACTCACAAAAAACTTCTACAAACGTTTGTCTTGTTTTCTCCGTTATTTGGGGTTGCTTCTTCATGTTTCCCTCCTACTATCGAATAAGAATATCATCCGACAAATCATAAAAAACTGATGGTTGATCAAGGAATAATAAAGATTTACAATCACATCATACAACATGTTGTCTTATAATCCAAAAGGAAATGCTAATAAGTAGGGGTGGTTTTAATGTCAGCAAAACAAGATAGAATTTTAATTTTTGGTGCAGGTGTCATCGGGAGCATGTACGCAATTAAGCTTATTGAAGCAGGGTTTGACGTTAGCCTGTTTGCTCATTCGAATAGATTTAAATCATTAAGAGAAAATGGCCTGCAATATAAAGAAAAAGGTACAGTTAGATCGATACAAGTGAATGTCATTGATACGCTCGAAAATGACGATGTATACGATTTTATTTTCGTTACCGTTCGTTATGATCGGTCCGAATCAGCGTTGTTAGCGCTAAAAGATAATCAAAGCAAAAATATAGTTACGATGACTAGTAATTCAATTGGATTTTCTTCGTGGCTGGATATCGTAGGGGATAGACTTTTACCAGCTTTTCCCGGCTTCGGCGGACAGATTAAAGATGGAGTATTGCATCCTCGATTTCTACCAAAGATTATAGCGGCAACTGCATTTGGAGAAATTAATGGTGTCGTGACAGAACGCATAGAAAACCTCGCAAAATTATTTAAAAAAGCAAAGCTTCCCTACGTTATTAAGAAGGATATGCAAGCGTATCTAATCACACATTCCGTATCAGACATTGCCTTGATGAGCTTTTTACATTCTGAGAATAAGATAATTGACAAAAAAACAGCCAGAACCAGAAAGACGGCACGCAAAATAACAGTCACTTTAAAAGCATATCTAAGGGCCATACAAAAAGCTGGAGTTTCAATTGATCCACCCATGCTTAAAATCGTGCTTAAATTTCCAAACTTATTTTTGGATCTTTTCTTTATGACATGGCTACGAACTAAAATGGTTAGGGATATGATGCTGCCGGATTATGCGAATAATGCTAACCATGAGATTGTGCAGCTGAGTAATGATTTAATGAAATTTTTAAGTCAAAATGATATCAAATCGGAATTACATGTTCATTAAATCCTTCAATTGGGCATTAATCTGAATATGAAAATCGAAATATATAGTTTTTTCGTAGCATCCTTGACTAAACTAACGCGAAACGATAATTGAACAACAACAGCGGCAGTCTAAGACTTTATTTATCAAGCCTTGTTCTGTCGCTGGTTTATGTATTGGACCCCGTCTAAAACTTATTTTTAAGAAGCTGATGATTTATTAATTCATAAACGTTGTTAACTCAACGACTCCAGTCTAAGACTTGTACCGCCAACAAAAATAAGACGCTTGAGACGTTTAGGATCAATCGCTGCCAAAAGCCTCTTAGTTAACTGCAAATGTCCGTCTGTATACGAAAACGCCCCTTTTTTGGTTACTTTTGTCCCCACGCTGGTCGTGATCAGTACGTTCATATACCCGCCACTTTTGATGCCTATGTTACAATAAGAGATGACAAGGGGGGAGAAATTATTGAGAAAACAAAAAATCGTGATTGTTGGGGCAGGGATTGTCGGGGCTTCCGTGGCCTATCATCTGGCCAAACGAAATCAAGATGTAACCGTTATTGAACGACATCCCGCCCCGGCGCGTGAAGTCACGGAAAAATCTTTTGCCTGGCTACATACGACTCATAGGGTGGCTCCCGAATACTGGCATTTATACGATGCAGCTTTGGACGAATATCATGCGCTTCAGCAAGAGCTGTCCGACCTGAACATTCATTGGCATGGAGCGCTGACTTGGGGCACGCCGCCCCTAAGGGAACAACTCCACGTTCAAAGATTAAACCGGGAGCAGCTGGAGGCATTAGAGCCGAATCTGAAGGAATATCCGGATGAAGCGATGTTTGTCAGCGAAGAAGGTGCGGTGGACCCTATAGGGTTAACGGAGCTGTTGTTGAGCAAAGCGCGGGAGTACGGAGCAAAGGTTCAGTTCGGAACCAACGTTACACAGCTGCAGCAAGAAGATTCCCGCCTGGTCGGCGTCCATACGTCCATGGGTTTTCTGGAGTCGGATGTCGTGGTATTGGCCGCAGGTACAGGCATAACCGAGCTTTGCAGCCCGTTAGATTGTCCCGTGCCGGTAACGTCGTCGCCTTCCATTCTGATTCGGATGAAAACTCCGAATAAGCTGATACGCACCTTAATCTCAAATGCGCAGTTTGAAGCGCGTCAACTGACGGAGCATACGCTGCTGGCTGCGGAAGATTATATGGACGAGTCGGAGGAAAACGGACCCGAGGCGGTCGGCAAGCGAGCGTTCGACACGTTGCGTCGCAGTCTGAAGGGCGGGAATCAGCTGGAGCTGGAAAGCATCCAGGTCGGGATGAGACCCATGCCTGAAGACGGCTATCCGATCGTGGGCTTCCAAGATCACATCAAGGGACTTTATCTGACCGTAATGCATTCTGCGATTACGCTAGCGCCGCTGATTGCGCGTCTGGCTGCAAGTGAAATCATCGATCAGGAATCAAGAAGCGAATTAGACCCTTGTCGGCTCTCCCGATTTAAGGATCACTCAAGGAATGATCCCTCTGTTTCTCGCGCGTAAGGTTGTGAATCAAGTGGAATTGCATGCACGTGCAAATTACCCTCGATACTCCAGGACCCAAAGCAAAGGAGCACATCGCCACATGAGCGATGTACTCCAAGTTACCTACTATTATGCCGATTAAGCCTTCTCCTCTTCCCCCACCACAATCGGATTCTCACTATAAGAAGTCCAATTGCTCCAGCTGCCCTTATTCAGCTTTCACCTAATAAAAGCTTCCTCCACCCAAGAGCTAGAACCGCAGCCCGACCGCGCTAGCAGCCGCGTCGATCTCGGCCAGCTCCTCTGCCGGCAGCCGCTGTCCGGCCACCTGCACGGCATCCGCCACATGCTGCGCCTTGGAGGCGCCCAGAATCGCCGACGTCACGGCGCCTTGGCTCAGCACCCAGGCCAGCGCATACTGGCCCAGCGTCCAGCCGCGCCGCTCAGCGAGCGGACGGATGGCCTCGACGAGCGCGTACGCGGGATTGCTCTCCAGCAGCGCCTGCAGCCGTTTCTCTCCGGCGGCCAGCCTGGAATCCCGCGGAGGCACTTCGCCTTCGCGGTACTTGCCTGTCAGAATCCCCCGGCCGAGCGGGCTATAGACGATCACGCCGACCTGCTCGGACTCCGCGAACGGCAGCAGCTCGCGCTCGATCGAGCGTGAGATCAGGCTGTACTCCGGCTGGACGCTCTCGAACCGGTGCAGGCCGTGCAGCGCACTGAGGCCATGAGACTTGGCGAGCTGCCAGGCCGCATAGTTGGAGCAGCCGATGTAGCGGACTTTTCCCTGCTTGACGAGATCGTCGAGTCCGCGCAGTGTTTCCTCCAGCGGCGTGCCCGGATCGAATCGATGCACCTGGTACAGATCGATATGGTCGGTCTGCAGCCGCCGCAGGCTGTTCTCCAGCGCCCGGTACAGATGGTACCGGCTCTGCCCTTCGTCATTAACCCCGGCTCCGACCCGGCCATGGAACTTCGTAGCAAGCACAATATCATCTCGGCGCCCCTTCAACAGGCGTCCGAGTATTTCTTCGGACTCGCCAGTTTGCTGCACATTGCCGTTGTCCATCCCCCGGCCGTACACATCGGCCGTATCGATCAGATTGATCCCCGCATCCAGCGCCTGACTCAGCACAGTGGCGGAAGCCGCCTCATCGATCCAGCGGCCGAACGCCATCGTACCAAGGCTGATCTCCGATACCTTGAGTCCCGTTCTTCCCAATTGCCGATAATGCATAGTCTAATCCACTCCCGTCGTATGAATCTCGCTACTCCATGCCAAAAACGACCGCAAGACGCCCTATTCCCCAAGCGTCTCCGGTCGTCCGGTAGAAGTTATCCAAGCCAGCGATTCTATTAAACCTAGTTATTCACTCAGATATTAACATTGATAGAGTAACAAAGCAATGACCGGCATCCATGCCGTCCTGAAGACGGCTGATGGTATTGGCTGTCCCCGCACGGAACAAGCGGAAAAAGGGAGCCGTGATCGAATCGATCGCAGCTCCCGGTTTCTTTACTTAATCGTATACGGCAGCTTGAACTGCCAGAGCAGCGTTCCGTTGCCTGCACCGGTGTCGCCGGCTACGCCGAAGTCGTTGTCGTTGACGAACGACAGGATATTGCCGTTCACGAGCGAGATGCCCTCGATCTTCTCGAACGGGAAGCCGAATTCGACTGCATCCAGCACCGTGCGCTTCTGCGGGGAGCGGATGCCTTGCTGTGTCAGCTCAGCCACGCTGAATTGCTCCAGCGTCTTGCCTGTGGCTTTGGCGTCGTCATACTTGCCCAGAATATTGGTCGCCCGGGACAGGTCCGTGAGATAAATTCTCTTCAGTTGGGCTTTATCGCCCGCATTCTTGTCACGCTCGTCGATGAGCAGCGTGTTTTCATTAACAGCGACCAGATCGGAGATGACAATATCCGCTTGCACCAGGTCCTTGAACTGGGACGCATCTTCCGTGATGTAAGCGTACTCGGCTACTGGTTTCAGTGTGCTCAGATCGAACTTGAGGATGCGGAGCGCGCGGGAGTTGTCCGTCTTCTTGTCCGGGTTGCGCAGAGGGCTCTGCATAGCAGCGAACATCCACTTACCATCCGATGTGATGCCTACCGCTTCCATACCGCGGTTCTGGCGGCGGGTCAGGTAAGCGGCCGGGATCGTTTCTACCAGTGGAACCTCCGGCGAGTCGAGCAGAGCCTTCATGCCTTGCGGCACGATGCGCTGCAGGATGGTGCCGTCGCGCTTCACTTGGACGATGCTCGGGCCGTACTCTTCAGAGATCCAGAACGTGTCGTCCTTGGCGTTGTAGGCGATGCCTTCGATATCTAGACCGTAAGGGTCGTAGCTGAGCAAGGTTTTGGCTTCCTTATCGTATGGCTTCTCGTCGCGGGAAGCTACGTTCGGCAGGCCGGTGATGTTAGCGGTTTTGGATACCGGGTCCACGCCCTTCACCTTGAGAGGAATCGTCTCCAGAATCTTAATCTCGCCCTTGTCCACCTGAATCTTATAGATCGACGGCGTGTAGGACACGAGCGGGAACGTACGGCGAGTCTCTCCGTCCACGACAACTTCACCATTCGGCCCGCGGTCCGCCGTGGAGTAGAATACATTGTCCGGGTCGCCAGGCAGATGGGTCAAGGAAGAACCTACGCTCATCTTGATGCCCGGTGCGAGGTCCGGCGCCTTGAGCTCGTATTTGCCGATCAGCTCAGGCTTGTCCGTCAGCAGTACGCTTTGGGTAGCGGCGTCCCAATCGACATATTTCTTCAAGACTTGACCGAATGCGCGGACAGGCAGATACAGGCTGCCATCCACGTTCACAGGAGGCACAGCCGGGGATACGGAGCTGCCATTCAAGCTGAAATGCACCTGGTCGGCGACAGTTGCTGCCTTCTCCTGACCGGCAGCGGATGCCGATGCCTGGAATGCCGCGCTTGCGAGCAGAATGGCGGAGAGACCTGCGAGTACGGATTTTCGTTTCATGGGATCAAGATTCCTCTCTGGGTTAAGGTGGAAGATCTTTCTATACTGTACTCAGGCTCTGTAAACGGCATTATGATATTTTATTAACGGAATGTTAAGTTTTAAATATTTTTCCATGATGAAGACCTCCCCTCTGCAGACTGTCCATCTGCCCGGAAAATGGGTTATACTAGAGAAGAGAATATACTTCAAGGAAAGCAGGTTCGAGATGGGGCGCAAATGGAATAATATCAAGGAAAAGAAGGCATCCAAGGATGCCAATACAAGCCGTGTTTATGCCAAATTCGGCCTTGAAATCTATGTCGCGGCGAGGAAGGGCGAACCTGACCCGGAATCCAACCGCGCGCTGAGAGTCGTACTCGAGCGGGCTAAAACGTACAACGTGCCCAAAGCGATCATCGACCGTGCGATCGACAAAGCCAAGGGAAGCTCCGATGAAATCTACGAAGAGCTGCGCTATGAGGGCTTCGGTCCGAACGGCTCCATGATCATCGTCGATGCACTGACCAATAACGTCAACCGCACGGCCTCCGCCGTGCGTGCCGCGTTCAGCAAGAACAGCGGCAATATGGGCGTGAACGGATCGGTTGCCTACATGTTCGACGCCACAGCCGTCATCGGGGTCGCCGGCAAATCGCTCGACGAAGTCATGGACATCCTCCTGGAAGCTGACGTCGATGTGCGTGACATTGAGGAAGAGGAAGACAACATCCTGGTCTATGCCGAGCCCGACCAGTTCCATGCGGTTCAAGAGGCGCTTCGCCAGGCGGGCATTACGGAATTTACCGTAGCCGAGCTGACGATGCTGGCCCAGAACTACGTCACCCTTCCCGAGGAGTCCCTGGCACCGTTCGAGAAGATTATCGACACGCTGGAGGACCTGGAGGATGTTCAACAGGTGTATCACAACGTGGAGTTTGAAGACTAATACATCTAACAAAACCCGTACCGTCATCAGCAATGACAGTACGGGTTTTCTTGTTCCGGCTCGGTTGGGCTATGAGACTCAGATCGTGCTTTTCTTGACGACAGGGACCCATAGCTCGTTTTTATTCTCCTCCGGCGGCAGGTAGCATTCGATCGCGGGCAGGTAAGCGAGTTCGTAAGCCGAAGACGGCACCCACTCCGTGTACAAACGCCGCCAGATTTCGCCTAGGGTCTCAGGCGGACCTTCCGCTTCAAAGACTGCCCACGTGGCCTCCGGGAATTCCCGGGCGATCATCCCCTCCGGAGGCGGCTTATGGTCGGACACCATGGACAAGATATAGCTGAACTCTTCGCTCTTGCCCCAGTCTCCGTCCGCGCATACCCCCAGGATGCCTCTGACCGGATGATCCGGGCTGCGGACCTCCCACAGCTTGCCGAATAACCCCTCGCTCCCGGCCTTCGCCCATAAGCCCGGAACCACATGGAACGCCTCGTCCGTATTCACCCGCTCCTCCACGCCCACTATCGAGAAACCCTTCAATGCTTCGATACGGTAATTCATCTCCGCCGCTCCCTTGATCGATATGTGAAAGGAGATGCGTGAGTAGGCCTTGAGCTTGGCCCCGGCGCTTCGCGCCGCTGTCGGCGTCGTTCCGTGCACCTGTTGAAAGGCGCGGGTGAAAGCTTCCGGCGAGTCGTACCCATACTTGAGCGCCAGATCAATCACCTTCACCTTGCTGTTCTGCAGCTCGTAGGCCGCCAGTGTCAGCCTCCGCCGCCGGATGTATTCCGACAGGCTCACCTCAGTGATAAAAGGGAACATCCGCTGGAGGTGATACACCGAGCAGCAGGCGATTCGGGCCGCTTCGCTGTAGTCGATCTCCTCTGTCAGATGATCCTCGATATAGCCGATGGCTTGATTCATCCGGTCTACCCATTCCATTCACGATCACCTCTCCACAATCACTATATAACGGCGTGACACTCCGATGCCTTGCAATCTCTGCACCAATCTGCAAGGTCTTCTGCCCGGTGAGATACGCTCACTCCAGCACGGAGGTACAGCCTCAAACCAGGCCCGTCAGTGCCCGAGGGCATACACCAGGATAGCTTGCTGCACAACCAGCAGATTCTTCTTGAAGGCATAGCCGGTGAAATACGAAGAAGCAATGACTTCTTCGCTCACCTCTTCACCCCGGAAAAAAGGCGGGCATGGATTCAAAAGCGCACCCGGCTTGGTCCGCTTCATACGTTCAAGATTGATCTGATAGTTGGTTATATAGGCCTCGGTCTTATATGCAGCCGGAAGAGAATCGGTCAATATCACATCGCTTGCAGGTAATACGGCATCCAGATCCGTATGAAAGCGGTAGGCCGGAGACTCCGCCGCTAATTCATTCCCCGCCGTGCACACGTGATGAAATGCCAGGTTCATCACCTGGGCCATCTGCATCCACGATCTGGAGATATTACTTGCCGGGCCGACAAAGGTGTAGACCAATTCCCTGTAATCTTCCCTAGCTCTGCTCAGCGCGTATAGGTCTGACAAAATCTCACAAGGATGATTGTATGCCGTCATGGCGTTGATGATAGGGATGGCCGAATGTTTGGACAGCTCCAGCAGCTTGCTATGCTCCGGATACCGGACGATAACGCCGTCGGCCCAGTTCTGCACGTACTGAATGACATCCCCAAGCTGCTCTCTCGTGTCCAAGGTTTCCGGGGGGAACAACAGACATTGCCCGCCCAAGCTATGAATGCCCTTCTCAAAGGACGCCCTCGTCCGCAGACTCGTCCCGGGGAAGAATAGGACGAAGGTTTTGCCTGCTAGCAAGCTTCCTTCCGGCTCAGTCCTTAGCTGGTCGGCTAAGCGAAATATCTCGTTGATTTGAACCGGGGTTAAGCTCTCGATATCCAAGACATGCAACCCATATCTCCTCCTAATCATCGAATAACATGTATAAATATACATAATTAGGAGTTAATATTCGACACATGAACCCATTTCCCTTTGTTTCCTGGCTATTTACCTCGGATTAGCCGGCGTAGGCACCGCCGGTTCTCCCTCTCGCCCAAGCCTTCGGCTGGCCGTCTCACGCCGTCCTGTAGCGGGCACATGCTCCCCGGCCTTAGCCAGGCCATAGACAGGCATATTATTGTATACACATTCATACTGGCCTTCCCCGATCAGGTAGGTTTCGTGATAAATGCCGACCACGCCGCTCGTCCCAACCTTCTCGTTGAACCGGCGCCAAGCCTTCAGATGAGTCGCGCCCTTACGCGCATACGCCTCCAGCTGCTCGAATGACTTCCAGTACTGAATGAGAGATACGCCGCGCCAAGATAAATGAAAGCTGGCCTCCAAAAAACCAAGTTCACGGTTTCGGTACAGCTCCTGCATCATCGGCCCCATGGCCATGAACACCGGCAGCCATTTGTGAACGGCCCATAGCTTATTGATGCGCATCCCAATGATAAATACGACGAATGACCCTTCCATATGTGCCGTATACCGGCCTGGTATGACTTTGCTCATCGTTACACCACCTCTTCCTATTTTTGGAGCAATCCCAGATGGGCTTCATAGAAACCTTCAATATCGGCAGAAGCATAGAGCTGAGCGGTCAAGAAGGCTCCGTAAAACACCGTAAATAAAGCCTTTACCGCCATATCTACGGTTACGCCCTCTCTCAATTCCCCTGCGGCTTCCGCCTCGGTCATGCACTGCCGAAACAGCTTGAACATGTCGGGGGCCAGGGCTCCCAGGTCTTCATGCCCCGGGAACAGCAGCCGAACCTCAGCCTCGCTGAGCTCCGGCATCGCAGGATGCATCTTCACCTCCGCCAGCGCAGCGATCAGGCTGGGCATAATGCCCGCTCTCACCCGGTACGCTTCCGCCACTTGATGCAGCAGATGCCTGATCGCGGCGAACCCGCGCTTCTGTCCGGCTTCAATCTCGATCATACGCTCGGTCAGCCATACCCGCATGTAATAGACGAGCAGGTCTTCCTTTCTTGCAAAAAATTTAAAAAACGTAACCCGGGATACCTCCGCCCTCCGGCAAATATCGTCGAGCATCACTTCCCTGAACATCCTATCCTCTATCAATGCCAGCATGGCTTCATACAATGCCACTTTGCTGCGCGCTTTCTTCCACTCCCTCAAAGAGATATCTGTATGCATTCATCATCCGCCTTAGATAAATATTAACTAGCATAAATAAATTAACACTAGTTAATATATTTTGTCAAAGTAAAGTGAAACAAGAAAAACATCTGGTTCTCACCCTGGATGCTTATGTTGATGATAGATCTTATAAAATGTGCGGGTTGGGAGCTGGACTACCACTCTGTTTTTGTTTTTGGTAAGGTAGAGGTATGGAGACGAACGGATGGGAGGATCGGCCATGAACAAAGAAGAACAGGTCAGAGTGGGTTTCAGGGACTTATTCAACAAAATGGTTTGGCTGAATAAGTTTAAGATGGAAGACAGTCTTAAGGGTCATAAGTCTTCTGAAGTCCACTGCATCGAATGCATTGAAAGAAATGTGGATTCCAATGTGACAAAACTTGCCGAGTCCCTTTATATGACTAGCGGTGCCATAAGTAAAATAACGAAGAAGCTCGTCAAAAAAGGCCTGATCGAAAGCTACCAGAAGCCGGAAAACAAGAAAGAAATCTATTTTAGGCTTACTGAGCAAGGCAAAGTCATTTATAACATTCATGAGGAACTGCACCAAGAGTTTCAAGAGCGGGATAAAGCCGTATTTGAGCAGGTAACCGAGGAGCAATTTGACAGTATGCTCCGCTTCATGGACAAGTATAGCCGGCATTTGGATGCAGAAATTATGAAACAGGGTATAGATATGAAGTCGGAATAAATTTGAATAATGAAGATCAACCTACAGGCAGCCTGGCTCTATGGAGAACGGGCTGCCTTTTCTATGGCTATTATTTTGTTGCCAAGGAAGCAAAATGATGATACGATGTTTTTGTTTCCGAGGAAGACAAACCACGAATCTTGAGGGGAGAACTTAAGTGTCCAAATCTAGCTCACACAACGAACCGAACACAGTACAAGCCGTAGATAAGCACGCTTTACTATTCGGACTTATCTCTGTGTTTCTTTGCGGAATAGGCTTCAGTATCATCACACCCGTCGTCCCATTCTTAGTGCAGCCTTATACAAGCAATCCGGGAGAACAAGCTATAGTTGTTACGCTGTTGACCTCGGTTTATGCATGCTGCGTGTTTTTTGCGGCCCCCGTATTTGGAGCTTTGAGCGACAGATATGGCCGTCGTCCAGTGCTCTTACTATGCCTATTGGGTTCAGCAATCGGGTACTTCGTTTTTGGTATAGGAGGTGCTCTATGGGTACTATTTGTTGGGCGCATCATAGAGGGGATAACTGGCGGGAGCATAAGCACGATCTTCGCCTACTTTGCAGATATCATTCCTCCCAATCAGAGAACCAAATACTTTGGATGGTTGAGCGCGGTGGTAGGGGTAGGCACGGTCATTGGCCCCACTTTAGGCGGATTACTCGCCAAGTTTGGTTATTCGGTACCCATGTATGTGGGAGCAATCATCACTTTATTGAATGTCATTTATGGATTCTATTTTATGCCTGAGAGCCTTGATAAGAAGAATAGACTGAAAGAGATTACCTTGATCAGACTGAATCCATTTACACAGCTTGCACACCTGCTTGCCATGAAAAACTTAAAATGGCTGCTTATCTCAGCATTCTTACTTTGGATACCCAACGGATCCTTACAGGCCGTTTTTTCGCAATTTACAATGGATACTTTCGATTGGAAGCCTGCATTAATCGGAGCTATGTTTTCAATCATGGGCTTCCTGGACATTATTTCACAAGGCCTCATCATGCCCAAGCTTTTGTTAAAGCTTACTGATAAACAAATAGCCATTCTAGGAATGGCTTCGGAGATTATAGGCTACAGTCTGATTGCGCTATCTGCTTTGTTCTCCTTCTATCCTCTTCTTATTGTTGGCATGTTTATATTTGCTTTTGGGGATTCGATCTTCGGGCCTTCATTCAATGGGATGCTCTCCAAGTCTGTTGACTCTAGTGAACAAGGAAGAATTCAAGGAGGCAGCCAGTCTATTCAGGCTTTAGCAAGAATGATTGGACCTATTATCGGAGGTCAAATCTATGTATCACTCGGCCATGCCGCGCCCGCGTTTATGGGGATGATTCTTATAGCATTGGCAATACCAGTCTTATATAAGAGGGCGCATGTACATTAAGTATGGAATGACGATGCAATGGGGGAAATTGTAAAGACAATCTGCCCTGTGTAATTAAAAACGCAGTTTTGGCAAGGTTACTGAGGAAGTCAAACTGAACAAAGGTGTCGTTTTCTCAAATTTCCTGGCGCTTCCAGCCGGAACCGATATACTACTCATTCCTCCCCCATCTAACTCTAGACTTGTAGAGCAGCCACGATATCAAGACCAACTCCCTGGGCTTATGGCAAGAAACCTTATCCATCCAGTAAAAATCCTGCGGCTTTACAGACAGGCGGGTGAGAGGAGTGACAGGTTCTGAACTTGTCCATTCATCAAAGGAAACGATGCCATCGCTTGTGTGAGTAAAGGATGCATCGGGCAGGATATACACCATACCCTCCGTCCAGGGGTTCCGGTCCGCCGTTGCCCGGGTCAGGGAGAAGAAATAGTAACGGCTGGTATCCCCTTTGACGGTCAAGCAGGCATTTCGAAAATTCCCCTCCAGCTTCGCCCGGTCAAATACCGCATAGAATAACGCCCACACACTGTCTCTGGTTGCAAAGACAGCCTCGACATATTGACCGTTAAATAGCGTCTGCAGTCGGGGTTGAAATTCCGTAATGTCCTTTCTGTTGGAACCATGCAATCTTACCGGCTTGGACCCCGCGATATATTGAATAAACCGGTACTTGGGATACTTACTGGTGTAGAGGATGTCCGAATGACCGGAGACCGCAGCCGAGTAGAGCTCCTCATATTCTTGGATTTCTTGAGCCGACCATGGAACGGAAGGCGACCGGTAAAATATCCAACCTAAACACATCGAAGCCAATGCTCTGATCATTTTCCCCTCCGGAACTGGTCGTGATGCCTGCTTGCCCTTAATCGCGCAGAACTGCATCCTTATACATATTCACCTGCGCTACCATATGTCCTATATTGCCTTCACCCGCGTATAGCGACATATCGAAGAAATCCGGCGTTAATTCGGACCAGTATAAGGGATTTTCATCTCCGGAAATCTCGACATCGCGTCTTAATTTGCCAACGTACACTTCAACATAACAATGCTGATAATAATAAGTAAAATCCATCAAGTGATGCAGCGTGATATCCTCTCTAGAAATACTCGTTTCTTCGAATAACTCTCTATAAGCGCTATCTAGGCCTGCTTCGCCCGCTTCGATCTTACCGCCCACTAAGTTGCTTAACCCTTTATACGGATCTTTGATCCGCTTGCACATCAATAATCGATCCAGAGTGTTGTTGTACACCATGATGACATTATAACCTTGCATTCATTTCGCCCCATTCAATTCAACAAATTCATCCTTGGTCAGTCCGAATAAGATAGATTTTACTTGCGTTTATGGTCTATACAATTTTACCTTAAATACCTTGTCGTGGTTGGTACATTTTCTGTATAGGCGGGCAATCTGGCAGGCAGGCTGCAACAGCCTGCCAGACCGCAGTTGTCACAGCCTATGCTACTTTTCTTTGCCGCTTACGCATCCATGTCCGACCCGGCTCCCTGACGGCCCGCGCGGCCAGCAGCCGCACGCTCCTCCGCCCTTTCCACCACCTGCTCAGGCAACCCGAAACGCCGGGCTATCGCAAAGGCATAGCTATCGCCGGCTTCTCCGATCTCCAGACGGTACAACGGGCGCAGCGTCTCCGGGTCAAAGGCCATACGGGCATTCGTGCACCCCGGCGTATCCGCTGCGTAGCGCTTAATCTCATTGAAGTGCGTCGTCGCTGCAACCATGGAGCCCCGCTGCAGCAGCTCTTCCAGTACGGCAATAGATAAGGCGATCCCTTCACCAGGGTCCGTCCCTGCTGCCAGCTCGTCGAGCAGCAGCAGAGAGCGGCTGCCCGCCGCATCCATCATTTCCTTCAAGTTAGCCATATGCGCCGAGAAGGTGCTGAGCGACTTCTCGATGCTCTGTCCATCGCCCACATCGGCCAGCACATGCTCGAACAGTCCGAACACAGTTCCTTCCCCAGCCGGAATAAGCAGACCGGACTGCACCATCAGAGCCAGCAAGCCTATCGTTTTGAGCGCAATGGTTTTGCCACCTGTATTGGGCCCCGTAATAATCAATTGGCGCCAATGCTGGCCTATCGATAGGTTGAGCGGCTGACACGACGGCCCCAGCAGCGGATGTCTCGCGTTGACGAGCTTGACGATAGACCTCGAAGATAGCCGAGCAGCGATCCCGTCCCAGGTTCGGGACAGCTTGGCCCGGGCGAATATAAAATCAAAGACCGCCATCGTCTCCAGGTTCCACCTCAGCTTGGCAGCCCGGCCTTCGGCCAGCTCCGATAGCTCGGCTAGCACGATCATCCGCTCCCGTTCCTCCTCGGATTTCCACGACTGCCACTCTGCATGCAGCTCCGCCACATCGACCGGCTCGATAAATAAGGTTTGGCCGCTTGCCGATTCGTCCCATATCGTACCCGGCACCTGCTTGCGGGAATCACGTCTGACCGGGATGACATAATGCCCGTTGCGCTTGCTGATCAAGAGCTCCTGCAGCGCATGCTTGTACCTGCCGAGCGTCTGACTGAGCTTGCGCTCAACCTTAAGCTCCGCTGCCGCCTTATGCCGTCGAATATCAGCCAGCGCGCTGCTCGCCTGATCGGTCAGAGCCCCATGACGGATGCAGCGGTCGAGCTGCTCACACAGGTCCAGGCATTCGTCCATCGCATCGGCATAGCTGCTGATCTGAGGAGCGAGCGGGCGCTTACTCTCCATGTAGCGCTTCATCTGTGCGACAGCCGTGAGCCAGCTGTTGAGAAAGCCAAGCTCCTGCTCATTATAGATTTTTCCCTGGCCCAGCTGACCCAGAAACGGCTCAATCCCTTCCATGGCCGATAAGGGAATACTCGCCCCTGCTGCCAGCAGCCTAGCCGCCTCGTCCGTTTCGCTCAGCCAGGTGCGAACTTCCGTCTCCAGGGAGCTAGGCCGATGGCGCTCCGCTAGCCTTCTTCCGCCGGATGAGACCGTGCAGGCTAGCAGCTGCTCTCGGATTTTGTCGTATTCCAGTCTTTTTAGATTCATTTCATTCATGGGTCATATCCTCCCTATATTTGAGAAATAAAAAAAGACAGGGACGAAAAGCGCATGCGCCTTCCATCCCTGTCTTCATCGTACGGCAAATACGACCGTGTGTGTGGCGGGAAAGAGCCCCGACATACACCGTGGATCGCAAATAAAAAAGCGTGCTCCAAGAGCACGCAATTTTGCCGTTCGCAGGCGGAAATTGTCATGTTCTTAACTCAAGACTCCAGCCTGACAAACGCCCCGAAATAAACCTGCCGAAATAACCATTCAGCAAGCAACACGAATCCATTCATCATGACTGAATATCTAATTACGAGTTAAGAACATTCACCGACATCAAAATTTCCCCTTACACGATAGATTAAGTTGATCATACAGGTTACGTTAGATTTCGTCAAGCTAGGGGATAACCCCAACTCAGTCATATTCATCCTTACCATTAATGCTTCATGTGTTTGGCCAGCTCAGAGATTTTTTTGCCCTCCAAAAACTGCTCCATCTGCCGTTCCGCATCCATTACCACCTGCTGGATCAGGCATTCCTGTCCGTGATTAAAGCTGCATTCAAACAAAGACGCTGTGCCTTCGATCGCATGAATAATATCCAGGAAGGAAATATCCTCTTGATTGCGTTTGAGCCGGTATCCGCCATTAGCCCCTGAGACGGAATGAATGAGCCCCGCCTTGACCAGTTTGGTCAGCATTTTGGATAGATAAGTCTGAGAAACTCCAAGCTTCTCCGCTAAAAACTGGACACTGACCGGTTTATCCGGGGCCTCCGCCACCAAGAAAAGCATCGCATGGAGCGCATAGTCGGTCGCCTGTGAAAACTTCATGAGACACCTCCATGATAGACCTTAAGCATCCATAATAAAGTTGATTCAAATAAAAAGCAAATTCAATCTGGGCTAATTTAGCCGTACCGGTTACACCTTGTCGTCTGTTTGTGTTCACGCATGATTATCCACATCACATTCCTCCTACATAGGCCATGTTTCCACTACCGCGACATGTACACTAACTCTTCAACACATACCTGATACAACAAATGGCCTTCACTGAAAAGCACGCGATTCCCTCGGAAATCTTGGGCCCGAGATTTAAGGGGCTCAGCTCTTTCATTCAGAAAATGTATCGCTTTCCCTTTGGTCAAACTTCCAGGCTTTCCATATTTCTTAAGGATATAGGTTCCGCTCTTTCCGTAACCGCCGTCGAACAGAAAGTGATAACCATCCGTACAAAATCCGGAGGAACCGGAGATCTCAGGATTCATAAAGGTAACTTTGGGCTGCCTTGGCCCATCTGAGATGCAACCCAGCAAGAAGTCCGTATAATAATAAAACCAGATCTTCTCTTCATGAACGGCATTCAACGCGTAACAATCGGCGATTTCCGACACTTGATCTGCGTATAGGTTGCTGCCATGCTCATCCCAGGCCAGAAGGCCCTGTGCACCGATCGGTTGATTCCAACCGTTATTTCCGAAGACGCCTTCATCGAAATAACTGGTCCAGATAGTCCCCCTCTCCGTTACCTGGACACTCTGAATCCCGTCTCCTAGCAGGAACTCTCGGACGGTATGTCCTTGATAATCACATACTTTGGCATTCAGATCATATTGGTCTACGCCATAATAAGTACAGCGTGCCCCCACCAGCAGCAGAAGTCCCTGCAGGGGTTGGACGTAATGATAATTGAAGCGCTGGCCCCCAATCACCACTTCCCGGATGTTATTTTCTTCTACGATGAGTACCTTGTAGGTGTACGTATTCTGTAGAGCCGATGGGACAAACATGCCTCGTATCCGTGCCGGGATACGGTTAATCAGCAAGACATATACACAGCCGTCCGCGCCGAATTGGGCTGAGACCAGCTCAAAGCCCTCCATATGCTCTGCAATATCGGCAAAAGGCTGCAGTGTCACCGATTTTTTTAACATACCATTTCCTCCTTCATAGGTAATGACGAAAGCTCCCTCTGTTCCGGTTACTCTTATGATGCCGGAGAAGAACGTTCCAGACCATGGCGGAAGTATGGCGAAGCTCATAGCTTGGACGGTAAGCATGAAAAAAAGAGCATGCGAGTCTGTGACCCTCCATGCTCACTATGCTGGTTGTACGACCTGCGAGCCTCTCAGCTTTCTTGCGGACTAGACATGTACTCGAAGCCGATGTCCTCATATTGATCGGCAGCATCCCGGAAAACCTCCACGATCGCGGCATAGCGCTGATCTTGCTCGGAGTCTGCGATCCATCTGATCTCGAGCGGCCTCGGCAGATGTCCGGTGATACTATCCCATAGAGCGTCCAGGTTGTGACCGTACCATTCAGGCAGGCCCAGCTCCTGCTTCAGCCATACATGGGGATCCTCATACCGATCCCCATGCGATTGGATCAGCTCCACCACTTTACTCATTTGGGAACACTGCCTTCCTTCGTAATGTCCGTAAATGTCTTATAATGATCGTTCGTCATATAAATGAGCCCATCGCTCGAATAGAGAATCCGGTCCGCGTTTCGCGGCCCTTCCTTGTAATTGATATCCGCCTCATACCAGATCCGGTTTTTGGCATCCGGCAGCTGCTTCTCCCGGTTCCCGAAGCGGTCCCCGCCGATGCTCTTCCCAGGCGCTACCTTATTGAGATTTCCTTTGGAGGGTACCCAGCCGAGCTGCTCGGCTTCTTTTTTCGTCACAAAGTTATCCGGAAGCTTGCGATTCTTCCGAATATAATCCGAGACCTCCTTGAAGCCGGTAAGCGGCGCTTGAGAAATCTCCTTCGCCTTGGAGGGCTGCTGCTTCTGCTCGGTCTGGCTGGGACCGGATGCCGAAGAACCCGGCGGCTTGGCGCCTGAATTTCCTCCATACCCGCAGCCGGCGAGCAGCACGATCAGGATAACCATCGTCGCGGCCAGCCACGCGCGTGACCAGCGGCCCATTTGCTTCATCATTGCATTCAACATCGTAGTTCCCCACTTCTGATCCCTTTTTCCTTGCCTGCTAACGGGCAAGTCGTTACAGACTTCTTGTATACCGTAATCATTGTAACAAATCCGTTAATTAAAAGGTATAAGCGCATCATGGGCCCCTATTAAAGCTTCTGTACCAACAGATACCTTCTAGTCATTTAGTTGGATTTTAACCTATCGATCCATTCCTTCAAGGAATGAGAGAGCCATTTCTTGGGGTGAATCACCATCTGTAAATCTAGCCGAATATCCGGATGGGTAAACGGGAGAACGATCAATTCCCCTCTACGAACCTCCTCCTCCACGACGATTTGGGGCAGCAGGGAGATCCCCGAGCCAGCCATCACACATCTCTTGATCGCCTCCGGGTTCCCTAGTTCCAAGCCTATGCGATACATCACACCATTGGTGCGGAGCACCTTTTCCAGCATCATACGGTAGTTGCAGCTCTCTTCCGGCATAATCCATTCCATCTCTTGCAGCTGATCCAGTCCTACCTGTTCGAACGCTGTCAACGGATGGCCTGGATGGGTGATGAGAACCAGGGGCTCCTCCCGGATCGTAAGCCACTCGAGCGTTGGATCGGTAGGAGTTCCTTCGAGGATCAATCCAATATCCACCATGCCCTCCTTGAGCTTAGTGAGAATCTGGTCTTCGCGGTCCGTATACAGCCGGATGCTGAGGTCGGCATAGCTCCGGCGATGCTGTTGGATCAGAGGCGGCAGGTAATAGGCAGCGATAGAATCGATCGTGCCGATCAGCAGGGTTCCCCCTCCCTGACGATTCAGTTTTTCCTTGGACTCTTGATACAGGTCAAGGATTTGACCGGCGATCTTGAACAGCTCCTCCCCAGCCGAGGTAAGCCGAAGCCCTCGGCCGTGACGCTCGAATAGCTGCACGCCGTATTCCTTCTCCACCTTCTGAATCTGTGTGGTCACACTAGACTGTGCGTAGCCCAGCTCCTCGGCTGCTCGCGTGAAGCTTTGCCGCAGAGCCACCTCCCGGAATGTTTGCAGATAGGTCAGGTCCATAGCGCTCTCCTCATCAACATTTTCGATAATGCTTATCATTTATTATAGATAACTGTGATGATAACTTCTATGCTACATTAACCTTACTACAACGAATGGGAGCTGATTGGGATGCTAAACGAACAGAACCTGAAGGGAATCTTCGTGCCGGTGGTCACCCCTTTCCTAGCCAATGAGCAGTTGGATATCAACTCGTATAGAAACTATGTAAGCTCACTCTTCGTCCACGATATTCAAGGGCTAGTCGTTAACGGCACCACCGGAGAGTCGCCCACGGTAACTTGGGAAGAGGTGGCGGAGCTCGTCTCTGTAACGAAAGACTTGATGGCGGAGAAGGGGCGGCGATTACCGATCGTGGTTGGCACAGGCACGAATAGTACCGCCTCTACGGTTCAACGAACCGAGCTGGCGGGGCACTTGGGAGCCGATGCCGTACTTGTCGTCGTTCCTTATTATAGCCGCCCGTCACAGGAGGGCATCCTTGAGCATTTCCGAAGGGTCTCGCAGGTCGGCGTGCCCGTTATCGCTTACGAGATCCCTGCCCGTACCGGAGTTCGGCTAACCATAGAGACAACCCGGAGAATCTTGGATCTGGATGGGGTCATTGGTCTCAAGGACAGCTCCGGGCAGATCGGGTTCTCCTCCGAGCTGACACGCTTAAGCGCTAAGCCTATTTTATGCGGAGAGGATCTTTACTTTCATGCGATGCTAAGCCAAGGGGCCAGCGGGGGAATGCTCGCTTCTGCCAATGTGCATACCCGTTCCTTGATCAACGTTTATCAACTTTTCAACACAGGCAGCGTAACGGCAGCCAAACAAGCCTTCGATCTCTTAGTGCCATGCATTCAAAGTCTCTTTCAGGAATCTAACCCTGCACCTCTGAAATGGCTGCTAGCCCGGCAAGGCCTTATAGCCACTGACACCCTTCGTTCGCCCATGAGCCCGATTTCCGAAGGGCTAAAGTTGACCTTAGAGCAATGGCTTCCTAGCTTGTCTAATTGACAAGCCAACACCTTCGAGCCGGCTAAACGGCCAACGAAATTTGCCGGACTGCGGCCGGCTCCCAAGGTGATTCCCCCCAAATTCTCCAGGATGGAGTTTCCTTGAACAGAAATGCCTCTTGGTTCACATGGGTTCACATCCCGCTTCAACTCTCCGGAGCATCAAGGATAGCAGGTGGTGTGCTATAATGAAGGCGAATGCGCACCCCAACCTATCTTTCATTCGCATAGGAGGCGAATATGGAGTTTATTCAACATTGGCTTGTCACCCTCGGTGTTCAAGCGGACATTGCTTTTTATCTGACGAATACGATCATGGTTATTACCATTGTCTTGCTGAGTATAGCAGCCAACTTTATAACCAAGAAGGTCGTATTAAGAATCATCACCCATTACATTCACAAGAAGCGATTCAAGTGGGACACCTATATCTTGGAGCGCAAGGTTATACATAAGCTTGCTCATGTGATGCCGGCCATCCTTATTTATTACACCTCTTTTCTGTTCCCGACCTATCAGTCTTGGATCATGAAGGGTATCGTTCTCTATATCATCGTTGTAGCTTTACAGGTTTTGAACGCTTTACTGGATACGATCAACGACATTTACTTGACCTATGAGATCTCGAAGGTAAGACCGATACGGGGATATATCCAAGTCATTAAAATATTTATATATCTCATCGGCGGAATCTTACTGATCTCCAATCTGATGGGACAAAGCCCTCTTATTCTGCTCAGCGGCTTTGGCGCGTTATCGGCGGTTATTATGCTGGTATTCAAGGATTCGATCCTGGGACTGGTCGCCGGTATTCAACTGACCTCCAATGATATGGTGCGCGTCGGGGACTGGATCGACATGCCGAAGTACGGAGCGGATGGCAATATTATTGATATTTCACTGAATACGGTCAAGGTTCAGAACTGGGATAAAACGATCACGACGATTCCGACCTATGCGCTAGTCTCGGATTCCTTTAAAAACTGGAGAGGCATGCAGCATGCCGGAGGACGGCGTATCAAACGTTCCGTCTATGTGGATATGAGCAGCATCGCCATGTGTACTCCTGACATGGTAGAAAGATTCAAAAACATCCATTACCTCAGGGACTATATCATTCAGAAAGAGCTGGAGATCGAATTGTATAATCGAGACCATGACATAGACCGGTCCAGCAAGGTGAACGGGAGGGCGCTTACGAATATTGGGGTATTCAGAGCGTATATCCAGCTCTATCTGGAGCATCATCCCAAAATCCATAAGGACATGATTTGTATGGTCAGACAAATGCAGCCTGTGGAGACAGGACTGCCGGTCGAGGTCTACGCATTTACCAATGATGTGAACTGGGCAGTCTATGAGGGTGTACAGTCGGATATTTTCGATCATATCTTGGCGGTGGCGCCGGAGTTTGACCTTCGGGTCTTCCAGAATCCGACAGGGCATGATCTGAAGAGCATGCTCAAGACAGAGGAGCAGCGGGAGCGGCAATATGCCTGACGCCTGACGAAGTTTATCATAGATTTAACATTTCCAAGGTACCTTTCATGTATAATCGGTTGTGGAATTGCAGTTTGGGGACCATTTTGCCCTGTTGAAAGGAGGAGAGTGCGGATGTCGGATGAGACCATCATTCGTTTCGAACAGGTGACGAAGAGGTACGATCATGATCCTCCGGTACTCAAGGCGGTCAGCTTTGAAATCAAGAGAGGCCGCTTCTATACGCTGCTTGGGCCGTCAGGCTGCGGCAAGACGACGATTCTGCGATTGATCGCAGGTTTTATGGAGCCGTCGGAAGGGAATATTTACTTTAACGGGAAGGTGATTAACCGGGTACCCGCTGAGAAGCGGCAGGTGAACACCGTCTTCCAGGACTACGCGCTGTTTCCCCATCTGAATGTGTTTGAGAATGTGGCGTTCGGGCTGCGGATTAAGAAGCTGAGCAAGGAACGAATTGTCGAGAAGGTCACGGAAGCGCTGCGCTTCGTCAATCTGGCCGGCTACGAGAGGCGGGAAATTACCGAGATGTCCGGGGGTCAGCGGCAGCGGGTAGCGATTGCGCGCGCCATCGTCAATGAGCCGGAAATTATATTGCTGGACGAGCCATTGTCCGCACTCGATCTGAAGCTGCGTACGGAGATGCAGCATGAGCTGCGTGAGCTGCAGCGCCGTCTTGGCATTACCTTCATCTTCGTCACGCATGATCAAGAGGAAGCGCTGGCGATGTCGGATGAGATTTTCGTGCTGGACCAGGGAATTATCCAGCAGAGCGGGTCGCCGACTGACATCTATGACGAGCCGATCAACCGATTTGTCGCTGACTTCATCGGAGAATCGAATATTGTCCCCGGACGGATGCTGCGCGACTATCTGGTCGAGTTCGCGGGCCGTCCCTTCGAATGTGTGGACAAGGGACTGCGTCCCGACGAGGCGATCGAGATTGTGATCCGTCCCGAGGATCTGGAGATGGTCGCACCTGATCAGGGCAAGCTGCAGATGACGGTCGATTCCCAGCTGTTCCGCGGCGTTCACTATGAGATTACAGGCCATGACGATGCCGGCAACCGGTGGCTGGTTCATTCTACGAAGAAGGCCACGGTCGGCTCCAGAACCGGTCTCGACTTTGACCCTGAGGCTATTCATGTCATGAGGTTTGGTGAATCCGAGGAAGAGTTCGACAGACGGCTGGAGGGCTATAGTGATGCAGGAGCGGACAGGGCATGACCAGCAGAGCGCGTAATTGGTATCTGGCCCCTTATCTGCTTTGGATCGCCCTGTTCGTCATTGCGCCCATTGCGCTGATCGTCTACTATTCGTTATTTGACGTGGAAGGGCAGTTTACGCTGTCCAACTACGAGAAATTTTTTACGCCGGTTTATTTAAAAATGACCTTCAATTCGTTCTGGTACGCGTTTCTGGTTACATTCTGGTCGCTGCTGATTGCCTACCCGACGGCGTATCTGATTACCAAGACGAAGCATAAGCAGCTTTGGCTGCTGCTGATTATTTTGCCAAGCTGGATCAACCTGCTGCTTAAGGCTTACGCCTTTATTGGCTTGTTCGGTACCTACGGCCTCGCCAACGGACTGCTGGAGCTGCTCGGCATCGGGGTGCAGCAGATCTTATTTACGGATTTCAGCTTTATCTTCGTATCCGCGTACATCTTTATTCCGTTCATGGTGCTGCCGATCTTCAATGCGCTGGAGGAGCTGCCGCCCTCGCTGATTTATGCCGCCCGTGATTTGGGCGCACCCGCGTGGACAACCTTCCGCCGTGTCATCTTCCCGCTTACGCTAAGCGGTGTGAAGGCAGGCTGCCAGGCCGTGTTCATCCCGGCGCTCTCGCTGTTTATGATTACGCGTCTGATCGCTGGCAATAGGGTCATTACCCTCGGGACGGCCATCGAGCAGCACTTCCTCGTCACCCAGGACTGGGGCATGGGCGCGACCATTGCGGTATTCCTAGTGCTGGTGATGGCGCTGATGATGCTCTTGACCGGCAAGAGCAAGGCAAGGGGGACAAAATGAGACGGGGCATCAAGTGGTCTAACCTTTATCTGGCGGCTGTGTTTGTCATTCTATACGCGCCGATCTTCTATCTAATGTTCTATTCCTTCAACAGCGGCGGCTCGATGAGGGAATTCGAGAGCTTCACATGGAAATGGTACGGCGAGGTGTTCTCGGACACCCGATTGCTTATTATTGTACTGAATACGCTGGTGATTGCCCTATTGTCCTCGCTGATTTCCACCATCCTGGGTGTGGTCGGCGCATTGGCCATCCGGCAGGTCAGACGGCTGCGGTCCAAGCATACGCTGTTGTCACTGAACAATGTGCTGATCGTCAGCCCGGACGTTATTATCGGGGCGTCCTTCCTGATCTTGTTCACGATGATCGGCTTGAAGCTGGGATTCAGCTCTGTCCTGATCTCGCACATTGCCTTCAGCGTGCCGATCGTCGTACTGATGGTGTTGCCCAAGCTAGAGGAAATGAGTCCGACGTTGATCGATGCGGCCCGCGATCTGGGCGCAAGCCGCTGGGAGGTACTGACGAAGGTGACCTTGCCGTTCATCAAGCCTGGCATTTTCGCCGGATTTTTCATGGCGCTAACGTATTCGCTCGATGATTTTGCAGTGAGCTTCTTTGTCACGGGCAATGGCTTCTCCACCCTGTCGGTCGAGATTTACTCGAGGGCACGACACGGCGTATCGCTGTCCCTCAATGCGCTATCCACCCTGCTGTTCCTATTCACAGCGCTGCTCGTCGTCGGGTACTATTTCCTTAACCGCAGAACGAACAACAAGCCTGCACAGGCGGAGGTGGGACCATGAAGCAGCTCGTCCGCATGACGGCTGTCGTCATCTTGTTAACCGCCGCGCTGCTGTATATGACCTACTGGCTCAATACATCGGAGGGCTACCGGGGAAATGATACGCTGACCATCTACAACTGGGGGGATTATATCGACCCCGAGCTGATTGCGCGCTTTGAGCAGGAGACGGGAATTAAGGTCATCTACCAGACCTTCGACTCCAATGAAGCGATGATGACGAAGATCGCCCAAGGCGGGACTTCCTACGACATCAGCATTCCTTCGGAATATGCGATCAGCAAGATGAAGCAGGAAGGTCTGCTGCTGCCGATCGATGCCTCCAAAATTCCGAATCTGAAGTACGTGGACAAGCGGTTCATGAATCTTCCCTTTGACCGCGGCAACCAATACTCGATCCCGTATTTCTGGGGGACGGTCGGGATTCTCTACAACCGGGAGATGCTCGGCGGCCGGGAGATTCACGGATGGGCGGATTTATGGGATGAGAGCCTGCGCAACCAGATTCTGCTCGTAGACGGGGCTCGCGAGGTCATCGGCATGAGTTTGAATACGCTGGGCTACTCGCTGAATGATACCGATGAAGAGCATCTGCAGGAGGCGCTGCGCAAGCTGAATCAGCTCACGCCGAACGTGAAAGCGATCGTCGGGGATGAGATCAAGATGCTGCTGGCCGGTGAAGAAGCCGCCGTCGGTGTGGTCTGGTCCGGCGACGCCTCCAAGATTATCAGCGAGAACGATAAGCTGGAATATGTGGTACCCCAGGAAGGGACCAATCTGTGGTTCGATAATATGGTCATTCCCAAAACAGCGACCAATATCGAGGGTGCCTACAAGTTCATGAATTTCATACTGGACCCGGAGGTCAACGCCAAGAATACGGAATATGTCGGCTACTCCACGCCGAACGCCGAGGCGCTGAAGCTGCTGCCCAAGGAGCTTGCAGGCGACGAACGCTTCTATCCAAGCCCGGAGCTGGCCTCCAGGCTCGAAGTGTATGAAAATCTTGGTCCCAGGATGCTGTCTCACTTCAACGAGCTGTTCCTGCTGTTCAAGATGCACCGGAAATAGGGCTAAATAAGCGGCCCCATCCCTTTTATCCAGGTTTGAAGGATAGGGGATGGGGCCGCTTTTCGTATAAAATTCAATCCAACTGCTCATTGCCTAGCATTGCACTGGCAATCGTCATAAAGTCATCCCGGTTAATCTCAAAATGTCCATAGCGGAAGGAGTACCCCCAATTGCGGTTCATGCGTGTGAAGGTAAGCTGCTCCAATACATCTCTAATCTTTACTTGGCGGCAAGACATATAGCTTATATTTCTACGGAATGGCACAAACGACGGGGACATCTGATAGGCATAGACTTGATCATCAGCCACTTCCCCGATAGCAGTGAATGCTTGGATTGGTTCCCCTTTCGTCATGTCCATACGCGGGGAATAGTAAATCAGCCAATCGCCCGCCCGCATCTTGCGTAAAGATGCTGACTTGCCGTGACAGAGTTGGGCAAATCCCCCCAACTCTCCACGTTTCACATGAGATGCGGACACGACACCAATCCAGAAACGGCTTTGTTGGCTTATATCATTTAGCTTCATCACTCATCTCCCTTCCCCTTTTCCATACACGCTTTGTTTTAAGCGGTCAAGCTGCAATAGATGATGGCGGTAGTGCATCTCAACAAGCCGAAACCATTCCTCCGCACACAGTCCGCCGAACCGCGGATGGGGAATTGTATGTCGGTTGGACGCCTTGTGAAGAGCAGGTTCAACCTCCTTCATTCTCTGGACAACGGTGTGTAATCCTTGAATCAGCTGCTCCTTACTTTCCGGCTGGTCCGGCGTATATTGCGGAGAAGGCGGAACATGAACACGAATGGGCGGGAAACTGCCCTGAGCAAATATAGCTATGCCATCCTCGTTTTTTTGCGCTAAAGTTACCTGGAGATCTTGGCTCGGCAACAGACATTGATCCACATGACGAAGCTGCATATATAGCGCTGAGTTAATGAGATGTTGAACCATCTGTCCGATTGACCATTCGTCATGGCTTGGCTTATGCTGCAGCTGATCCAGACTGAACGAGCCCAATTCATGAATATACACGGACACCGTCTCCTCGAATCGTTGCAATACTTCCGTTGTTGTAATCATCTTCCTTCCACTCCTTCATTCATTCGTTAGTCCAAGTATACAAAAACGCTACTGACAGCATGATGTCAGTAGCGTTCAAACGCTTTTTTCAGTTCGTTTCTAACCCTATGGCTGAAGGATTCCGGCTCCAGCACAACTACTCCGCTTCCCCAGCCGAGCATCACGTGCAGCAACTCCTCAGGTTGTCGGACGCGATAGGTCATCAGCACCCCTTCTGTATGCTCCTCCCTACTTTCTAAATAAAAGCTGCTGGATTCCTCTACCCTATCGGCAATACCCGCCTGAACTAGGATGCGTACACGAACATTGCGGTTATCCGGAGGACTGTATGCATCCAAGTCAAAATCCACCGGCAGCTTAAAACTAGCTTCCAGGCCCATAAGCTCCGTCATCCGGGACAACCGGAAATGACGAATGTCTTGACGCAGCTCACACCATGCGATGAGAACCCATGACCCGTGAAGAAGCACCAGCCCATACGGAGCAGCCGTACGAACACTTTGACGGTTCCCATCGGCATCAGCAATTTTTTTGGAATAATGGAAGCTTATCTTCCTTTCCTCCAATATCGCTCGGCGAATCGTCTCGATATAGGTCTTCTCTTGTATGCGAGCTGTATCTGCGGCAGTTGCCAGCAGACGAAAACTCTTGCGAATCCTGGCTGCCTCACTGTGGGTCGCTTCGGGCAGGATGGCTTCGATCTTCCTCTTGGAAGTTCGGGACTTGCTGCCATAGTGGGCATCAAACCACCGCTCGATAAAATCTGCCCCGATGAGTAACGTCACGGCTTCTTCCGCCGTGAAGCTGACTGGAGGAAGGAAATACCCGTCCATTAAGGAATATCCCTGCCCAGGTGATCCTATCACGGATACACCTGCTTCACTCAAAGCCTGCATATCTCTGTAAATGGTTCTTACGCTTGTTTCAAATGTAGCCGCTAAATCCTCTGCTCGTAATACTTTGCTGCGCTGCAGTTCAAGCACGATGGCTAACAGACGATCCGTTTTGTTCATGCGGTCGCACCTTCCCGCTATCAGAATGCCTGTGCCACAAGAAGCCGGCCCCTGCTTAGGATACGATTCTTTTCGCTTTTAGCTTTACTCTTCTTTTAATTGGATATCCATACAGTAAAGCAAGGATACCGCCTCAGGCAGCATAAAGATGGCTTTCGTAATCCGATTGCTGCCCGGATCAATCTGGTAGTTGGTGGCATGTGAGAAATCCGCGTTAGTCAAATTAGTGTCTCCGAATACACTCTCGCTGAAGTCTGTCGAGCTTAGATCGGCCTTTGTCAGGTCAGCTTCCCTGAAATCCACGTCTTTGGCCAGGCATGACCGGAAGACACACTGCTGCAGTCCAAGCCCTATGAAGGTAGAATGGTTCAATGCACATTCCTCAAACGTGAACGTACCCGGCATGCTGAGTTTAGGCCAGATGGCCTCCGTCCAATTCACTCCGGTTACTTTACATGCTTGAAAACTGAGTTGAGAGAAGTGGCAATCCAAGACCTTGATTAAATTCAAATTACAATCTGTAAATTGGCAGCCTGAGAATTTGCAATCCGTAAATAACGTTTCACTGAAATCGCAATTCGTAAAGGTACAATCGTAGAATTTGACCGAATCCAAAGACTCTTTGGAAAAACTGATTCCCTTAAACTGCTCATCATAATATTCCGATTCAGGAAACAAATTGCTCACTCCCTAGACAGGTTATTTCTATGTACTATCTTCTACACCAGCACGGCGTTAACCTGCCCGTTCATTTAGCAATCTTGCTTTAAGGCGCTTGTGTACTAGCCCCCACGAATTCCTATACCCAGAGAAAACAGGTTCAAAATGCTGAATACGATGTCCAGTGCCACAACGCAAAAAGGCGCCCCACTGCCATGATTGGCCTATGGGACACCTCGCGGTCTATCATACTTCATTGAACGGGTGGGAATGGCATTGTACCGTTACATGAAATCCTGTGCTTTCACTGCCGCTGCTGCTTCCAATAGCATCAATCCGCTGAGCTGAACGCTCAACTGAACCGGAAGTTCCGGTGCTTCCCCCCATGACGGACCGCATAAGCCTAGTTCTTGGTTCAGGCCCGACTCCCACAGCCGTTCAGCATTTCTGAGAATGACCTCGCGCACCTGCTCCTGCTCGGGGAATTGACGGTACAGCTGCACCCAATAACGGATCAGAATTCCCTTGAACAAGCCCGTATCGTCAATGCCTTCATCCGGAAGCATCCGTGTAGCGGGATCGCAGAGCCGTTCGATGCAGGCTTTCGTAGTACGGAGAGCATCCGCCGCATATTGACGGTTACCCGTCTTAAGATAGAGTTCAAGTCCAGCGCCCAGGAACACCCCTTGGCAATAGGTGAATGCCCAGTCGTAATCGATTTTACCATCACCCATCCGGTTGATTCCGTCCCAGACAAAGCCGGTATCCGGGTCTACCAGATGAGTTTTGTTCCATGCATAGATGCGCTCGGCCCAGTTCAGATACTCCTCATCCTGAAGCAACCCGTACAGTCGGGCGGCTAGGATGGCTGCCGGGGCATTGGCCGGCGTATTTTTATAGTTAGTCTGATCCTTCTTCCAGGCCATCCCCCCGCCAACATGATCATTCCACGCGGTCTTGATGTCCTCCCACAACGCTAGCACCGCAAGCTTATACTCCTCTTCGCCTGTCTCCTCGTAAGCGCGAAGCAGGGCAAGAGCCGTCCATTCCATATCGTCGTAGTAGTTATGCAAGAAGGTGCCTCCGTTATATATACGAAGGCTCCGGCTCAGCTCACGAATCCGATCCGCATAGATTGGGCTGCCCGTTCGCTCCAGCCCGTCTACGAGCACATCGATCACATGAGCCTGCCACCAGTAGTAGAAGTTATCCTCCGCTTGATTGCTTCCCGCGGGATACCACTGATTCATAATGCCGGTCTCTGCATTGTAATAGTTATGAAGCAGACGCTGCTGGTACCACTCGGCCCGTTCCTTCCAGCTACTTGCACCCACAGTCTGTATAGAGTCTGACATTCGCTACTACACCTCTGTCTCCAGCTCGGCCAGCATCTCCAGCAGCTTGATTCCGCTGAGCTGGGAGCTTAATTGGATAACTCCACCGGCGGTAAGGTTCCAATCCGTGCCGAACAGCGCCGCTCCGCTGGATTTCCCGCGTGCCCAGAGCAGGTCGCCATTGGTACGCAGGAAATCCTCAGCGGCGCCAAACCCAGGATCGGCCTTGCACAGCTCAGCCGAGTAGCGGACTAGGATGCCCTTGAACAGCCCCGCATCCCCGCCGCCTTCATCCGGCAAGCCGCCGTGCCCGGCATCGGCCAGCTCTGCCACTGCCGCCCGGAAGGTGCGGCGGGCATCGTCCAGATAACCGGGTGCGCCGGTTATCCGGTACAGCTCCACGGCTGCGCCGATGTATATCCCTTGGTTATAGGTGAACTTCCAGTCCTTGTCGATGACGCCGTCTCCCGCCCGGTTCATGCCGTCCCACACGAAGCCGGTCTCCGGGTCCACCAGATGATCTTGCAGCCACGTGTAGATTCGCTTGGCCCAGACCAGCGCTTCGGCATCGCCGAACGCCTGATGCAGACGTGCCGCGAGAATCGCGGCTGGTGCATTGGCAGGTGTATTCTTGTAATCCAATTGTGTCTTCTGCCAGGCGATACCACCATCCATATGTCCGTTCCAGCCGGTCAAAATATCCTTCCAGAGGATATGCACGGTTTCTTTGTAAGCCTCCTGGCCCGTAGCCTGATAAGCGCGGAACCAGGCCAAGGCCATCCATTCCATATCATCGTACAATTCATTGGGCCACACGCCGCCATTACGCTTCAGCAGTCCTTGATGCAACGAAGCTAGCCGTTCTGCATAGCGGCTGTCTCCTGTTCGCAGCAAGCCGTCGACGAGCACATCCACGGCATGCGCCATCCACCAGTAATGAAAGATCGTATTGCACTCCCCATTCGGACATGGAGTCTCGATATTATACATCCCGATCTCATCATTCCAGAATAGTGTATCCAGCGCTTCCTGCGCCTGGTCTGCCCGTTCGTCCCACAGCTTGAGCTTCATTTGGCTCATATGCTTCTCTCCCTGGTGTCCCGGTTCTCCTCAGCAGTCCAGCCGAATCGGCAGTACCGTCTAAAGCCCGGTCATTTTGTCTACAGTCAGATAATTGCTATTGCCCTTGGTACTATCGTATCCAAGCTCAATCATGTTGTAGCCTGTGTTGAGCGGAACGCTGAGCGTCACCTTGTTCTTAGGCGGCGGGTGATTACAGATCCTCTTTTTCAGGATTCCCCCATGCCCCCTTCTCCCTAAGCTGAATAGGAAGCTTTTACCCCTTGATGCCGCTGAACGCAATTCCCTGTACAAAGTAACGCTGCAGCACCAGGAACATCACGAGAATCGGCAAAATTGCCACCAGCGCTCCCGCCATCATCGGACCGTAATCCGTCTGGAAATTATAGGAGAATGCCTGCAGCCCCATCTGAATAGTTGCTTTATCGGGGTCGTTAAGTACAATCATCGGCCACAGGAAGCTATTCCAGCCCGCCTGGAAGGTAAAGATGCTCAGTGTGGCCAATGCCGGCTTCGTCAACGGCAGATAGATGCGCCAGAATATCTTGAATTCCCCGCAGCCCTCAATCCGTGCCATTTCCATCATGTCGCTGGGCAGGGTCAGGAAGAACTGCCGCATGAAGAACACGGCGAACGTGCCCGAGGCCCCCGGCAGAATAACGCCCCAGAACGAATTCATCAGCCCCATGCCTCCGCTGCCCAAAATATCATTGCCGCCCATAAGCGGAATATGGCGCATGACATAGACGGTCGGAATCATCGTAACGATCCCTGGAATCATCATGGCGGCCAGCAGAACGCGGAAGATCGGCTTATTCAACCGGAAGTTCAGCTTCGCAAAGGCATAGCCGCTAAGCGAGCCGAAGAACAGGTTCGCCAGCACGCCCGATACGGCCAGCACCAGCGAGTTCCAGAAATACAAGCCAAACGGGACCGTCGTGAACGCTTTGAGGTAATGCTCGAATGTGAGATGCGACGGAAACCACTTGATCGGCATCGCGAAGATTTCATCATTCGGCTTCAGCGAGGTCAGCACGCTCCAGTAAAATGGCAGGAACATGACGACCGCGATGGCTATGCATACGAGATAATAGATCGATTTGCCTAGTCCCTGCTTTAGCGGGGAACTATTGCTGCTGCTATTCATTCCATTGAGCCCCCTTCTTGGCTTGCCTCTATATGACCGACTCTTCCGCCTTCGAGATCCGCATATTGATCAGAGAGAAGATCAGAATCGCCATTGCCAGCACAAAAGCCTGTGCAGACGCATAGCCCATCTGAAGCTGATTGAAGCCCTGCTGATAGATCAGATAGACAGGTGTCTTGGTCATATTGGCCGGACCGCCCTGGGTAAGTACAAATGCCTGGTCAAACAGCTGAAGCGCCCCTATGATCGACATCGTACTGACGAGAAAGGTCGTCGGCCTCAGCTGCGGCCAAGTGATATAGCGGAAGCATTCGAATTTATTGGCGCCATCGAGTCTAGCCGATTCATAGAGATAATCGGGAACGCCTTGCAAACCCGCCAGATAAATAACCATATTGGAGCCGACCGACTGCCACAGGGTCAGCATCACGATCGACAGCATCGCTGTACGGGTCTCCGACAGCCAGGCCGGACCGGTAATGCCTACATACGACAACAGTCCATTGACCAAGCCGAATTCCGGGTGCAGCAGCCAAATCCACACCGTAGCCGCGGCGACGGCGGAGGTGAGTGTCGGCAGGTAGTTCAGCGTCCGGAACAGTTTGACCCCGCGCCATGTCCGGCTGAGCAGAATGGCGAGCAGTACGGAGATCAAGATATTGAGCGGAACGAAAACCACTGCGTACAGGAAGACGTTGCGGAATGTTTTCCAGAGCAGGTCATCTTCCGCGAGCCGGCGGTAGTTATCCAAGCCGACCCAATCGTTTCGGCTCAGCACGTCATAGTTGGTAAAGCTTAAATATAAGGCCATCACCACGGGGATGACTGTAAATACCACAAACAGCAGGACCGTCGGCGTAATGAACAGATAAGCTGTCCGCGCCTGATGCCTTCCGATCTTTCTTACGGATGTCACCTGGGTTTCCCCCTCTTTATCCATTCAGTGGATGAAATCGTACCGAACCTTGCGTCGGCCGAAGCCGAGACTCTTGTCACTGCCCCGCGGAGGCGCAAGGGGAGAGCGTGCTCCCCTGCACCAGCCTCATCTGCGAAGATAGTTACTTCACGACTGCGTTATCCTTGAGCAGCTTGTCACCTTGTTCCTGGGCTTTTTTCAGCGTGTCGTTCATGCTCTGTTTCTGCTGCTGGTTAAGCTGGAGATTCGGAGCCAGCGCATCGGTTTCCATCACCGAATATCCGGGATGAGTCGGACGGATCTTCGCAAATTCCAGCGTATCCATGAACGGCTTCCACTGCGGGTCATTCTTGAAGAAAGGATCCTCCAGCGCCGGCTTGAAGCCCGGCATATTGAGACTCGTCTTCGCCCACAGCAGCGCATTGTCTTTGTTCGCCGTCCACCACTTGATGAATTCCCAAGCCTCGTCATGGTGCTTGGAGCCTTCAGGAATGACAAGGCCGAACCCGCCCATCACGCTGGCCTTATTGCCACCCGGACCTGCCGGAGGAGGAACGATGCCATATTCCAGATCCTTGCCGTATTTGTTATAGGTGCTCAGCATCCACGGACCGGAGTAGAGCATGGCGACCTTGCCGGTGACAAAAGCATCTTGTCCTTCCCCAAGGCCAAGTTCGAAGCCGACCTTATATACTTTGTCCTTGTTCATAAGACGGTCCCAGAATTCCAGCACTTGCTTGCCCTTGTCATTGTTGAAGTTAGTCTTGCCGTCATCGGTCAGCATCTGGCCGCCGGCCTGCTGGAGATACATATTGAACAATCCGAGATCACCCATGGAGAAGCCGGCGACCTCCAGCTTGTCACCTTTCCATTTGGTCAGCTTCGCCGCTGCCGCCTCCAGCTCATCCCACGTCTTCGGCGGCTGTACCCCTGCTTCCGCCAGGAGCTTCTTGTTATAGAACAAGGCACGTGCATCCACGGTGAGCGGCAGGCCATATAATTTGCCCCCATTCGTAAGCTCTTTCAAGGATTCGCTGTAGAAATCGTCTTTGGAGATTCCGTCCCGCTTCAGATACTCATCCACAGGATGAAGCACGTTCTTGGGCGCATACAGCGAGGTCCGCCAGCGGTCCCAGAACAGAATATCCGGCGCGCCTCCATTGGTTGCCGATGTCAGAAACTTGGTAATCATATCCTGCTGCAGCACATATTTGACATGAATTTTATCCTGGGATTTGTTAAAGGCCTCCACCATCGTCTGGAATTGCTTCTGTCCTTCGCCGCCCCAGTCGCCCCAGAAGGTAAGCTCTGTTTTTTTGCCGCTGCTGGTCCCGGCGCCACCCGTTTTTCCAGTATCCGCCGCACCACCACTGCAGCCTGCCGCCAGAACCGTAATCATCGATAGTAATGTCGTCGTAACCAACCATTTCTTCATCGATCTTCATCCCCTTTAATGGTATTCTGGCTTGCAGCTATTCACTTTTATCCCGCTTAACGGCAATCCCGCAAGTCATCAGGACAAACTCACAGAACATCATATTCGCCCAGGAGAACCAAGGTCTTGTGAATTGATCCGGGTCGTCGGCATGAAAGCCTTCATGCATAAATCCGGTTCCGGCATCTGTGGCCTCCATCAGGTCGAGAAGGCGCTGCTGTTCTTCGCGGCTCGTCGCAGTCATTCCTTGAATCGCCAGCGCAATATGCCAGATGTAACGTACCGGCGTATGCGGACTTCCGATGCCGGAGGCCGCGGCGCCTTCATAGAAGTACGGATTCGTCTTGCTCAGAATCAGACGCCGGGTATTGAGATAAAGCGGGTCCTCCGCATCCGCATACCCCAGGTAAGGAATGGAGAGGAGACTGGGAACATTGGCGTCATCCATAAGATTAAAATTGCCCATACCATCCGTTTCGTAGGCGTACACAGGACCGAAATCGGGATGCTCCACGATCGCATGCGCGCGGATGCCTTCATCAATCTGTGTCAAAAGCTCCTGCGCCTCCTCGGCCAGCATCGCATCGCCGAGCACTTCAGCGGCGATCTCCTTCACATAGCGCAGCGCCACAACAGCGAACATATTGGCCGGAACGAGATAGCCATACTGACAGGCATCGTCACTGGGACGGAAGCCCGACCAGGTCATTCCCGTATACGTGGTAGGGCTGCCCAGACCTTCCCGGACAAGGGTATCCGACGGCGGGCAGTCCAGCCGCTGGAACCGGTAAAGGGAATCGCTCTCATGATGCTGCTCTCTGCGCCACAGCTCCATGATCAGCCGAACCCCTGATACAAAGCCCGCGTTAAACTGGGCCGTTCGGCCTGTGTTCTTCCACAGCAGATAACCAAGCTGGATCGGATAACACAGGGAATCGATCTCGTATTTCCGTTCCCAGATCCAGGGGCTCATTTCGGTCAGGTCGTTCTGATGACCTTGCCCGCCCGGGGTTTCATTGAAGGCATTGGCATAAGGGTCCATCTGGATATAGGCGAATTGCCGGTCCACCAGCCCTTGAATCATATCCGCTATGGCTTCATCCTGTGAGGCCATGATCAGGTAAGGTCTGACCTGTGCAGCAGAGTCCCGCAGCCACATCGCCGGGATATCTCCTGTGATCACAAAGGTCGTGCCGTCTGAGTTGCGTTTAATGGTCGTATTCCACGTATTCAGCAAGCATTGTTCAAACATCTTAGCGATCCGGGGGCGATCCCTAAACTTATCGTGTACAGCATCTGTAAGCTCTTGAATAGCTTTTGGAATGTGAGGACTTGAATTCAGATGGAATACCTCCCTTCAAATATTATAAAGCGTTTTCAATAATTAGTATATTAGCATACTGTCATCATGTCAATACGCATTTTATCTTATAAATGATATAACATTATAGGGAGGGTTATAGCCATTTAAACAAAAAAGAACCCCAAAACCCGTTCGCTTGCAGACTGGGTTTCAAGGTTCAACTGCCCCGAGGGCATGAATAAGGGCACAGCACTTCGCTAGTACATGCTTTGTTAGAGTGACTTGGGCTGCCGGGCCGGACCGGTGGATTCTCCGGGAATCAGCCGGGCTTCCAGCATCACCTTGTTGGGCACAGAGCAGCCGTTCATGATGCTCAGCACATTCTCGACGGCAATCCGCCCCATCTCTTCTTCATTCTGCCGCATATGAGTGAAGGCATAACCACCGCCGAGATGGGTGGGCGGACTGTCGAAGCAGATGATCGAGATATCTTCCGGAATACGCAGACCGAGGCGCTCCACGGCTGTCTTGGCCAACAGGGCGATGTTGTATTCAATAGCAAATAATGCGGTAATGGAGGGATGGCGCTCCAAATGAGAGACCAGACGCCCGATGTCGCGCTCGATATTCTCGTCATTGAAGGAGTTTGGCAGCGTCGAGGTTAGATCGCTCAGCCACAGCTCCTTGTCAACCATGATTCCCCGCTGCGCATGAGCTTCAATAAAACCTTCGATCCGGTCCTCCACAGCAGTCGTATCCGCCGGAGGCGGGCACAAAAACGAGATGCTGGTATGCCCGAGATCAAATAGATACTCCGTGCCCTTCAGCGCGGCCGTGAGGTTGTCTGAGCTGATCGAAGCCGCCGCCACCCCCTTCAAGTGCCGATCCACAAGCACAAGCGGAAAGCGGTCAATGACAAGCTTCAGAACCTCGGCATTGAAATATTCACCCTGCGCGGGGAACACGATAAGCCCGTCTACCCCGAGCCCCAGCAGCTTCTGGATGGAGCGTTCCTCATTCTCGGGAACCCCAAAGGTTCTGCGTAAAACCAAAAAACAGTCATTATCGCGCGCGGCCTGCTCCATGCCGTAGATCAGCCCTGTCCCGTAGCTATTGCCAAAGTCCGTAATCACCAGGCCGATCGTCTTCTCCTCCTGGTGAAGCAGCTTGACTGGCGCTTCACGAGAGCCCCCCGCCGAAGGGGCCTCTTCCTCTGTAAACTCAAGCTCCGGATCGGTGACGAACGAGCCTCTGCCCGGCTTCCGCACGATCAACCGCTCGTTAGCGAGCAGCTCCAGCGCTTTTTTACTTGTAATCCGGCTAACGCTGTATGCTTCCGCCAGCTCCTTCTCGGAGGGCACGCGTTCGCCCGGTTTGTAAGCTTGGGTCATGATCCCGCGCTTTACTTCGTCAAAGATCTTCTCGTACATCGGCTTGGATGAAGTCGTCTCACTCATGACCATCGTTATCTCCTGACCTTCATAATTTCATCTTATGCATAATAATATATCATGATATATTATAGTTGTCGACCGTGCTGAGCGATATTGAAAGGAAGGCCTCTGAGAAGCAATTAGCAGCAGGATTTATTCAAAGCATTCATTTGGCGAGATGCATCGTTTGTCAAACGAAAAGCGCAGCCCGTGCTTGCCGTCCTTGTACACGATAGAATGTCCGGGGATCGTAGACTCGCGGCTGGCTACCATCGTATCCGGCACTGCATAAGCAAAATAACGATGCTCCATGACCATGCCATTCTTGTAAGGGGGGTACGTAAACCCAGGGTGTAGCGCATATGGTGCAATGGCTTTCGGCAGCGCGCTGTCCGGCAACGCGGTATATCGCTTCCCTTTATTATCAACCAGAGTAAACATCGATGACTCCACGACCTTGGGGTCGGAACCGTAGTTTTTGACATTGACGGCAACCATCATCAATTGCTTCCCTTCAGCAGATAACTTGTCATCGGGCATCAGACCCATGGAAGCCAATCTAATCTCGACGTGGTTAACCTCCCTCTTCAAGCCGTAATAGATGGATTCGTACTGATCGGTTGAAGAACAGCCTACTGCTGAAATAATCGCACATGCTATCAAGAGCATGACGAACAGATGACGCAAGCGAAAACGAAAACGTGAATTCAAGATTAGCTCCTCCTGTTCCTATTAAGTTTCTTTATTTTGCAGCATATCCGAACATGCTGCGTTGCCCCTTTTTTATATCGGATGATTCGCTCGTGATTGTCACCCTTTTTAATTTCGAGCTGTTCCTTTGTTCATAAAGCATTTCTTATGTGTATTCCTACCGAGGGCCGTGCGATAATGGATCCATACGAGCGTATGCTCGACCCGGAGCTCATGAAAATTGTTTCTGAGGGAATACAGTACAAAGAATACATCGCGGAAGGAGCGATGTACTAAGTCTTATACCGCTATCCCACTTAAGCCTTCTCCCCGTCCCCCGTCGTCACCGGATTCTCCTCATAGCTAATCTTCTTGTGAACAGCATCACATTATAGAATCCGCCCGCTGCAGGGTCAGCACAGCAGCTACTACAGCCAACCACATGACCATATTCAGTCATAGAACTTTTCTTTTAAAACTTTCCAATTAAAGCTATTTGTTTGCCTAGCACTTTAAAGTAACTGCTTTAATAAAATGTACTATTGATAATTTTATTTTAGGAGGTTACCGCAGAATGCCGAATAAAAGTAGAACAATAAAGAAGACACCCCAGACAAAGAAACAGCGGCACGTACATGAGTTTGAAGGAAGCACGAGATTGGCTGAGCAAGGTGCGGATCGGCATAACCATCGTTTTGCAGGAGTGACGGGGCAAGCAATACGTTCAGGCAACAGTCACGTCCATGAAATTGACCTCACACGAACAGACTTCTTGAATCACTTTCATAAACTGAAAAAAATTAGAACAGGGCCTGCGATTCCAGTCGGAAATGGCAAGCATGTCCATTTCGTTACTGGACAGACCACACTTAATGATGGTCATGTGCATCAATTTAAGTTCGCAACATTGATTCAAGCCCCCCTTGTTAAATAAATCAAGTAAACAATGGCGTGAACTGAACTGCCCCCCGTCAAGTAGACAGTACAAATAATAAAAATTGGCTATGCGGCCTTGGACCTGAATTCCATCGGACTGAGGCCGTTTAATTTCGTTTGTAATCGTTCGTAATTGTATAAGTGGATATAGTCCTTAATATCGCGTTCAAGCTCTATGCATCTTGTGGTTAATCAGCCGCTTCATTTCTCTGCATAAGAAACCTGGTGTTCCTTGGTCATAACCCTGTCAAGTAGACACGAATATGGATATGCTGCGTCGCCCCTTTTTTTATATCGGATGATTCCCTCATATATATGACTCTGGTTTTGACTGACCCTCCTGCAAGTATCATTGATGGTACGGGTTTGCAGGCTGCTGGACGGAAAAAGCCAAAGAGGACCGCGACATTATGCCTGCAGGCAACCTGTCACAGCCCTCCATCCCGCGTCCGTCGCGCACCCTCGATTCTTACTCTCCTACCCTCTTCACCGTATTCCCTCTATCCGAAGTACGATCGCTGCCGCGTTGTTACATGCTGCTGAAGTTCAAGCGATTACCGTCGGGATCATAGATATGGAAGCTAACCAATCCCTTGGTTAAAAATCCGCCAATTTCGGAGGTTTCGATTCCGCTGCCGGATAAGAACGTTTGGTAATTGAAAAAGTCCTCGCGACCCGCCACCCAGCAAACCGGCTGCACCGCACCGTCTACTTTTCCAATATAAGCACCCTCAGTTAATGGCTCCAACACCCATAGGGATTTATGATCCGGCTGATGATTTAAATAAAGGCTCATCACGGCGTAACCATCCTTGCTCCATTCGTTCTCTACCTGCATACCCAAATAGGTACAGTACCACTCGATAGATTGGGTTAGGTCACTCACGCCCAGTCTAATCCAAGAGGGAACGAATCCTTCATCCTGCTGAATGCGTTGATCTTCTTGGGCCGTGAATCTAATTCCTTCGCAGGTTGCCCAGAAGTCGAAGTATGTCGTGTTGCCAGGCCCTTTATATATATTCGAGACACGGACTCCACTAGATGAATAGTGACTGTGCAGCCTCTTAAGATTCCGGGTCCTCCAGCACAATCGGATGTTAGACTCCACGGTCCCGCGCTCCGCATAATGATGGGGCAATCTCACGGATGAGAGGCTTGAGATCAGCCATGTGCCCCAATTCAATCGGGTCATTCTGCCTTGCGTGCATCTCGGATCAGGCTTCCAACTCTCCTGCTGGCCTACCTCCCACGACATGTACTGCCGATACCAACGAATGGCCTCTTCGTGATTATCCCATAGCACATCGATAACCGAACCATCAAAAAATAATTTGGGTACTGCAAGAGTTGTCATAAGCGTTCTCCCTTCCTACTACATTTCAATAACCGGTATATTCCCTTCCAACAATCTCACTAAGTCATGACCAGGGTAAAGATAATAGCTTGCTTAGACTACCCTCCTGAAAATACTCTTCTACAAATTCAACGAAATAAATTCCATATCCTTCATAATTTCAACTAAAATTCAAATGAATGCAGGCAAACGCACGGACAACCCAAAGAGGACCGCAACAGCCTGCCCGCAAGCAACCTGTTACAGCCCTCAAACACCTCTGGACTCGCTCCCTCAGTTCTTACTCTTCCCCGTCACAATTGGATTCTCGCAAGAGGAAACAATCGCTCGAGTTCTAATCTTCCTCATTTATTGAAAACAGTTACGTTCTTTTCACTGCTGTAATTGATAACCATTGGGGAAGAGCCGCCCTAGGGTTCAATTGCCAGTTACATAACCGATCAAACTCTTCATTTGAGAGAGTATTTTCTTCATCTGCTGATTCATCAATCCAAAACGAACCATCCTCTGCATACATTTCTTCAACATGATGGATGCATAGACCCGATGAAATAACAGCATTCATCAAATCCTGTATACGCCATGTATGCCTAGGTACATGTTCAATGATAAAAGGACCTATTGAATCATACGGCCTGACTACTGTTAATTTCTCCGTATCATCTCCGAATGGACGGGTAAAAGGATGAACCTCAAACATGATATAAGTCCCATTAGCCTTAAGAATTCTGTGAATATTTTGGTACATGGAGCATAAATCATGAATCCATACATGAACACCGTTTGAGGTGTAGACAAAATCATATTCATTGCTGCTAATTTTACTTAACTCCATGGTATCATCGCATATGAATTCAATATCCCAGCCGTGTTTTTGGGCTATTGCAGCACTATTTTCCAATTGCCGCTCCGAAATATCGATGGAGGTGACCGACGCTCCCAACAAATGAAATGCAAACACTGCATGGTTATCGCCGCTTGAAGGTACACAAATTCGTTTACCATGCAAATCTGGACATACATGTTTAATCATTGCATAAGTAGTATGATGAAACGCGGACTCAGGGTTGTTTATGATTTTCGAAATTGCTTGATCAGTTCTATATTTTTGATACCACGTTTCGGACCAATTATTCCAAATTTCCTTCAAGTTAGAATTATTCATTCTTTTAACCTCCTGCATCGTTGATAGTATAAGTTTAACAAGGTCAGCAGCTTGAGATTGTATAATAATCGACTTGAATTCATTTTTTACACAAAAAAGCCACATCCTAGAAATACGATGTGACTTTTCATTTTCAAACACTGATCTTTAGATAGAATCCTTATTTTTTGAATATACGATTTTTTTAATACTATGATAAGAGAGACAGAATGCATCTGAAAGCTCATCCATTGAGGAGCCCTTTGAAAATCTTTGACGGATCTCTTCATTACGGGTATTCAAATACTCTCGACTCCCTGAACTTTGACCCCATTTTTCATGGGATTCTTCAGGTTTTGGAATATATAGGATCCCGCCAGGTATATAGGTTTGAATCTCTTTCAATAGCTGTTGTGGGAAAATGGTCTCAGCGTTTATATATTTCATTAGCTCTGCTCCTTAAAATTTTTAAATTTTAAAGACAGCAAAGTCTACACGGCAAACCATTAATGATAATACCCGGATATGACGACGGTAGTTTGTAGCTCCATACAAACAACCGTCGTTGTTTGTAGTATAGACTTTGCATGGAGCAGTACCACATCATTTATAGCTTGTACGAAATTAATCTTTTCCAGCATGAGTACCTCCTACTCATTGGATATCTGATCTTGTCTCTCCTTGTTCTTCTTGTACTCTAGGTGCTGAAATCCCCATCCACACATATCGCCGAGAACCGTACTAAGCGTTTGTCCATAATCGGAAATGAAGTATTCAACTTTAGGTGGAATCTCCTGATATACCCTGCGAACGATCATTCCGTCCCGTTCCAACTCACGAAGTTGGTTGGTCAGCATGCCTTGAGTGATGGTCGGCATCATCCGCCTCAGCTCTCCGAATCGCTTGGTCCCTTCAGTCAGCAGGATATATAAAATAACCGGCTTCCATTTCCCCCCAATAACTTGAAGAGTCTCAATGACCCCGTTTGTTAAAAGGGACTTGTTTATATCTTCAGACATACACTACCCCTCGATTGCTCATATTTTCGATTACTGTTATTGTAACAAATGTAAGTTAATTAACCAATACACTTTAAAAACGTACTTAGTACGTATTATCATACTTGACGGGAATCCAGTAACGATCTATGGTACGAAAAACCTGACATAGTATGAAAGAAAAGCGTACTTTACATAAACTGATTCCTCGAGAATAATGAAGCTGTCAAGCGGAGAAGCCCTGACGCCATTCTGTTAGAGAGAGGAAGATTTTCATGAAAATTTTGGTCATTACTGCGCATCCGTCCTTGGATCAGTCTCGAGCCAACCGCGCTCTTATTCAGGAACTGAGCTTACATGATAACATTGATGTTCACAACCTTTACGAGGAGTACCCTAATTGGACCATCGACATAGAGAGGGAGCAACAACTGTTGACCAAGTATGACCGGATCGTGCTTCAATTTCCTTTGTTTTGGTATAGTACCCCGCCGCTGCTCAAAAAATGGTTCGACGATGTGTTGGCGTACGGATGGGCATTTGGGACCGGTGGAGATCATCTGAAGGGCAAGGAATTCATCGTGGCGACAACGGCGGGCGGCAGCGAGCAGGATTATCGTCCGAGCGGTAAATACGGATTCATGGTCAACGAGTTCTTGAGGCCATTGCAGGTGAGCGTTCAATATATCAGCGCCCTCTACCTGCCTCCCTTCGTTGCGTACGATGCTATAGAGGCCACGGATGAGCAACTGAATTTGGAGGCCCGCAAGTATGCGGAGCATATCCGTGCTTCCGCAGAGGCACTTGTTGACAAGACCAAGTAATCAAATAAGAAAATTTTGTTGAATTGCGAACATAAACATACACCGCTCAAGCTACTATAGCTTAATGCGGTGTATGTTATTCATGTCCTGTATGGCATCCTACAGCCTTACTCTTCACCCGCCGTCAGCGGATTCCCCTCTATTCCTCCATCTTCAGCTCCCCGATTTCTGATCGAACATGTTGCTCCTCTCTTCATCTTTAGTTAAAGAACAGAGACAGGGCACTTTGAACCAGTATGGATAAGTCCAGCCATGGAATTATTTATAGACTTAGCCAAGCAAAATTGGACAAGCACATGAATCATTAGCCGCTGGCGTCGGTATGGGATGCCAGCTTTATTGCCTAATCCAAAGCTTAGCTCACAACTCCAAACCCGTTCTCATGAATCTATGAAGACGCCAAAAGACGTACAGCACGTAGTTGTCTGTACGCCAAATTGTCCGTTCGACCGGCCTTGTAATGTCCGTGGGAACCATCTGATTCACTCGTTATTCAAAGACACTCTTAACAACCGAGAGCGCAGAAGCTGCGCGCGGCCAAGCGGTGTAAAAGGCCAAGTGCGTGATGGCTTCCACTAGCTCTTCCGGTTGCAGTCCGTTATCCTTAGCCAAATGAAGGTAATATGGGAGCTGCTCAGTCATGCCTCCCGCCACCAGAGCCGCAACGCAAAGAAGTACATCGCCCTATGAGCGATGTACTTCAAGCTGCATGCTCGACTACGTTTAAGCCCTCTCCTCGTTCCCCGTCGCAATCGGATTCTCTTCATACGAAATCCAGTCGCTCCAGCTCCCTGCGTACAACTTCACATTAGTAAATCCCGCCTGCTGCAAAGCCAGCACGTTCGGGCATGCCGTCACACCAGACCCGCAGTACACGACAATCTCCTCGGCGTCCTTCAGATCGGTGAAGCGCTCAGCCTGCTCCGAAGCCGGCCTCCACAGCCCTTCCGCCGTGAGGCCATCCTTCCAGAAGCGGTTCTTCGCTCCCGGGATATGTCCGGCCACAGGGTCGATCGCTTCTTCGAGACCCTCGTAGCGGCGCGGCTCCCGCGAGTCGATCAGCACAGTGCCCGGGCGGCCCAGTCGCTGCTTGACCTCATCCACGGACAGCAGAATCTCCGGACGCACGTGCGGACGGAATTCAGCGGCACGCTCCACAGGCGGCTCATCGGTCACCGGATAACCGGTTTCCTTCCACTTCGTGTAACCGCCATCCAGAATCGCTACACGCTCATGGCCCAGATACGTGAGCAGCCACCACAGACGGGAGGCCATCGCACCTCCCTGGTCGTCGTAAGCGACGACGAACGCGTCAGAGTCTACGCCGATACGACCCAGCTTGGCGGCCAGTTCGTCCAGATTAGGCAGCGGATGACGTCCGCCATGCGCTGCTTTCGGTGCCGAAAGATCTTCTTCCAAATCGATATAAAAAGCTCCGGGAATATGATCCGTGTCATACCCTGTGCGTCCCGATGTCGGGTTCCCTAGTGCAAAGCGGCAATCGACGATGACGACATGATCGTCCGTACCATGCTCAAACAACCACTCCTGGCTAACTACATGCGACAAATCCAGTCACTTCCTTTAGCGGGATGATTTGCTGTATAGTAATCAGTATACAACGGAAGACGACCGGACGAAAGCAGTCCTTTCCGCTTAGGACTTTCGCCAGACCAACAGGCCGGGCAGTATGAAGAGGAGGTTACGCCGTGACTATAGCAGCAGATTCATCCCACTCATTCGACAGTCCTGACGATCCTCTTACGGAAACAATGGATATCGAAAGCGCGAAGTTATCCTTCCGCCTGGCCCCTCTGCAGTTGTCGCATTGCCGCGAAATCTGCGAATGGCAGTATGAACCACCCTATCAGCTCTACCAGTGGCGGCCCTGGGAGCTGATGGCTTCCCTGCAGGAGGAGTTCGCCGACCCGCAGCTCCGGGACGAGCAGTACCGGGCGGTGCTGGATGCCTCGGGCACGCTATGCGGATTCGCCCAGCTCTTCCCTATGGCCGGGGTTACCCGCCTCGGATTGGGCATGCGTCCGGATGCATGCGGACGCGGGAGCGGTGCGAACTTCGTGCGGGCGATTGCGGAGGAAGCTCGCAGATTGCAGCCGGAGCATGAGATCGATCTCGAGGTGCTGACCTGGAACGAACGCGCCATACGCGCCTACCTCCGGGCGGGATTCGAGATTACGGATACCTATGAGCGGATGACTCCGACAGGAGCCGCCGAATTCCATTGCATGGTATGGCAGAATTGAAGAAAGGAGCCCGTCTTATGTTAACCAAGCACCAAGAAGCGTTACGTCTAATCACCACTTCCCTCCACAAGGAGCAGATCGAGTGGGCGCTGGGCGGGTCGGCTCTGCTGAGCGTATACGGCTTGACTGAACGCACCAACGATCTGGACCTGTTCGTGTCGGCACAGGATGTCCTGCGGGCTCACGAGGTATTGCAGAAGCTGGGCGAATACACCGTCATGGCCCCGAAGGAGCCTTACTGTACCGTGCATTTCCTGCATTATACGATTGCAGGCACCGAAGTCGATCTGATGGGGTTATTCGGCATCCGCCATGAGGAAGGCGTCTACCGGCTGGACTGGCGCCGTCACGAGCAGGATCAGACCCTCCCTCTGCCAGTCGAAGGTACGGAGGAAACCCTCGACATCCCGCTGGCCTCGCTGGAGGATTGGTACATCCTGTACAGCCTCATCCCCGGCCGATCGGCCAAGGCGGAAGCCATCGAGGGATACTGGGAGCATGCCGGAGGGCCGGAACCCGAGCGGCTTCGCGAGGCGTTATCCCGGGAATTGCCACATACCCTTCGCAGGCGGATTCAGCTCCTGCTGGGTGCAGCGGGTGCTCACGACGAGCAGGAAATTGTTTAGAACAGCAGCGTAAGCATGGACCTGACAGACCGTACTTGTATAGGAGTATTAGCGAAGGGCTTCACCACCACTTGCCCGCTTCTCATGCAAAGGGATACAGGCTAAGAAGGGGCACAGATCGCAGTTGCGGTCTGTGCCCCTTCTTAGCTCGCTGTAGCTGTTCACTCACAGCTTCTTGCCCGGCTTCAATCCCCACCTGGCCCATGCAGTCCTGAGAGTGGTCATCTACGCTCCGGTTGTTGCATCGCGTCATAAGCCCCATCGAACTTGGCCGCCGTCACGAAATCCAGCTTCGTCAGCCCGCCTGCGCTCCAAGTCGTCAGCCTGAGGGTGACGACCCGGTAATCGATCGCGATGAACGGATGATGCTCCGACTCCTCCGCGATTCGGCCGACTTCTTGAACAAAAGCAATCGCATCCGGGAACGACCGGAACCGGTAGCGCCTCCGAATCCACGGCCTATCCTCGGCCGTAAGCTCCCAGTCCGGCCTCTCAGCCAGCCTATCACTCACAGCTGCATCATCCAGCTTGCTCCTCATTGCGCTCACCGCCCGTCCCATTAGATTCCTCAAGCTGCACAGCTGATCAAAGGCACGCGCTAACTAAGCCAACGACAGGATGTGCCTCCTTCTATCCGTCGCCACTCTGCCCGCTCAGACCAGATGAATCACACGGGTAAAGGAATCCCCGCGATCCACACGGATCAGGTGCCGCTTCGGATCGTGCGTAACCTGGCAATCCCCGACATGCATGGTGGATTCCGTCCCCAGTCCGTAGAACAGGTCATCCGCTAGAGTCTGCATGCAGGCCGTCCGGTCCTCGGGAGCCAGCTCCGTCCAGTCGCCCTCCTCCATCTCCAGAAACTCGTAACAACCGTCCACCGCTTGAAGCGCTTCCGTAAAATCTCCGATAATATCCTTGTATTCCCGACCGAATTTAATCCCCATGCCTGCTCATCCCTTCTTCACCGAAGCCAGATTTATTTGAACTCATTGTACCCGCAAAGCCGCCGCCCCTGCAACCGGACCGCAGCCCGATCTGGCAAATTCAATCAAGAGGTGCGCAGATGAGTGAAGACCCGCGCATTCACATGCAAAATCTGGTACACTATAAGGATAGACAAAACGAGCGGAGGGCAACACATGCTCAAGCTGCAGATCCCAAAAAATCGAATATCGATGCTGGCACGGTATCTGCGGGACTATTTCGACACGGAGCAGATCGAGGGCGGCTGGGAGGATTTCCACAAGCGCCGCGTCGAGGACATCGAGCTGAAGCATGGTCTGGAGATTCATGCGCTGGTGCGCGTCACCAAGCCCTATGAGGTGATCCTCGACCTGGAATCCGCCGTTCGCAGCCAGTGCAGCTGTCCGGAAGGCGAGCACTGCCGGCACAAGGCCGCCGTGTTCTTTGCGCTGTATGTGCCTTATGGCCGCCCCGAGCTGCTGCTCCAGCAGCTCAAGCAGGCGATTCTCGTCCGCCAGCGGCAGCAGCAGACACGGCAGACGAACCGCATCGCGGAGAAGAAACAGCAAGAACGGCTGGAGCCCCCGACGCCCGATCAGTCTCCCAGCCTGTGGCAGCGGTTTTTCGACCAGCAGTTCTATGGCTTCTCGATGAACCAGCAGCAATCCATCGAGCTGTTCTATAGCAGTGCCAAGGATTCGCTGACTCCGTATGCCGAGGCCTGGGAGAAGCCGCAGCGGGATTTGTACGGACTCCATATGCTGCTGTTCGTTATGCGAAAGATCGAGCAATTTTATACGGAAACAAAGTCGTCCTATCTGTCCTATTATATTGAGACCGGCTGCAAGACGGTCGCAAGACAATGCCACGAAGAGCTGCAGGAGCGCTTGCCTCAGATCGACATCCCGGGGATCGCCAGGAGCAACCCGGCAGCCTGGAAGGAGACACTCGCCCTGATTGGCGAGTCGGCGCTCGCCGCCAAGGAATCTCCCCTATCCTGGTCCGCGGTTTACCGGAGTATCTGGTGGAAGATGGCTCCGGAGACCAAGTGGGTCTCCGACGAGCGCACACGCATTCGGAAGCTGCTGAACGCTCCCGACATCAGCGTCAGGCGCAAGGACGTGCTGCAGCTGGCTGAAGCACACTTTGCCTTGATGGAGGAGGGCGACGAAGCCGCCCGCAGGCAGCTCGAAGGCTTGACCCGCAAGGAGCCGCGGGATTTCTTCCTGTACCTGCACGACAGCTACCGTCAGGAGCAGTGGGAGCGTATGCTCGCTTGGCTGCGCTGGCTGCTGCCCTTAATGCAGAAGGCCCAGCAGGAGGACCTGCGGCAGTTCTGTCAGTATTGGATCGAGGCGGTACAGCGCCAGCCCGATGACACGGAGTGGGTGGATGTGATGGTAGCCTTGCTGCCGCGCACCTATCATTTCTACACGGCTTATCTGATGAGGGCCGGCCGCTATCAGGCGTGGATCGACCTGCAGCTCGCCAACCGTGTCTCTCCGCTGAATCTGTTTGCCCCCGACCTGACCAAGGTCGAGAACCATGACCCGTCGCTGGTGCTTCCGCTGTACCATCAGGCGGTAGAGCGCTGCATCGCCGAGAAGAACCGGACTGCCTACCAGAATGCGATGAGGTTATTGAAAAAATTGAACGGCATCTATACCAGGCTGCAGCGGCAAGTCGTCTGGGAGGACTACGTCTACCGGCTGGCTGGCAAGCATGCTAGGCTGAGGGCGCTGCAGGAGGAGCTTCGGAGGGTAAAATGGATACCATAACCGATACGACAGCGATAGGCGTTCATATACGATGGGCGCAGCAGGATGGTTTCTTTCTCTGGGGAACGCGCTACAATAACGGGATTTGTGATGCGCAAGATCTGCGGGACTGGATGTTCGCCTGGCATGCGCCCTCTTTCTACGGTTCGTTCATCGAGGTGACTGAGGCTTCGGGAGTAGAGGGCTTGTTCCTGCCTGCACTGGATGCACTGGACTATCTGGCAGCTCCGGCTACCGTCTATCATCAGAAGCTGGAGTTCACGCGGGAACTGGCTGAGCTGACGAAGCTGGCGGCTCCGATCCGGGACGCCCTCAGCGCGGGGCGCTTCATGCCCGACTTTGCCAAGTGGAAGAATGGGGAGCTCGGCTGGAAGCTCGAGCTCCCGGAGCGCGCCGCCGCATGGGCCTCGGCTCCGCTCGCCCAGCAATGGATGGAGCGGCTTGTGCCGCTGTGGATTGAGGCCGATGGCGTGATGCGCGAGCATCTCGCCCGACTGGAGCGCTCCTTCCCTCTCTTCCGCCGCGGCCAGACGTCGCCCGATGTGTGGATGGATGAGGAGGACTGGCTGATCTCGATCGGCTGGCAGTCGGACGGCACGCCGTTCCGCACCTGTCTGAAGCTGGAGGAGCCGTCCGCCCCCGGAGGCGATTGGCCTCTGCGGGTCATCCTCCAGGATCGCAGTGCCAAGGAGAGCATCGTAGAGCTGCCGGCTCATCTCGTTCAAGCCTGGGCCGAAGAAGGACAGGATCGCGCGGACCTCACCGCAGTCGGCAGCTCGGACGAAGATGTTTCTATAGATACCGCAGGTGATACGGACCTCTCCGGCATCCAGGACGCATCTGTCCGTCCGGACAGAAATGGACAGCAGGAGGCTAACTCTACTCGTCGTTGGCCAGGTACAGACAGCGTGCCTGCCGAATGGCGGCCGCATCTCGACCGGGCCGCACGTGACACGGCCAAGTGGACGCGGATGGCGCCATGGCTTGCGGCTGAGCCAAGCGGTGCCCTGCGCAGCGAGCTGCCGGCCGACGAGGCATGGCAATTGCTGACCACAGGCAGTCTGAGACTGATGGAGGCCGGGTATTCCGTCTTCCTCCCTGCATGGTGGGAGAGAATTCGCAAGTGGCGGCCGCGGCTGAAGGCCAAGATCAAGTCCTCGGTCGGTACCGGACCGCAGTCGATTCTCGGTCTGAACCAGCTGATGCGGTTCGACTGGAAGATCGCGCTGGGCGACCTGGAGCTGACTGAGGAGGAATTCCGCGAGCTGCTGGCTCAGAACCGCAAGCTGATTCAGATCCGCGGCCAGTGGGTGCAGCTCGATCCGGCTCATCTGGAGCAGCTGCAGCAGGTCATGAACAAGGTTCAGAAGAAACAGGGACTTACGCTCCGCGACGTGCTGGAGCTGCACTTGCTCGGCTCCTCTGAGGGTGAGGAGGACAAAGATTTCCACCGCTCTCTGGACATGGAGGTCGAACTGAATGAACAGCTGCAGGAGCTGGTTGAGCTGCTGAATCATACCAAGAGACCGCCTCTGTTGGAGCCGCCTGCCTCTTTCCGGGGCACGCTTCGTCCTTATCAGCTGGAGGGCATCTCCTGGCTGCTGTTCCTGCGTCAGTGCGGCCTCGGCGGCTGTCTGGCCGATGACATGGGTCTCGGCAAAACGATCCAGATGATTACGTACCTGCTCCATCTGCGAGAGCAGCGGCAAGCGGCAGCCGAAGTCGAAGCCGAAGCATTTGCAGAGGTAAACGACGGCAGGACAAGTGCGGAGACCCCGCAGGACCAGGACCAAGTTCCGGCTGCCCCTTCCCTGCTGGTCTGTCCGACCTCCGTGCTGGGCAACTGGCAGAAGGAGCTGCAGCGATTCGCCCCCGATCTGCGCGTGCATCTGCATTATGGGCCGAGCCGAACCAAGGGCAGCGCATTCGAAGCGATAGCTAGCTCCTGCGACATCGTGCTGACCACCTACACGCTCTCGCATCTCGATGAGACTGAGCTAGGCGCTATCGAATGGGAAGCGATCTGTCTCGATGAGGCTCAGAATATCAAGAACGCCTACACCAAGCAAGCCTCGTCCATCCGCACCCTGCAGGCGCGCCATCGCATCGCCCTGACGGGTACGCCGATCGAGAACCGGCTGACCGAGCTGTGGTCGATCTTCGATTTCTTGAACCCGGGCTATCTGGGGACGCTTCGCGACTTCACCCAGCGGTATGTGAACGCCATCGAGCGGACACAGGACGCCGAGCTGATCGCCAAGGTCCAGCGGCTGATTCGCCCGTTCCTGCTGCGGCGCGTGAAGAAGGACCCGTCGATCCAGCTCGATTTGCCGGATAAATACGAGTACAAGTCGTACATCTCCCTGACCGCGGAGCAGGCGACCTTGTACGAGACTTATATCCGGGATATGTTCGAGCGGCTCGACAAGCTGTCGACCATGGAGCGCCGCGGCCTCATTCTAGCCGCGCTGACCAAGCTGAAGCAAATCTGCAACCACCCCGGACTCGCAGGAGGCAGCGGCACGGCCATCTCCCGCCTCGACTGGAGGCAGCGGTCCAATAAGGTGGAGCGTTTGCTGGAGATGGTACAGGAGCTGAGGCAGGAAGGCGACAAATGCCTGATTTTCACCCAATTTGTCGAGACAGGTCACCTGCTGCAGCGGGCGCTGACGGAGGAGTTCGGAGGCCATGTGCCGTTCCTCCACGGCGGAACCGCCAAGGCGGAGCGCGACCGGATGATTGATGCGTTCCAGAGCGGCGACGCCCCGACGGAGGACGAATCCGGCATCTTCCTGCTGTCACTCAAGGCAGGCGGCACCGGACTTAATCTGACGGCTGCCAATCATGTATTTCATTTCGACCGCTGGTGGAACCCTGCCGTGGAGAATCAGGCGACCGACCGGGCGTTCCGCATCGGGCAGACGCGTCAGGTACAGGTGCACAAGTTCGTCACCCTCGGCACGCTGGAGGAGCGCATCGACGAGATGATCGACCGCAAGCTCGGCCTAAGCCAGCAGATCGTCGGAACCGGAGAGCAGTGGATCACAGAGCTGTCCACCGACGATCTCAAGGACCTGTTCGCCCTGCGCAGCGAGTGGGTCGACTAGGCTAGCCAGCTCGTCACTCGATCTCCAGATCGAAAAACACATAGTGCGTATCCCCGAGAGGCTCCGAGTACGTGTGCACCTGACGCGACGTTTCCAGATCCGTATAAGGCTCGGAGAGGCATCCCTGCCGTCCGTGCTTCATCCGCAGGACGGTCGGGATGAAGTACGGACGCCATATCCAGTTCGAACCCTCGTACGTCGTATCCCGGCTCCAAGTTCCGTCCGCAGCGCGGGTGTAGTTCGAGGAGATCTGGAATCCCTCCTCCCGGCAAATATACATGCGCACCACGTTATTCCCGACATGACCAGCAAGCGTCTGCAGCAGCTCATCGGCATCCCCGGCAGTATCGAATCCCGGCTTCTCCCGCAGAAGCGCCCGCAGGCCATCCGTAGCTGCATACAGCCCACGATGACGCTCCAGCTCGCTGCGAGTGAAGAGCGCTATGCTCTCGCGCAGCAGCCGCTCGTACGCATCTGGACTCTGCAGCCCAGCCTTCGCTGGAGAGAACAGGAAGCCCTGCACATACCGCGCCCCGACCTTCAGCGCATAATACAGATCTTCCTTCGTCTCCACTCCTTCCACAAGCAGAGAGGCCCCCATCTGTGAGGCCAGAATCGAATAGGAATTCAGCAGCGCATGATACCCCTCATGCACGACTCCCTTCTTCATCAGCTTCAAATCGATCTTCAGAATATGCGGCTGGAGCGATGCGATCCGGTCATAATTGCTATGCCCGCTGCCGATATCGTCGATAGCGATCGTGCATCCCGCTTCCCGGTACAATCCGATCATCTTGGACAGCTCCTCCAGATCGCCGGCGAATGGCTCTTCCGTGATCTCGACCACGATACGCGAGGCCGGCAGACCCTGGCGTTGCGCCATCTCCAGCGTAGGCAGCTCGCTCACGCGGCTGGCCTTGCGATAAATCCAGGACGGCTTCAAGTTCAGAAACAGCCGTTCCTCTCCGCCCGATTGGGCCATAGCGGCAATCGCCCGCTCGCGGATCGTCCGGTCCACCCTCAGCAATTGACCGTCAGACAATCCGGTTTGTTGAAAAAAAGGCCCTAGGCTACGTACGGACCCGCCTGCTACATGGCGTCCCAGCGCTTCGTAGCCGATAATCCGCTGTGTTTGCAGGGACAGTATTGGCTGAAAATACGGGAACGTCTCTGTCGCCGGAGGAATCCATACAGAAGGCTCCGAATGGGACATCACTTGCCCCTCCTTACTGCGCTATGTAAGCTATACATCTTGTAATGGAAGAATATATGACATGAGATACGTTTATTGTAAGGCACCTTCGCACGGAGCGCAATCGCAACTTCCGCCGCCTCCCGGATAGAGGAATCTGGCAGGATTTGTCGAACTGTGTAAGGAATGCTTATTTATTTTGATGTAAGGTGGTCACGTAGTGAAGATACCCCGTTCCCGTACGTCTATTATTTACCCGATCGTTCTGGTCGCACTGCTCGCTCTGATCAGCCTGACCAGCTTCATCGCTTCCTCCAATACAGAGGAGAAGCTGAACAGTCTGGTGGACTCCGTCATTCCGGTCAACGATCTGGCAGACAATCTGCTGATCGACTTGATCAATATGGAGACCGGTCTGCGCGGTTACGAGCTGTCCGGCGACCATGCTTTCCTGGAGCCTTATAGCCTGGGCAAAACAAGGCTGCAGCTCGATCTCAAGCGGATGACCGAATTCGAAGAAGCCTATCCGCAGCTCCAACCGATCATGACGGAGAAGGCACTTCCGTTTATTCAGAACCTGCAGAGCTATTACGAAAGCCAGATCAACTTGATCGATAGCGGACAGCGCGAGGAAGCCCTGCGCCGTATCCAGAACGGCAAAACCTACATGGACAGTTTCCGCCAAATACAGATCGAGCTGAAGGATGAGATTGAGACGATCGCTACGGATGCGCGTCAGTCGGCCCGGATGGCGGAACGCTTTGCCCGCCTGGTCATCGGCATCGGCGGCGTGCTGGCACTAGGCGTCGGCCTGTTCTCCATTTTCGTGTTCCTGCGGGCCAGTCGGGCGGAGAGCGCACTGCGCAAGAGCGAAGAAACGTACCGTTACATGGCCGAAAGCCTGGAAATTCAGAACGAAGAGATCATCGCCCAGCAGGAAGAACAGGAAGCTACGCTGGAGAAGCTATCCGAGCGCGAACACGAGCTGGAGGCGATCAGCGGCTACCAGGAGAAGCTGAGCGGCTCCGCACATCTGGAGGCTTTCCTCCGCGATTCGATCCCGGCTCTGCTGGAAACGCTCAAGCTGGATTCCGCCATGCTCGTACTAAGCCGGACAGCCTGGAGCTCGGATGGCGAAGCAGCGGACAACGAATCTGCGAAGCAGACGGATGCGGAAAACCCGCTGTTCGAACCGGTGTTCTCGATCGGATACCCGTCCAAGCTGCCAGCTGTCCGCGAGAGCGAGCTCTACGGAACCGCAAGACGCGTACTCCAGGAGAAGCGGATGCTCGAGTCCGTCCGACAGCTGTCGGCGGCGGAGCGCGGCTTCCATCAAGGCATCGAGAAGGCTGTCGATTATTACTTCCCTCTGTTCAACGACCAGCAGGAAAGCATCGGATTCCTGATGCTGACGGGCTACGATGTGAGCTCATTCGAGCACAGAATGCGGATCGCCCAGGGGCTTATCCGCCAATTCGGACTCGCCTTCATGGTCCAGCAGGCCAACGAGGCCCGAAGCCGTCAGGCTGCCAGGCTGGAGCAGCTTAACTTGCAGCTGCTGCAGGAGAAGCTGTTGATCCAGGAGCAGCGAGATGTGATTGGCAACATCCTGCAATCGACGCACGAGGGCATGGTGATGTGCGACAGCGAAGGCCGCATCCAGTTCGTGAACCCGCGGATGCTTGAACTAACAGGTCTGGATTCGCCCGTAGGCGAGTCCGTCCTGGCTCTCGGACGAGAGATGCTCGCAGACTCCACATCGGCCCCTCAGGTCATGTCGGCCTTCGAGGAGCTTCTGAACGGAAGACTCCATAAGTTTACCGAGCGCTTCCCGATCGAAACCGACGGCGAACAGCGCAGATTCGTCGAGCTGTATGCAACCCGGGTCGGTGAGGCATCCCTGCAGAATGCTCAAGGCTACCTGTTCGTTATCCGGGACCGTACGGAAGAGGAGAAAATCGACGAGCTGAAGAACGAATTCATCAGCATCGTCTCCCATGAGCTTCGGACACCGCTGGCCAGCGTGCTTGGCTTTATCGAGATCCTGCTGCACCGGCAGCTGACGCCGGACAAGCAGCAGAAATATTTGCAGACCGTGTATAAGGAAGCAGGCCGCCTGTCCACGCTCATCAACGATTTCCTCGACCTGCAGCGCATGGAAGCCGGTAAGCAGGAATACCGTCTGCTCCCGCTCGAGCTGGGCGGACTGCTCCACGAGGTGGTCGACCAGTGGAATGGCAAGCAAGGCCATAAGGTTCACCTAAGTACCCCTGGTCGCGAGATCTGGGTGCGCGCAGATGCCGACCGGCTGATGCAGGTGGCGCATAACCTGCTCAGCAATGCCACCAAGTATTCCCCTCAAGCGGACCGGGTGGATGTCTCGCTAGAGGAGAGCGGCGGCACCGTCACCCTGCGCGTGCAGGACTACGGACTGGGCATCCCGGAAGACGCCAAGGACAAGCTGTTCTCCAAGTTTTACCGTGTAGATAACTCCGACCGCCGTCAGATCGGAGGAACCGGACTCGGCCTGTCCATCGTACGCGAGATTGTGGAATCCCATCAGGGAACGATCACCTTCGATTCGCTCATGGGCCAGGGCAGCGTATTCACCATCACCCTGTCCACGTATCAAGGCGCGAGCGCTGACCATGGCATCCTGCTGTTGGAGGATGACGAGAATCTGGCCAAGCTGATCCAGGTTGGGCTGCAGAAGATGCAGCTCAAGACCGTCCACCTCCGTTCTGCAGAGGAAGGACTGCTCGCTCTGGAGAACAGCGTTCAGGCGCCACCAAAGCTGTGCATTGTAGATATCGGGCTGGAGGGCGCCAAGAACGGCTGGGACTTTATCGCTGAGCTGTACCGTCATCCCCAGCTGCACCGTACGCCGGTCATTGTCTCATCCGCTATGGAGCCGCCTCCGGAATACCGCGAGAAGGTCGGCGAGACGTATCTGCGGAAGCCGTTCTCGATGGAGAAGCTGCTTCAGGTAGCCGAGCAGCTGGTGCATCGGAGCGAGAACCGGCCGGCTTACGTATTCCCGACGGAGGACGAACACCTCATCCGCTCCAGCCTTGCCAGACAGGGTATCGAGATCAACTCCGTGACGCATGAGTCCGGGCATATCCAGATCGAGCCCAAGACGAAGCCGGAGAATCCGTAATAGTTGTTCATAGCAGAAACAGGCGACCGGGTCCGTCCCGGTCGCCTGTTGGCGTGAGCATTAGCGGATGCGCGATTCGTTCAGATGGAACTGGTTGACCAGCTGCTCCAGAAACGCCGTGATGGACTCGACCCGCTTGCTGGTCAGCTTCACCTGGCCCGTATCGGCCATCAGCTCCTGGACATTGCCCTCCACCTCGCGGGAGATGACCCGATTATCCTTGCTGATCTCTGCGATGCGCTCCATCAGCCGCACCACCTCGTCAATCACCTGCATTTTCAGCGAATCATTGCCCGAGGCGTTATGGAGCAGATCGGAAGCAGCCGCCACCAGCAGACTGCCTTCCTCAACGACCTTGGTCCCTTCCTCCATCGAGGCAAATGCCTTCTCTGCATTCGCATAGATGTCCTGTACCGTACCCCCGATTTCCTCCGTGGATTGCCGGGTCAGATCTGCCAGCTTGCGGATCTCCGCAGCTACAACAGCGAAGCCCTTCCCGTGCTCTCCAACCCGCGCAGCCTCGATAGAAGCATTGAGCGCGAGCAGATTGGTGCGCGCGGAGATCTCCTCAATCACCTGCAGCACGGTGCGGATCTGCTGGGTCGTCTCCATGAAGGTCGAAATCGTCCGGTTCGTCTCCTCCACCTTGGCCGAGATATGAGACATCTTGCCGCCAATCCGTTCCACCTCATGCTGTGCCACCGCGATCTGACCGGTGGCATGGCTTTCGATCTCGCGAAGCGTCTGCTTCATCTCTTCCACAGCTACCTTCGCTTGATCGATATCCTTCAACTGCTTGCGCAGACTTCCGATCATGTCGTGAATCTTGACATTCATCCGCTCCGTCGAACCAGCCGTCGTATCCGTCGATTCATTCAGCAACCGCTGGCTGGACAGCACATCGGCCGCCGCCCGCTTCACCTGCAGCATAATACCTTCCAGCGAATCGATCATATTGTTGATCCACTTGGCCAGCTCGCGCGATTCGTTCCCCTGGAACTGATCCGGCTGCAGCCGCTGGGTTAAGTCACCTTTCCCCTCCGCATTCATGCGGATAAACCGCGCGATCCGCTGAAGATGCCTGGTCATCGGCGCACTGCCGCGCCGGTAGACGAGCAAGGCGATCAGCAGGCCGAATACGACCTGCAGCAGACCGGCCGCAAGACCTGTCAGCCAGAAGGGAGCATCTTCACGGGCCAGCAGACCGACCAGTAACGCAGCTCCCGCTGCAGCTCCTGCGACTCCGGGCAGCTGCAGCCGGAACAGCCGCCAGTTCATGCCGCGAATCCGGTAGACCTCCTCCAGATCTCCTTCGCACATCATCCCCCATACATCAGGACAATGAGGAAGCCGGAAGGTGACCCCCTTGCCGATCACCGGAATATGCCGATAGTCCGAATAGCCGGGGAAGGCGACGAACAGATTGCTGCCGTTCTCTATCGTATTGGCAACGCCGGGATGAAGCTCTCCGGTCGCCGGATCGGTAAATCTCAGCTCCAGCTCCGTATGGTTCTTCACCGTCACCAGGCCCCAATCTGTCGTCACGCCATCCTTCAGATTCTCTCCATGAGTAAAGGTCCGGTCCTCAAACCGGCTGCGCGATAGCGCCGTACCAGGCGCAACATGCTTCTGCAGGCCGGCCGAAGCCATGAACAGGTAGTTGTCCCCGGAGTCGGGATACACGTGACCAGACTCCCGCTGGATCAGATCTCCGATCACATCGTTAGGCACCCTTCCGCAGAGCGCCCCCCGCCACACACCTGCCTCCACGATCGGAACAATGAACAACAAGGTCATCTCGTCATGAAAGCTGGATGTGCTCGGTCCGATTCTCACTGTCATCGGGTCGGCATACGGCCCATACAGACAACGGCGTGCCCCCTTCTCCCCACGGGCGTACTGCAGTCCCCTGTCCAGTACACTTTGTCCTCCATACACGACCGAGCGATGGGCTCCGAAGGTAGAGCACACGACCTCGCCCTGCTCGCTGAGCACGAACAGCTCGGAGAAATCCGGCGCCTGCTGGCGCGTCGATAGACAATGACTTTCCCATTGTGCCGCAGCCGGACCGGAGCAGAACGACTCCCCGTCCCCCGTAGGAGGCGCACTGGCCGTCAGCCTTTCCAGCAGCCGGTCCAGGTGACCCCAATACTCATCGGCCCAACTGACCAACAGCTCTTGCCGCGTAGCCGCAATCCCCTCGAAAATATCCTCAACGTCCTGCCTGAGCCCCCGGTTCAAACGATACGACCACCAGAGAGGCAACCCCTTGCGAAACCCTAGCCAATCTAACATTTGCGCCCACCCCACCTTCGACTGGTTTCTCTATATGTCATATATTATAACATTATTTACGAAACTTTCATCTCTTTTTATGTAATTCTACCTAAGATTTCTTGTATTTTTTACTAAATGGGTGTGACTTTCGATAGAGTACCTCCCCTGCTGAGCTGATACTTCAGACTCAAACCAGGGTGAGCTGGCTGGGACTTCAGGGAAAACGCATGCCAAAAAGAGCCCGCGACACACGATCGGCCGGGCCCATGCTAGCTTTCCTATCCTCCCCGAACTAAGCCTTCTGCCTGCTGCGTTCGTTGTACCAGTCCGTGATCGACTCGCTAATGGGAGATTCCAGGTCATTGCCGACCTTGGACAACAGCAGCGCATACAGCTCCTTGACAGCATTCCAATTGCCCTGCGATTCAAATAGCTTCATGAGGGAGAAATAGCCGGATTCCTCGTAAGGAAACAACTGCTGCATCCGTTGATACAGCCGGATAGCCTCTTCCGTGCTATTCTGACCGGCATAAAAATCGCTGAGCCGCTCAGCTTGCTGCAGCCATATCCGCCGCAACCGCTCCCGTTCATTCTCCGCCCACAGGTAATCCAGCTGCCCGAGATAATCGCCCTTGTAAAGCCCCAGCATACGCTCATGCTCCTGTACGTTCTGCTCGGTCAAGGCCTGCAGAGCCTTCACACCTTCTTCCCACTCCTCACAGTCAAGTCTCGCCTTGCCCATGGAGAGCGTATAGCCGATCTCCATACCGCTGCCGGCAATCGTCACTGCCTCCAGCCCCATGTTCTTCAACGTCTGACGAATGTGGTAGATCGTCGTGTACAGCTGCTGCGCCGCCCGCGGTCCATCGAAGTCCGGCCATAGCAGCTCCGCCAGCGTGTCCCGCGCGAGAAACTGCTCCCTGTGATGAAGCATATAGGCGAACAGCTCCTGGGCCTTGCTGGTCCTCCACTTCACAGGCTCAGGGGACTGGCCGGGCCGTTGGAAACTGATGCGGTTGAAGCAGCACACTCTAGGCGGCATATCCACGAACACCGGCCCAGCCTCCATATTCTCCTGCTTCTCCAGCATGTGCTGCAATCTCTTCACCGTCTGATGGAGCCTGTCCTGCTGGATTGGCTTCATCACATAATCTAACGCATATAATTCAAATGCGTTCACCGCGTATTGATCGTAACCCGTCACGAACACAATCTCCGTCCGCGGCAGCGCCTGCTGCAGGCTGCTCCCCAACTGGAGACCGTTTATTTCCGGCATATGGATATCGAGAAATACGACATCCGGCTGCAGCTCCCTTGCACTTTCCAGTACCTCGCTAGGATTGGTGTACATGCCCACTACTTCTACGCCGCCGATCATCTTCTCCAGCATATGTCTAAGCTGCATCAAGGCCAGCCTTTCGTCATCCACTAAAATCGCCCGCATGAGCAATTCCTCCATTTCCTGCGGTTAGTCCTCTTCTCTAGATGTACCTTCGTTCACAACAGCCTCGAATCCTCCAAAGCTCGGATAACCTCTCTTTTCCTTTATTATCGGAAAATCTGCAGCATCGTTGTAGAGGAGCGGTAGCCCTAGTCAGACTTTCTGTAGAAGGAGTCCGCCTTTCTGTTGTCGAAAAATAATACACATGATGAAAAAAAGAACCCTACTGATCACTATCCTTCTATTTCTAATAGGCATGAACGCCATACGGGCCATCTGGATCGAGACTCATCTTATTCCCGAGCATCCCAGGGCCGATAAGGGACATATCGATCTGACCGGAATGAATCTCACGGGCCAACGCGCCATTACCCTGAACGGTGAATGGGAGTTTTACCCCAATCTCCTACTAACGCCGCAGACCGCGAAGGCTCCCGAATCCATGGCCGGAAGGAGCTATCTGAACGTTCCTGGCAATTGGGGAGCAGCCCTTCCTTCTTCCTCCGGACCACCCATGTTCGGTTACGCCTCTTACCGGCTACTGATTCATATCGATCCGATGCCGGGCCAAGGGTTCGGTATACGTATTCCGAGCCTACCGGCATCAGCTGCTCTATACGTCAACGGAAAGCTGCGCATGCAGTCCGGACACCCTGCAGCAGATCCGGAGGAGACGGTAGCCAGGAACGTTCCCTTCTCGGCCTTCTTCACGGTGGAAGGAAGCGAGATCGAGGTTATTATCCAGGCGGCCAACTACGCCAATTCCATGGCCGGTGGCATCATGCAGCCTGTGAAGTTCGGCGGCGGATTCATCGTGGATAAGGAAGAGACCTTCTCCCGAAACATGCAGCTGGCCGTTGTCGTGGTGCTGATCGTGCACATTCTTTATGCCGCTCTGCTGCTTGGGCTCGGTATCCGACAGAAGTCCTTGGTCACCCTGACGCTGCTGGTGATCTCAGCTGTTCTGATGGTGCTGCTTGACGATGACAAGCTGCTGCTCGTCTGGCTGCCTATCAGCTACGAGTGGGGAGAGAAGCTTTATGATCTGACAATGCTCCTCGTCCCCGGACTGCTGCTTCATTTCTTCATCAGCCTGATGCCAGAATCCAGCAAGAAACGGCATCTACGCACCGCAGTGTGGATCTTTGCGGCGATAGCAGTACTGGTCTTAAGTCTGCCGCTTCTATTGCTGCAGCCTTACGTACAGCCTGTCCTCATCGTCATCTGGCTCGCCGCCATTCTGTTCCCGTGGGTATTCCTGCGGGATCTGATGAAGGAGCAGGCCGACATCGTCTTTCTTATGATGGGAGCCGCCGCTGTCGCCAACAGCGCTGTCTGGGAAGTCATTAAGAACACGCGCATGCCTGAGATCAATTTCTACCCCTTTGACTTGCTCCTCTGCTTCCTAGCTTTTGCCGCCTTCTGGTTCAAGCGCTACATCCGGACTGCGACGGAAACGGAAAAGCTCGCCTGGAAGCTCAAGCAAGCGATGAAACGGAAGGATGATTTTCTTACCAGCACCTCACATGAGCTGCGCAACCCCCTGCACGGGATGATTCAAATCGCCCAGACGGTGCTCGAGCGGGAGAAGGCATCCATCGGTCAGAAAAGCTCATCCGATATGGACCTGCTGATCTCCGTCGGCCGGCGGATGTCCTTCCTGCTGAATGACCTGCTCGATCTGACCAGGCTTCAGGACCGGGGCATCCGGCTGCAGCTGGGCAGCGTCAAGCTCCAGGCCGTCGCCTCCGGCGTCATCGATCTGCTGCGCTTTATGACTGAGGGCAAGCAAGTACGTCTCATCGTGAATATTCCAGATGCCTTCCCCGCCGTTCAGGCAGACGAGAACCGATTGATTCAGATCGTATTCAATCTGCTTCATAATGCCATCAAATTCACGAACGAGGGCAGCATCACCGTGGAAGCCGAGCTGGAGCAAGGGAGGGCTCGCATCCGTATTATGGATACGGGTATCGGGATGGACCCGGCCACGCTGGAGCGTGTACTGCTCCCTTATGAACAGGGAGATCCCAGCATCACCGCTATAAGCGATGGTAACGGGCTGGGCCTAAGCATCTCCCGGCAGCTTCTGGAGCTGCATGGCAGCGCACTGGAGGCAGTCTCTTCGCCGGGGGCAGGAACCGTTTTCTCCTTCACGCTACCGCCTGCCGCATCCTTCCCATCGGATCAGAAAGCTTCCTTAGAAGCAGCCGAGGGGCAGAACGAGAGACAAAAGCCAGGTCTGGAGTTGCCTATGCAGTCCAAAATGGATGCTCCAGCTAGCCCAGCAGCGAGCGGACACTGGACAAAAGATCGCCCTGCAATTCTGGTCGTCGATGACGATCCTGTCAATCTGACGATCTTGAAGGATATCTTGACGGCGGAAAGCTATGATATGCATACTGCAACCAGCGCCGTAGAGGCTCTATCCATTCTGGAAACCAAGGACTGGGACTTGATCATGACCGATGTCAGGATGCCGCATATGTCCGGCTATGAGCTGGCCAAGGTCATCCGTCAGCGGTTCTCCCACTCCGAACTGCCCCTGCTGCTGCTGTCCGCCGGCAGCGGTACGGAGGACGTGCAGAGCGGGTTTGCAGCAGGAGCTAACGACTACGTGACCAAGCCCTTGAATGCCTTGGAGCTGAAAAGCCGCGTGCTGGCTCTGACGACGATGAAAAGATCAACCCGCGAGCATCTGCGGATGGAAGCAGCCTTTCTGCAGGCGCAGATTCAGCCCCACTTCCTGTTCAATACGCTCAACTCCATTGGAGCGCTCAGCGAGATTGATACTCTGCGCATGCGTGCGCTGCTCGCCGAGTTCGGCCATTACCTGCGCGCTAGCTTCAACTCCCGCAATGCCGATCGCCTGGTACCGCTCCGTCATGAGTTGGACCTGGTTCGTTCCTATCTGTTTATCGAGAAGGAGCGATTCGAAGAACGACTGAACGTCGTCTGGGAAATTGACGAGGGCATGGACCTGATGCTCCCGCCATTGTCGATACAGCCTCTGGTGGAAAATGCCGTGAAGCATGGGGTGCTGGCAAGGGTGCAAGGCGGCCAGATCACGATCCGGATTACAGAGTTCGACGAGTATGCCGAGATTGCTGTAACCGATGACGGCGTAGGCATCGAAGCAGAGGAGCTGGTTCTGCTGCTCCAGCCTGATGCGAATCTGAACTCCGGCATCGGCCTGCGCCATATCGACCGCCGGTTGAAGCAGCTCTATGGCCAAGGGCTCGTGATCCAGAGCACAGCCGGCCGGGGGACGACCGTCATGTTCCGGGTTCTCAAGAAAAATCCGCTGTCCCCATAAGCCGCCAGCGCGGGACAAGCTGCCGCCAGTCTCCCCCTGTATAGTTTTCGTATAGACCCGATTGCTACACTGTTCAAGGAAGAGCCCTGCGCTCCGTTCAGCTTAGAACAGCTCAATCGAAGGGAAGTTAGCTATGCTGTTTCGTATTTATTGGGAGGATCGGTCGATACCTGTCAATCTGCCCGAGAACTCTTATTCCGAAGCATGGCTCGAATCGTTGTCGGATCAGTTGATTCATACCTTAAATAGCCTGTTCCCACAGGAAGATCATGACGCTTCCCACCTGGAGATGATTGACCTTGAGCTTTCGACAGATGGTTGGCAGCCCACTCTGTATCTGGGTAACCGAACAGAACGGCTAAGCCGCTTTTTTCTAGTCTAGCCCTGTCACCCTGCTTGCATGGGCCATGCACGAAGAACCCCGATCCCGCCTGATCATTGGCGAAATCGGGGTTCTTTTTATTAAACTCACATCTGCTTGAACAGGAATGAAGTCCCTTACAGGGGTGCAGCCTCGCTATCTGCAACAGCCTCCCGCTTTACTCGAAGCCGAGCTGGTGGATAAACCGGACGAATCCTTCGCGTCCCGAGTCGCTCCGCTTGAATACGCCTGCATCGGTCAGCACCCGCTCGAACTTGCGTCCGACCTCGTCCTGCAGCACCAGAGCCGCCTGCTCACGGGTCAGCGCGGAGCCGTGCTTGCCGATCAGCTCCTGCAGCCATGTGGCATGCTTGTACAGCGGATGCTCTGGGTCGCCCTCGATCGCAGCGGGGAGCGTCTCGCCGGTCAGCAGTCCGGCAGCCAGCTCTAGCTCCTCCTTCAGACGACCCGGCAGCACCGCGAGCCCCATCACCTCGATCAAGCCGATGTTCTCCTTCTTGATGTGGTGCAGGTCTTGGTGAGGATGGAAGATGCCGTCGGGATGCTCCTCGCTGGTGCGATTGTTGCGCAGTACCAAATCCAGCTCATACTCACCCTCTCCGTTGATCCGGGCGATCGGGGTGATCGTGTTATGCGGCACCGGTGCACCCGCCTGCTCCGTGAAAGCCAGAATCTCGCAGGCCGAGTCGCTGTAGCCGCGCCAGCTATCGAGAATGTGTACGGCCAGCCCCAGCAGCTCCGAGCGGCTGCGGCTGGAGATGCGGATGACCGACAGAGGCCACTTGACGATACCGAGTTTCACTCCGTCGTAGGCCCGGCTGGCAAACTTCGCTTCGACCGGAGCCTCCTCCATCGGAAAGCGGTGACGTCCGCCCTGGAAGTGATCGTGAACCAGAATCGAGCCTCCCACAATCGGCAGATCGGCATTGGAGCCGATAAAGTAATGCGGGAACTGATCCACAAAGTCCAGAAGCCGCTCGAACGAATGCGGCGAAATCTTCATCGGCCGATGCTGCTTATCGAAGATGATGCTATGCTCGTTGTAGTAGACGTAGGGCGAATATTGAAGGAACCACGGGTCTCCCGTCAGCTCTACCGGGATCACGCGCAGATTCTGGCGAGCCGGATGATTGAGACGGCCCGCATAGCCCACATTCTCCACGCAGAGCAAGCATTTGGGATAATGGCTGGCCTTGGCGTTTTTCAGCATGGCGATTTCGCGGGGGTCCTTCTCCGGCTTGGACAGATTGACCGTAATCTCCAGTTTGCCGTACTCAGTGGGTGTCTGCCAATATTGATTGGTGGCGATGCGGTCCATCCGAATATAGTTCGAGTCGATGCTTTGGCGGTAGAAATCGTCCGTCGCACGCTCGATCCCCTCACGCTCTGCGGTCTCCCGGAACCTGCGCACCACTTCCGACGGACGCGGCATCAGCGCGCCCATGATGCGTGCATCGAGCAAATCACGCAGTGTCGTGTTATCCTCGGCCAGCAGGCCGGTGAGGACTGCATAATCCAATAACGGTGCCAGCAGCTCAGTCACGCTCTCCGCAGGCACGTCCGTCCATTCGCCTCCATGAGGCTCCTCCAACTGCAGCAGATCCAGCAGTGCATTGCGTGCCTCCAGCACATCGAGCAGCTCCAGCAGGCCGCGGGCTACGCCGAATTGCAGCAGTCGTTCGATATCGCCAGCAGCCTTGCGGGCAGCGTCATCATGCGCAGTATAGCTATCTGTCGTACTCATCTGATCCACTCCTGATCCCGGACCCCCGCCGGGCCGGATAGAGAGCCGATTGAAGAGCTCTCCGGGCTGACGGGTACTCCTTATCTGATATGCCTGATGCAGGCTTAGTCGTTATAGCCGTCGGGACGAGCTTGATGCCACGCCCAAGCGGAAGCAATGATACGCTCCAGAGAGTCCCGCTGAGGGGCCCAGCCCAGCTCCGTACGCGCCCGTTCCGAGGAAGCCACGAGGGACGCCGGATCCCCAGCGCGGCGCGGCTCGATCACGGCCGGGATTGGATGTCCGGTTACACGCCGTGCGATCTCGATGACCTCGTTCACGGAGAAGCCCTTGCCGTTGCCCAGATTGTAGACGCGGCTCGCGCCGCCTTCGCGCAGCTTGCCCACGGCCCGGATATGAGCATCCGCCAGATCCGTCACGTGAATATAATCGCGGATGCACGTACCGTCCGGTGTCGCATAGTCATCCCCGAATACCGAGATATGCGCGCGCTTGCCGAGCGCCACCTGCAGAATAATCGGAATCAGATGCGTTTCCGGATCATGATCCTCGCCGATCCGGCCACCTTCATGTGCGCCGGCCGCATTGAAGTAACGAAGCGAGATATATTGAATGCCATGTGCGGTGTCGAACCATTTCATCATGTTCTCCATCGCCAGCTTCGTTTCGCCGTAAGCATTGGTCGGCAGCGTCCGGTCCGTCTCCAGAATCGGCACCTGCTCCGGCTCGCCGTAAGTAGCCGCCGTAGAGGAGAAGACGATACGCTTGACCTGATGCTCATTCATCACTTCCAGCAGGCACAAGGTACCATACACGTTGTTATGATAATATTTACCCGGGTCCTTCATACTCTCCCCGACCAACGAGCTCGCCGCGAAGTGAATGACCGCGTCGATGTCGTTCTCCTCAAATACCTTCCCCAGAAAAGCCTTGTCGCGCAAATCCCCCACGTACAGCTTGCCGCCCAGCACGGCTTCCCGGTGCCCCTGCTGCAGGCTGTCGACGATCACAACCTCCTCGCCGCGCTCCAGCAGCTCCGCTACCGTATGCGAGCCGATGTAGCCCGCGCCTCCCGTTACCAATACCGCCATGTTCCTCTCTCCTTTCGTTTATGGGTACAAGGTCCGTCTAACCGGATCTTATCTATCCAACTGCTCTACACCGTTGCCAATCTCACACACATAGAAGCTCGCTTCCAGCCCGGTTTGTGCCTGGTAGCTCTTGCCTACTTCCTCGATAAAACGCTCCACGCTATCCTCATGGACCAAAGAAACCGTACATCCGCCGAAGCCGGCGCCTGTCATCCGCGCTCCCAGCACACCCGGCACCTTCCAAGCCGCCTCGACCATCGAGTCCAGCTCGAAGCCCGTGACCTCATACAGATCTCGCAGCGAAGCATGCGAGCCATTCATCAGTTGGCCGAAAGCCTCCAGGTCGCCGCGCTCCAATACCTCGATCGACTGCAGGACGCGATCGATCTCCTCCACCACGTGGCGGGCGCGCTTGCGGACGACCTCGTCCCCGATCAGATGCTCCGCCTCGTTATACTGAGCTAGCGTAAGCTGTCCGAGCAAGGTTAGCTCCGGGTATTGCACACGTAACTCGGCTACCGCCTGCTCGCACTGCGCTCTGCGCTCGTTGTAAGCAGAGTCCACCAGCCCGCGCTTCTTATTCGTATTGCCGATGACCAGCTTGTAGGCGCCGCTTTGGAACGGCACATGCCGGTACTCCAGCGTATCGCACATCAGCAGCACAGCATGATCCTTCTTGCCATTAGCGACGGCGAACTGGTCCATAATGCCGCATTTGACACCGATGAACTCATTCTCCGCCTTCTGAGCGAGCAACGCGATCTTAACCTTATCGATCGGCTGTCCTTCCAGTGTCAGCAGCGCGAAGGCCGTCACCACTTCAATGGAAGCCGAGGAGGATAGACCCGCTCCGTTCGGAATCGCTCCGCTGTACAGCAGATCGTAGCCGCCGACGTCCACGCCAGCCAGCTGAAGCTCGCGAATGACCCCCTTGGGATAATTCATCCAGTCATGCGCCGGATCATTGGCCAGGTCTGAAATGGAAATATGTTGGTGAAGATCGAAATTCGTGGATGCCAGTCCTACCTGCCGGTCATCGCGCCTCCGCGCTAGCAGCGTCGTGCCGAAGGTCAAGGCCGCGGGGAACACATAACCGCCGTTGTAATCTGTATGCTCGCCAATCAGGTTGACGCGCCCCGGTGCGTGAAACACATGAACCGGGTGCCCGCTGTCCGCTCCGTATAAAGAAATAAACCGTTCCTGCAAAGCTTGAATATCCGCCATTGTGGGCTTCACCTCAACTGTAAGATTAGGTAGGGATTCCGCCTGCCCATCCGTCTACCCCGCTTGCTTGTTTCTTGATTCCAGTATAGCCTCCGGATGCTCCGAAAACTATGGAATGATGTCAGTTCTATATGGAAAAATGTTAGCTAGAGCACTATACTTGGGTTAATGGGAATCCCGCTTGAAGGGCAGAGCCTTCCCTAATCGGACAAGCTGGACCGGACGCGGCCATTGAGCCTGCCTGTCCCTCTGAGCACCCTAAGGAGCTGACTGACCTGTCATCCCCCGATAATCGCAAGGACAGCTATTATGTCGTCTCCAACCCATCTGCGCCCGGAGACGAGCATGGACTGGTCGTCTTGTTCGCTGGCAACAGCCAGACCAAGCCCGGCCACAAGCCTGGACCCAAGGTCGTTGATTACTACTTGCTGCACCATGTGCTGTCCGGACGGGGCACCTACACCTGTGCAGACCGAGAGTACGAGCTGGGAGCCGGAGATACGTTCCTGATCGAACCGGACACCCTGGTTCAGTATACGGCAGATACTGAGATCCCTTGGCACTACCGCTGGATCGCCTTCAGAGGGGAATCGGCACCGGGGCTGCTCAGCCAGACCGGACTGGGCTCTCGCCAGCTCGTCGTGCGCACGCCGCGCAACCGGCGTATTCCGGCCCTATTCAGGCAGGTGCAGGAGGCCTTTCAGACGAGAGCGGCAGGCGCATCGCTGCAAGCGGCAGGCTGCCTGCATCTCGCCATGGCCGAGTTCGCCCGGGCGCTGCAGCCGGTCGAGCCGGGCCAGCCCGCCGCGGAGAGCGGAGGAGCACGCGTCGTGCAGCAGGCCCTGCATTATTTATCCGCACAATATGCCGAGCCGATCACCATCGAGCTGATGGCCGAAGCTCTAGGCTATAACCGGGCGTACTTGTCCACACTCTTCAAGTCGCATACAGGCGTCAGCCCTGTGACGTTCCTGCTTCGCCTCCGCTTGGACAAAGCGCGCCATCTGCTGCGCGAGCGCCCGGAGCTGACCGTCGAGCAGGTCGCCTCGTCCGTCGGCTTCCAGGACCCGCTGCACTTCTCCAAGCAGTTCAAGCGGCACTATCAGACATCGCCGACGGATTACCGGCTGTCCTTACTGCGCGGGGGAGGGCCATCCTAAGCAAGGGGCTTAGGTGAGATCATCTGAGCTGCTGCGCCGTGCAGGTCAGCCAGAGCTTCGCGCTGGGCAGAGGCCGCCCATCTCGCTCAGGCTGTCCTATTTCACCAAGGGCAGCATAAAAGCGAGGCTGGCACCTTGACCGAGCCGGCTGTGCGCCCAGATCCGGCCGCCATGAAAATCGATGATTTCCTTGGCAATCGCAAGCCCGAGACCGCTTCCGCCGCCGGAAGTATTGCGGGACTTGTCCTTCTTGTAGAACCGGTCGAAGATATACGGTAAATCTTCGGGCGCGATGCCGCTCCCGTTATCCTGAACCTGTACGACCAGCGAATGCTCGTCTACGGTGAACTGGAGCAGGATCATGCCTCCTTGGGGCGTATGCTTGACCGCATTGTAGATGATATTCGTCAGCACCTGATCAATCCGGTTGATATCGATCCGCACCATCGGAGGCTTTCCGTCGCCGGGATGCAGCACGGCAGCGGAGGTCTCGAAGCCAAGTCCGGCACCCGCAAGCTCCAACTCGTACCGTTCATCGAAAAACCGGATAAGCTCATCCGTACTGACCGTCTGAATATCGAACTCCATCTGTCTCGCCTCCAGCTTAGAGAGCTGAAACAAGTCCTTGATCAGCCGGCTGAGCCCGAGAATCCGGTTGTGGATCAGCTTCAAGTATTTCTGCTGCTGTTCCGGCATGACCACCCCGTCCATCAGCGCTTCCACATAACCCTGGATCAGCGTCATCGGCGTACCCAAATCATGCGAGATATTGCTCAGCAGATGGCGGCGCGAGGTTTCCATCCGAGCCAGGTCCTCGTTGACCAGCTCCAAGCTCCGGTTGATGCGTTCCAGCTCGGCGGTGCGGTCGCGGATTTTTTGCTCCAGGCCCGCATTGAGCTCCCGCATCTGCCTGGACAGCAGCTCCACAGACGTGATCGCCTTGGCGGAACGGGCGCTCAGGATGAACGATGCGCACAGCGTACCCAGCAGCAGTCCCATCGCAGACAGCTGATCAACGTAAATATATTCATTGCCGAGCAGCTTATCTCCCAGCATCGCTCCCAGACATGCAGCAGCGCCCATAATGACAAACATCGCCCCTTCCCGGCTGCGGTGCCAAGCCACGACGAGGGAGGCCAGCAAGCACGCCCCCAGGATGAAAGCAGCTCCCTGGAAGAAGGTGACGACATAGGTCATCCAAGGCGGCGGAAGCATGACAGCAAGCAGTGTGCTGCCCACACCAAGTCCGATAATCAGATGCGCCAGCAGCCTGGAGACCTCCTTGGGATACAGCAGATACACGAACATGCCGATGGCCGGAGCGCTGAGAAACAGGCAGATGTTCTCGATCCGCAAGGAATCCGCCCAGGAGAGGCCTATCTCTCCGTGAGTCACGATTTCTTCACTGACGAATAAAGCCCTGGTGCCCAGCAGCAGGCAAAATATTCCGAAGCAGAACGATTCCATCTCTTTGCGCCTCAGCACGAACTGGGCAATATAATGAACGCCGATAGCCAGCAATCCTCCGACGGCGATCATATCCAGACCCAGGCTCGTCTTGAGCTCGGCATCCACCTTGCTGGCCCAGCCAAGATATGGGGTATTTCCGGGCCCGCCGTTCCAGTGGTGAAAGTTCGAAATCTGCATCACAATTTCCGCGCGGCCTTCCGAGGGCGTGAATAGCACCACCCGCGGCGCATACTCGGGCGAGGAGGAAGCCAGGTCACTGCCGACCTTGCCCACCTCGGCCATCAGCACTCCATTGATCCACACCTTATAGGCGGTTCGGATATAGGGAATCTGCAAAGCGAACATCCGGGTTGAGGGGTCCAGCGCGACGTTCAGCCGGTACGTGGCGAAGCCTTTTCCGCTCTTCTCCTCAGAAGGCAGGCTGTGATTATTCCAGTGAGCCGGCAGCTTCACCAGGTTCGGCGGTCCCGACAGCTGCGCCGGAACGGGCAACTGCTCCGGTGTGAGCAGGCGCCGCCAGTACAGCTCCCACTCGCCGTTCAGCCGTATGCTGGGACGCTGCTCCCAATCATATCCCTGCAAGTCCAGCTCCCCTGCCTTAGCCGTCAACCGTAGGTCCGAAGGCGTAGAAAAATACTTTAATGGACCTACAAAGAGCAGAATGAACAAAACTATAGCCATCACGACCCAAAACCATTTATAATAGGAATAGTTTCTGGAAATGGATACCACTTTCTTTCTCGAGAAATGTTTCAGGAACGGACCATTCATCCTTGCAAGGCCAGTTGGAGGAGAACTTGATGTCTGGAGAAAAGATACTGATCGTGGACGACGAAACCGAAATCGTCGAACTCATTACTCTATATTTAAGAAAAGAGGGATTTAACGTATTATGCTCCTCCAGTGGAGCGGAAGCTATCGAGATGGTACGCGAGCACAGACCTGATCTGGTCATTCTCGACATCCTGCTGCCAGAGCTCGACGGTATCGAAGTATGCCGCCAGATCCGTAAGCACTATACGACCCCGATCCTATTCCTCAGCTGCAAGAGTGAGGATATGGATATCATCCTCGGCTTCAGCATCGGGGGCGACGATTATATGACGAAGCCCTTCAGCCCGGGCCAGCTTGTAGCCCGCGTCAAGGCACATCTGCGCCGCAGCCAGCTGCTGGAGCAGCACAAAGAGGAGGCCCAGATCCTCTCGTTCCCGGGCCTGGAGGTAGACTTGCTCAGCCGCACGGTCAAGCTGAACGGGCAGCCCGTCCCGCTGTCCTCCAAGGAGTTCGACCTGCTCCTGCATCTCGCCCGGACACCGGGCAAGGTGCTTTCTCTGGAGCAGCTGTACAAGCTCACCTGGGGTGTGGACAGCAATGGGGACACCCGGACCCTGCTCGTGCATATCAGTAATCTTCGAAAAAAAGTCGAGCCGAATCCGACAGATCCCCGGTATATTCTGACGGTTCGGGGAGTTGGCTACAAATTCAACGGCTGATGCTTCCTGCCGCCTAACGCGTAGGCTCGTGGCCGATCAGACGAAGCAGCTCGGACAGCTCCGTCTCGGTCAGCTCGCGCCACTTGCCGGCCGGCAGGCCGGCCAGGTGGATATTCATAATCCTCACGCGCTTAAGCCGCCGCACTTCGTAGCCGAAGGCGCTACACATCCGGCGGATTTGGCGGTTGAGCCCCTGCGTGAGGATGATGCGGAAGGTCCGCTCGTCCACCCTGCTGATCCGGCAGGGCTTGGTCATCGTCCCCAGGATGCGTACGCCGCTCGACATGCCCTGCAGGAACCCGGCGGTAAGCGGCCGGTCCACGGTGACGATGTATTCTTTCTCATGCTCGTTCTCGGAACGCAGCACCTTATTGACGATATCGCCGTCATTGGTCATCAGAATCAGACCCTCAGAGTCCTTATCCAAACGGCCGATCGGGAAGATCCGCTCGGCGTGACCGACATAATCGACAATGTTCCCGCGTACATGACGCTCTGTCGTGCTGGTGATGCCGACCGGCTTATTCAAAGCTATATATACGGCTTTGGTCTTGGCATGAATCGGCCGGCCGTCTACCCGGACGTCATCGCCTTCATCCACCTGACTGCCCAGCTCAGCCTTGACACCGTTGATCGTGATCCGTCCCGCTTCTACCAGCTTGTCGACTTCCCTTCGGGAGCAAAGACCGGTCTCGCTAATGTATTTATTGATTCTCATCGTTATTCTCGCTTTCCTTTCATGTCTGTAACCAGTGCTATCATACCATGTTTCAGGGGGTTATCGCGTGTCCTTGCCCGCTAAAACCATCTATTATTTCGGCTTCTACATTGGGGTGCTGGGCCTCACGCTGCTGCTGGGCCCGGGGCTGCTCGCCGAGCTGCTAGGCTTTCAGGCGGAGAGCTATATCTGGCTGCGCATGATCGGCATGTTTATGCTGTTTCTGGCGTTCTACTATTACCAGACCGCCCGTCAGAACATAACCGGCTTTTTCTATCTGACCGTATACACGCGAGCTTCCATCCCGGTATTCATGATCGTGTTCTACATCCTCGGTATGGTGAAGCCGATCTTCATCGCCCTCAGCCTGGTCGATTTCTGCTGCGCGATGCTGACCTGGAGCGCTCTGCGCCGCACCGGGAGCAAGTCCCCCGTCTCCTAGCCTGTCCGCGCCTTCACCCGGGGCATGGGCTAGCTTCCGATGCCCGGGACAGACTCAGACGGTTTGCCGCTCCAACAAGCGGTAAGACAGCTCCAGCCGCTCGAACTGTCCCGCCCGGCCGCTGATCCTGTCGTGCAGCAGCCGGACGGCCACCTGTCCCATCGATCCCACCTGATTGTCGATCGTGGTGATACCCAGCACTCTGGCGATCGGCTGATTATCCAGACCGACAATGGCCAGCTCCTCGGGCACTCGGATGCCCCTTCGTTCCGCTTCTGCCAGAACCCCTCCTGCCACGGTATCTCCCGACACGAGCAGGGCCGTCGGACGCTCCCTCAACTGCAGCAGCCGGTCGATCACCTCCGCACCGTCCTCCATATGGACGCAGTCGCTAAGCATCCACTCTTCCCTCAGCGGTTCTCCCAGTTCTCCCAGCAGGTTTTCGTAAGCACGCCGCCGCTGCAGCCCGCTGTTGCTGTCGGGCCGGCTCTGGCAGTAGCCGATCCGCCGGTGGCCCTTCCCGATTAGATACCGCATGCCGAGCTCGAAGCACCGGTAGTGGTCGATATACACCGACGATATCGGCCGGTCTCCGGCATCGTCGCAGGCTACGATGGGTCCATAGGCCGCATACGACTGGATCTTGTCCCAGGAGGAGGCCTTGGAGCAGACGATCAGCCCGTCCAGCTGCTTCATCTTGAGCATGTCCAGCACCTCAAGCTCCTTCGCTTCCTCGTAATTCGTCTGACAGAGCAGCAGCCGGTATTGGTGCTGCAGTGCTCCGATCCCGATTCCTTCGACCAGTGTGGCGAAATAAGCATGGTTCACAAACGGCAGCAGCACACCGATCATCTGCGTCTTGCCTTTGATCAGATGGATGGCGTTGGCATTGGGCGCATAGTTCAGCGCCTCTACCGCTGCCTCCACCGCCCGCCGCTTGGCCTCCGATACATACGGATGCCCGTTCAGTACCCGGGAGACCGTGGCGACGGACACGCCCGCCTGCCGGGCGATTTGTTTGATATTGGCCATAGGTCCCACCCTTTTCCGTTATCGAAAAAATGGCTTGACATGAAATGCATTTCACAAATTAAGATGAGCTGGAAGCGAACGATAACCGTTCAACGATCCCTGCCGAACCTAAGTTGGGATGGCGGGGAACCGACGGGCGGCGTCGCTTCAACTGCGGCAAGACGGCGTGACGGGTTCCCTCCGGGAGCAGGGAGTAACGATCATGCGACCACTCCCTTCCGGGGCGTACCGGCGTGACGGATGTCGCAAAGACTATACGGAGCGAGGAAACCATCTATGGCGCCAACAACGGATACTTATGTATTTTTTGATATTGACGGAACGCTGCTCGACCACCGTAACCAATTGCCCGAATCAACCAAGCAGGCCGTCAAGCAGCTTCAGGACCGCGGTGTTCATACCTTAATCTCAACAGGCAGGATGCCCAGCCAATTCGTCTGGCTGCGTGAGGAACTGGGCATTGATTCCTATATCTCGGCCAACGGCCAATACGTCGTCTACCAGGGCCGGACGGTCCATGCGACACCGATGGAGCCGGAGCGCCTGGAAGCTATGCATACGTTCGCCCACGACCGCGGACATTGTGTCGGGTTCAGCAGCGAGGCCGCTCTATGTGCAAGCCATGCGGCCCATCCTCTGCTTCATTCAAGCTTTGGCTCACTGAACCTGGAATATCCGCCGGTAGACCCGTTATTCTACAAGCATTCCCCGGTGTATCAGGCCTATTTATTTTGTCCCCATACCGACCGGCAGCTTTATGCGGAGAACTTCCCCGACTACCGGTTTTACCACTGGCATGAGCTGGCTGCCGACGTACTGCCCTCCGGCGGTTCCAAAGCCGTCGGGATTCGCAAGCTGCTGGATCTGCTCGGTGCCGCTCCGCAGCAATGCTACGCCTTCGGCGATGGCTTGAATGACAAGGAAATGCTGTCCTTCGTCGGAACTGGCATCGCGATGGGCAACGCCCCGGATGAGGTCAAGGAGCTGGCCGATCTTGTGACAGCCGCCAGCTCTCAGGACGGCATCCGGCAGGGGCTCCAGCTCGTCGGATTGATATAACCAGTTATGCCCAGTATATCACATCTGACCCTGACCCGCCGTATCCGCTGCCTCCAAGGAAGCGGGTTTACGGCGGGTTCGGTGCGTTTCTCGACAGGACTTCCGAAGTTTCAAGCTTGTTCGATCCGGTTAAATAAAGGGTACTCGGCGAATTCTACCTAGCTGCCTGACTGATTTCATGCGCCGAAGTCTACCATCGAAGGAGTGTTCATGCATGTCCCGTAGAAAAACGCTGCCGTCGATCGCCAAGCCATTCGCCCATGTTCACCGTACGCTTGCTACGCTAGGCTTCACCCAATCTTCAGCCCCTACGGGCGTCGTCTATGAGCTGTCGTTCCGGGATCCTTCCTCTTCGAGAATATACCCTTTCCGCTTGTATGCACGAACTCAAGATAACGGCCTGACCCATATTAACTTAAATGAAGCTTCCTTTGCCGGCAAAGGCGAGATACCTGCTGCGATAGCAGGAGCTGCAGACGAAATTTTAGTGGATATCGCCGATTATATGGACACTGGCTCCTTCCAGACAAGCTCCCAGCCTGCCCAGAGCCCCATGAACGGGAGAATGGCCAGTAATGAAGCGGAGGTCAAGCGGCTGGGCCGATCTATGGCCAACATGCGCACCAGCGCTCAGGTACGTGAAAGCGGTATGTCCCCCGACCCGCTGCAATAAGTGACTGCCATTCGGTCAAGCTGTCTCATCGCTATCCCAGAATGAAGAAGATAGGGCATCCACCGGCGCAACCAGCCGGATCGGAGCCCTATTTTCATGGGACTACCCTGTCAAAATCAAAGAAGTCTGCGAATAACTTAAAGCCCCGCGAACCGGACAAGCTCCGCATCGCGTCTATGGGGCGGCATAACCTTAACATCTATCAGACATCGTACAATGTCAGCAAAGGGGGTCAGTCATCGATGAAAGCTCCCCAGTCTTCCGATAAGCAAGCCCCCCCGTTCCCTTCGTCCCCGGCCCGCGCGATGCGCTCAGCCTGGGTTCATCCTACCACGGAAGCTGCAGGCCGTTCAGACGAGGCCGTCTCCCGGCCCGGCACTTCGCGCCCCGCTCCTACAGCCCGGGAAGCCGAGACAGTACCGGCCAAGCGGCGCAAGCGGTCGCGGACCGTGCTCTGGATTTTCATTGCGGCGATGCTGCTTCTGATCATCTCGATGGGACTTCTGGCGGGCTCAGTCAGCAGTCTGGACATCAGCAAGCTGGAGCATCCGCTTCCTGAGCCCAGCTTCGTCATGGACCGGCAGGGACAGCCGGTTTCCCAGTTGTCTTCTTCTCGAATTGAGCCCGTTCCGTTATCCCAGATCCCCAAGTCGCTGCAGCTTGCCATCATCGCCGTAGAGGACCGGCGCTTCTATGAGCACCGCGGCTACGACCTGAGGTCGATGGGACGCGCGCTGCTGCGCGATCTCCAGGCGAGGTCCATGGAAGAAGGCGGGAGCACGATTACCCAGCAGCTCGCCAAAAATTTGTTTCTGTCCTCGGATAAAACACTCCTGCGTAAAATCAAGGAGCTGGGATATGCCGTCAAAATCAATGTCTCGTACAGCAAGGACGAAATTCTAGAGCTGTACCTGAACAGTATTTACTTTGGCGAAGGACGCTGGGGGGTACAGGGGGCGGCGCAGCAATATTTCGGCAAGTCGGTGGAGAAGCTTACGCTCCCCGAAGCGGCGCTGCTGGCGGGACTGCCTAAGTCTCCGACCCGCTTCTCTCCGCTGCGCAATCCCGAAGCCGCCCTAGAACGGCGCAACCTCGTGCTGTCGCTAATGCAAGATCAGGGAGCCATCACCAAAGACGAATACGATAAGGCTGTGGCTGTGCCCATCGAACTGCATACCGATAACGGAGAGTCGTTGAAAGGAAAGTTTCCAGCCTTCGTCGATCTTGTGATGGATGAGGCTGCAAGCAAATACGGTTTTACCGAGCAGCAAATTCTGACGATGGGTCTGCGCATCTACACGACAATGGATCTGAAAGTGCAGCAAGCGGCAGACGAAGTCTTCGCCCAAGATGCTTTGTTCCCTGCAAGCTCGGACAAACGGATCGTTCAAGGCTCAGCCGTCTTGCTCGATCCAAGTGAGGGCGGCATCCGCGCGATCGTCGGCGGACGCGGCGAGCAGACCTACCGGGGCTTCAACCGGGCCACGGAGATGAAACGCCAGCCCGGATCGACCTTCAAGCCGCTGGCTGTCTACGGCCCGGCCTTGGAGCAGGGCTATACAACGCAGTCTGCGCTGTTCGACGGTGAGCTGGACATTGCTGGCTATCGGCCGCGGGATTGGGACGGTCAAACTCGTGGAGAGGTCTCGCTTCAAGAGGCCGTCGTTCGCTCCTGGAATATTCCTGCAGTGTGGCTGCTCCATGAGATCGGCATGGATAGCGGACTGGATTATTTGCGCCGGGCAGGCATAACTCTGTCCGAGCAAGATCGGCACTTGAGCCTGGCTCTGGGTGGATTAAGCGAAGGGGTTTCCCCGCTGCAGATGGCTCAGGCCTACGGCTCGATTGTCAATCAAGGGATACGGGTCGAATCCCATGCGATTGAACGAATTACGACGAAGGACGGCCAACTGCTCGTTCAGGCAGAGCCGCAGCAGACCGCCGTCACTCCGCCCTTCCACGCTTACACGCTGACCGCGCTGCTGCAGGAGGTTGTGGCTTCCGGCACAGGGACGGCAGCTCAGCTCGGCGGCCGGCCTGTTGCCGGCAAGACGGGAACAACGCAGCTGCCGGCGACAGAAGAATTCGCCGCCGCAGGCTCGAACAGCGCCAAGGATGCCTGGTTCGTCGGGTTTACACCCGAGCTGACGGCAGCCATCTGGGTCGGGTACGACCAGACCGACCGCAATCACTACCTGACCACTTCTGGGGGCTCCGTCCCTGCCGTGTTGTTCCGGGAGATCATGACGCGTGCGCTGCAAGGGGTGGAGGTCAAACCATTCCCCGTTCCTCCCGAGGTCATCCGTGCCCAGGAAGAAGCGCTCCGTCTGGAGCAGGAGCGAAAGAAGGCCCAAGAAGAGCAGGACAAGGCGCTGAAGGCAAAGGAAGACCAAGAAAAGAAGGAAGCGCAGGACAAGGAAAAACCGAAGAAAGAGAAAGACAAGGGGAAAGGAAAAGATGATGGAAAGAAGGGGAATCCCCCAGATTCGCGCAAGCCGCCTAAAAAGCCCAATAAAGATAATTAGTTTCTCTATCCGTTGTGGTCTTGCGGGGTGTGCATGCCCTTGAGGACGTCCGGGAACGATAAGCTTACCGTTAGATAGTCTATCATCCCGATTGACGAGGAGGCAGCACGCATGAAAATTGAAACGAATCTGTATGAGATTGCTCTGCTCCCCCCAGCCGAAGAGGCTGTACGTATCATCCAGGAAGCGGAGTCCAAGCTTGCCGCTCTCACAGGTGATGCCATTACGCTGATTGCCTATACGTCCACAGATTCATCAGGCAGCCCCAACTAGAAGGAAGCGTTCCTCGCTTCTGGACGATTACACAGAGCTCGAGCCACAGCATCTAAGCCTGGCCGTCGTCACTAGACGATGCCAGGCTTATTAGTCGTGAGCATATGGGTTGGACAGAGGAGAGATCTTCAGCCGCCGCCCCTTTAGCCGCCTATACGCGCTCCCACCGGTTCATGTGCTTGGCCAGCAAGGCCGGTACCGGGTCGCCCCCACCGCCTGTAACCAGCAGACGCACCTTGGTCAACCAGTCTTCAAAGCCGTCGTAACTGGCCAGCTTGCGGGCTACCTCGTCCGTGACATAGACGAAGAATGGGGATTTGTACTTCTCCTCCATAAACCGGAAAGCCGTATCCGCCGGCGTATATTTCTTGCGCTTTCCCTCGAAGCGCTCAATCGTCCAGTCTATGAACGGATCGGCCTCCTCGAGCAGAGCTTCCAGCTCCTGAACCCGGCGGTAATACGGCTCAGCCTGGCGTTTGTCCATCCGCCGTAGCGTCTCCTCATGAAGAGGATAGAAGACCAGCTTGGCAAAATGGCGTTCCTCGGCCAGCTCCAGCAGCGGCAGCAAATCCTGCTGCGTGTAGCCTTCGAAGCTGCCGTACACCCAGATCGTGCCGCGCTCGCGGTCCTTCTCCTTGGGCAGCTCGTATCCGAAGGGCACTCTCAGATTTTGTTTGGGCATATTCAGTTCCTCCCTTACAGCTCTTGGATGTAGTATACCATGAACGGTCCTCTCCATTCCCCGCATAGCGCCCGGGCATATTTTCTGCGATGGCTGCGCATGGTAAGAGAGCAGAAAGCTGCATCTTACCCCAATACGAAGGAGGACACCCGACATGTCCGAGAATAAAAAACATCAAGGCAATTATGAAGGCACCGCCTCGATGTCCGCCGAGAATCAAGACCTGGAGTTCGTGAATGACACGGTTGAAGATGTAAAAACAACTAAAAACCTGAACGGCGCTACGCAAAAGGAGAAAGAGTAGCCTTTATCCGTATAGGCTTGCCGGATAGGCCGCCGTTTCGCCCTGCGCCAAGTGCCGGGCGACCAACCGATCGCGGCCTAATCGGCTTGTCGAGTTCCCTAAGTCTCCTCCCGCTGCGAAGCCAGCCAGGCCTCACGCAGCAGGCTCCAGCCCGCCAGCTTGGCTTCCACGCTCATCGCCCGGGCCGGACTCGAGGATGGAAGCGTGGCGTAATGCAGAGGGTCCGGCACAGCGAGCGAGGGACGCACGTGCTTACGGTACAGCTCGGCGGCTGCGCTGCCGTTGAAGAATACATAGTCTACACGCGGATAACGTTCGAACAGTTCCTGGAAGGCATTAGCCTCTGGCTTCCTGATCGCAGAATCCAGGCTGCCCTCCCGCTCGCAGGCGCGCAATACATCCCACATGGCTATTCCACGGGATGCCGCGAATCTCAATCGGGTCTCATAATCTGCCTCGACCTCACCCCCGTCCAGCAGCGTGTATAGCAGACGCCAGAACATGTTGCGCGGATGACCGTAATATTGTCCTGCCTGCAGAGAGGCTTCACCAGGCATGGAACCCAGAATCAGTATGCGCGAGCTATCGTGAATCAGCGGACCAAATCCTACTTTTATCTTGTTGAACTCTTCCCCCGTACTTATCTGGTTCGTCATAGCTGCCCCTCCTTTTTAAGAAAAAAATGCTCCCCTTGGATGGCATCGGATAACCCGTAAGGTTGTCCCATGTCTATTCTAAGGGGTGCACTTCCTGCTAGTAAAGGGTTAAGGCAGGTTCAACGTACCGCTGTTGCCGGAGTCTCGCAATGATCGCTTAGCTATGCAGAGGTTATTTGCGCTTTGCCTTACTTACCCGTTAGCAGCTTAATAACCCCGTCCGCAAACTGGGCTTTCGCTGCTGCGGCATCCTTCTCAATGAGACTGCCTGCGCTGACATATGCATTCAACTGCTGATTGACCGGACCAATCAGTCCTGCCAGCAGACTGTTTAGGTCATTACCTGCGGCTTCTGCAGGCGTGCTTCCTGTCGCAATACTCCACCAGAGCTCATCCGCGTTCTTGTCACTCAGATCGCCAATGCGGTCGATAGCCGACGCGAGCTGGTTCTGCACGAAGGAAGTCGTATCAACCGCCGGGACGTAACCTCCTGTCGTTACAGCAGATGCCACAAGCCCCGCCGCGTAGGACTTCGTCGCAGCGACCTCTTGGGGCAGCAGCCGCTCTTGAGACACCGCTTTGTTAATGCTCGCTTCGACTGAGCTTTGCAGCATGGAGGTAAGCTCATCGGCGGAGATACCTGTCGCCTGCACGAGGGATTGACCGCCCGCCACAGCGCTTTGGATCGCTTCAGCCGATTGATCGGTATACACGGCGCTTTGGTTAACGAGCTGCAGCATACTCTCCTCCGCGATCCCTTTGTTCGCAGGAAGCGAAGCTGCACCGAACCCTGTACCATAGCCGGCCGTATTGACGGCTTTGTCGATTTCGCCAGCCGCTTGCTTCTCCAGTTGCTCCAGTGCCTGAACGCTCAAGGCTCCGGACTGCCAGGCCTCCTCGGCCTTGGCGGCGAAAGCAGCGTTAAGCTGGCTATTCAACGTCCCCGCATCCACATGCGTCGCGGAGGCCAGAGTGCCCCCCGCTTCCAGCGCGCTCACGATATCTCCATAGTCTGCATCGGATGACGATGCCGCATTCTGTACGACCGAGCCAAGGAACACGCGCAGCAGCCGCTCGCCATAGGCCTTCTGCAGGGCTGTAACTCCCTCGCCGTCATAACCGGCCGTATCGACAATACGCTGAATGTCATCCAGTCCGGCGCTCTTCAGCGTCGCTGCCTCTTCAGCCGTCACCGCACCGCCTGATGTCTGACTGTCCAGGTCGCTGGTCAGCTTCGCGTACAGTCCGTCGATGAGCGCGCTACGATCCAGCCCGGAGGCATCTACCAGGTTTTTCCCGTTGCGAAGCGCTGCTCTCAGCTCTGCCGAACCGGCATCCGCCAGCAATGCTGTGTCTGCTACAATCCGGGTAATCCGACTCTGCACAATGCTCTTGCCTGGGGACAACGAAGAAATCCCTACAGCAGAAGCCGGGCTCTGTCCGTTCAGCACACGGCTGACAGCGTCAGAAGAAATGCCTTTGAGCTGATCGGCTTCCGCTTCAGTCAACCGTCCCGCGCTCACTTCCGTCCGCAGATCTTCTGCGAACTTGGCCGTCAGTCTGCTAACCAGTGTACCTTCCGCGAGCCCAGATGCCTGTACGAGTGACTGGCCTCCGTCAATGGCCGAAGCGTAGCTGTCAGCATCGACATCCGATACGGCAGCCGCATACGGTTCGAGCTGCGACAGCCAGCGGCTCAACACCAACGAGCCGTAGACACCCGCGCCCTCTGAAATAACCGGAGCTGCATCGGCCGTTGCAGCTGTCACATTCGGCGCCTCAGCTGCGCTTGCAGACAGAGGAACGACAGCGAAAGCGCCCCCTAGCATAGCCGCGCAGGTTAGGGCCAATACCGTTCTGCGAATGGGTTTGATTCTGTTCTTATTTTCCGTAGCCTTCATGTTCATGGCTTCCAGCTCCTTTGATCTCTATGTAACTTCTCGGGTTCAACGACTCGACAAGAAGAAGTATAGAGCGGCAAGCTGAATACGCTCTGAAGCCTACCTTTAAAGAACCTGAAAGCCAGTTTAAAAATTTATTGGAGATGCTGCCCCTTCAGCTCCGGCAAGCCGCCCAGCGCATGCTCCAGATACGGATCTGCCTGGATGAAGTCACGGAAGCGGACATATTCCGCCTCCAGCTTATCACGTTCCGCCGCCGAAGATGCTTTGCCGGCCTTGACCGCACGGATCAGCAGATTTTTGGGCGTATGCTCCATATCGATGAATTCCATTAGCTGCGTCTTGTAACCCGCCAGCTCCAGCAGCCGGGCCCGCAGCGCATCGGTGGCCAGCGCGGAGAATCTCTCCTTCAGGATCCCATGCTGCAGCAGCGGCGACAGCACGTCACTGTGTATCTGGCGGAATAGCTCATGTTGGCAGCAAGGGACCGACAAGATGACGGAAGCGTTCCATCTGACGGCCTTATCCAGAGCAGCATCGGTTGCCGTATCGCACGCATGCAGCGTGACGACCATATCGACTTGCTCTAGCTCATCATATTGGGCGATATCCCCCACCAGAAATCGGAGCCGTTCGTAGCCTAGGCGCTCAGCTAGCCCGTTGCAGAACTCGATCACGTCCTCCTTCAGGTCCAGTCCGATAATCTGCAGATCTATCCCTCTCATCACATGCAGATAATGATACAGCGCGAACGTCAGGTAAGATTTCCCGCAACCGAAGTCCACGATATGCAGCTTCCTGCCTTGAGGCAGATGAGGCAGCACATCGGCGATCATTTCCAGGAACCGATTGATCTGGCGGAACTTATCGTACCGCTTGGCCAGCACCTTGCCTTCCGCATTCATGATGCCAAGCTCGATCAGGAAGGGAACAGGGACTCCATCTTGCAGCTCATAGTTTTTTTGCCGGTTATGGCCCGCCGGCTGAGCCTGTGCGGCCTGCTTGGTCGGCGGCTTGCGCAGAATGCCCAGCTTGCCTTTCTTGCTGATCAGCACCTGATAATCGGCTTCTCCAGCCTGCAGCAAGCCTTGACGGAACGAGCTACCGAGCCATTCCGACAGCTTCTTGCCCGCCTCCGCCCGGGGCACATTCTCATGCTGTACCTTGGCTCCCGTATACGCGCTGAATTGGTAGAATAGCTCTCCCCGCAGAGCAACCGGCTTGACCGTAATCTTGGCGGGCTCGCCCTCTCCGCTGCGTCTAGGCTGACTCAGCGTCGCCTGGATCAATGCCTGCTCCTGTACCAAGCGTTCGATTAACTCACTTAATTCCTGCATAGCTATGCTCCATTCCTTCATTCGGGTTTAATCAGACTTAGGGTCGGGAATCGGAAGAGCTTTGCTCCTCGAGGGCCGCAGCCACTTCGGCAGATGGTCCGCGAGCAGAAACCACCCCGCTGAACCTAACCTGGAAGATTGTCCCTTCCGGGCCTGTCTGCCAGGTAATTTTGGCTTGGTGACGGGCGGCGATACTGAAGCAGACGGCCAGGCCAAGCCCGGTCCCCTGCTCTTTGGTTGTAAAAAACGGCGTTCCGAGCTTAGCCACGACTTCTTTGTCCATCCCATGTCCCTGATCGGCGACTTCCAGCACGACATCTGCGCCTTCCTCCATGAAGGTCGCGATATTCAGCCGTCCGCCTGCTTCCATCGCTTCCAGACCGTTTAAGGCCAGATTCAGAATCATCTGCCGGATTTCCTTCTCATCGAGCTCCAGCAGCTCGCAATCGCCCAGATCTAGCTGCACTTCCTTGCCTGCTAAGGTCGCTTCCGCTTGAATCAGCGGATAGATCGCTTCGATGACATCATTCAACCGGCAGCGCTGGCGGTCGGTCGTCTTGTTTTTGGCGAGCGCCAGAAACTCGCTGATAATGTCATTGGCGCGGTCCAGCTCCTGAATCATCACCTCGATGACCTCCCCGACCGGAGCGCTCCGCTTCCTGGCCATCAATTGCAGGAACCCGCGGACGGTGGTCATCGGATTGCGGATTTCATGAGCAATGCCGGCTGCCATTTCTCCGATCAGATGCAGCTGGTCCAAGCGTCCGATTTCCTGCTCCAGCAGCATACGGTCAGTGATATCGATGATAACGGCCAGCAAGCTGGGCTCCCCTGGAGTATCGATCGTTTCGGTGGACAAGAGACCTGTACGCAGCTCACCCATCTTGGAACGATATTGCACCTTGACGTTGCTCAGACTGCGGTTCGATTCCATCGCGGATTCAAGACGTACAACCGTGCCGCTCTCCGTCATAAGCTGCAGATCGGGCGGGCCCGCGATCATCTCTTCATGCCCGTAGCCGGTGTGCAGCTGCCAGCTTTCGTTGACATCCAGGTAAGCCTTGCTGCGAAGCGACAAAATCGCCATCAGACTCGGACTCGCCTGGAAGATCGTATAAAACCGCTCATGGGAATGACGTACCTCCTGCTGCATCTGCCTGCGCTCCGTCATATCCTGTACATAGATATTGAGGCCAAAGACGCTGGGATATACGCGAATATCCACCCACTTGGCGATAAACGGTGAATACACTTCCTGCTGCATCGCTTCTCCCCGCCGCTTGGCCTCCACGAATAGCTCATAAGAACCCGATTCTTCAATGGGGACGAATTGCCAGAGCGAATGCCCCAGCGCGTGATCGCGGGATACGCCAAGCTGTGCTTCGGCAGAGCCGTTCAGATACATAATGCTCCAATCGTTGTCGAGCGAGTAAAATGCGTCCGTGATGCTTTCCAAAATATCATGGATGCGGTCATACGACGCCTGCAGCTCCGCATTGGCCTTCTTCAGATCACGGGTGCGCTCATCCACCGCCAGCTCTAGCCGGGCGAAGCTCTGCTTACGCTCCGTACTGTCGCGTACGGCACACACATAGACCGGCCGCTCATCGACGTAGGCCTCGCCTACCTGCACGTCCACCGGAAAGGCAATGCCGTCCTTGCGGATGGCAACCGCGTCCATGATAGCGGGAGCCTGGGCCGTGCGGCGGCTGACCGAAGTACTCGCCTTGTCCCATGGCAGATCGTCCCCTGTCAGCAGGCGGGATACGGGCATCCCTCTCATCTCCCCAGGCGTATAACCGAACATCGGTCCTGCCGCCGGATTAGCCGCCAGAATGTCTCCATCCTCGCTCAAGGTAAAGAACGTATCCAGGGAAGTCTCACCGATCACCCGGGCCATCGCCTCCGCACGCCCCAGTTGGCGGGAAGCCGCAATAAGCCGCTTATTGGCCGATTCCAGATCGGCGGTACGCTCGCTGATCAATTCCTTCTGGCGCTTCAACTCTTCACGGTCCCGGTACATGGCCACGAATTGCCCGACCTTCAGCTTCAGTACCTCCGGGCTGAAGGGCTTAAAAATAAAATCAATACAGCCCACTTCATAGGCCCGCAGAATATGTTCGGGCGCGTGGCTGAGCGCGGTTACAAAAATAACAGGCGTATGCCTGGACTTCTCGCGTCCCTTGATCAGCTCGACCGTCTCGAAGCCATTCATGCCCGGCATCTGAATGTCCATCAAGATCAACGCAAAGTCGTCCTTGAGCAATTTGCGCAAGGCCTCCTCGCCGGAATCCGCCGTAACGGTCGTATATTCATCACCTTGCAAAATAGAAACCATAGCCAACCTGTTCTCGGGTCGGTCGTCTACGATCAAGATGTTCACTTGCGGCTGCAGCATGTTGAACTCTCCCGTGTCCTGTATTCGTTGCAGTCATCTTATCCGGTCTGGCATAGGTTTATCTCACTTGTAACTTCGCTAGGGCTGCCCCTCTATCCTTCCCTCAATCAAGAAAATGAGGGATGTCAACCACCCGCCAGCTGCTGTACGCGCTAGGCGCGCCCGCTCTTTCTCCAAACCCGGTATCCCCGGCGCACTGTGTTCAGCAGCGCCTCGGGAATAGGCAGCCGGCTAAGCCACGGACGGTAAAACCTTCCGTAGGCTCCTTTCAGATCATCCCACATCTGACAAGGCTCTTGTTTCAGAAAATCAGACACGTCCACAACCTTGCCCCGTCCATCCTGAAGCATCACATTTTTGCCGTGTACGTCGTGGGGGTTCAATCCCTTGCTTCGCGCATAGGCCAGTGCCTGCTCGATGTCCAGAATGACCTGAGGGGGAATAGGAATTCCCCTCCTCAGGCACTGGTACAGCGTACGCCCGTCAGACGGCGCAGCACCAAATAGCCCGCACCCGTATGCAGGCATTCCGAGTACGCTGGGTGCACGCCCAATCTGCGGTACACCTCTGTCTCATCCCCAAGCCCCGGTCTGCCCGGAGCATAGACCTTCACAACGAGCTCCGGACGGTCCGGATGAATGAGAACGGCGGCGTAGTTGCCGACACCGACCAGTTGCCAGGGGGAGGGAACACGGAGGACCCGGACAGGCTCATGATGATGCTCGCTGAGAATTTCCAGCCCAGGCAGCAGCTGCGTTTCGATCGTCAGGACGAATCCATGCAAGCTCTCGAATGCTGGATGGCCGCCGGCGGCCTTGCTTGTTCCGCTACCCATAGGCTACGTGTCCCTTCCCGGGCCGGCTCCTCTCCGGTTTCCCGGACGGCAGCGCTACGCGCCCTGTATCTATTCCTTATATTGTAGCATAGAAGCTTGTGATTTCGCATTACGCACGACAGGACTTTGAGTTCTGCTCCACCGGAGTGTGCGCGTAGAGATAGCGGTTTTCCATGAGATCGTTGAGGGTTTCCATACAAAAGTTTCAAGCCTACGGGCATTTGAACAGTCGCCGGGTGAATGTACATCATACGATAACCTAGATCGATAAGAAAAGGAGAGTGAAGGTCCATGGCATACTGTCACAACTGCCCGCCGTTAAGTCCCATCGTCACAGACCCTACTCAAGTGTATAACAACTACTACTACCCGCAGGCCCAGCCTATTGTGCATCCCGTGGAGGTCATCAACAAACATCACTGTGTACCGGTTCCCCAGCATTTCGTCACGTACTCGTCGAAGGATGAGATCGTGATGGTCAGCAGCGTGAAGAAGCGTAAAAAAAGAAAATAACGCTTCTCCCGCATGTCGGGTCAGACCTGTTCGGTCGTGACCCACGGGCTTCCTCTCTATCGCCCCCAGCAAAGAGGAAGCCCGGGCTCCACCCGGAACACATACAGAAGAGGCCGTACGTTGGCAACTTGGAAATTCAATATGATAAGATAACTTTGTATGTTCACCAGGAGAGGTTTCAGTTATTTCTAGGTTTCGGTATAGGTTTAGAGGAGAGATTACACTGAAAATGAATATTGAATTCCGCACCCCTTCCAAATGGACAAGCTTCGCAAGCCGAAAGCATGTGGCAGCCGTATTGCTCGCGTTCTGCTTCATGACTGTTCCGTTATCTGCACCGGCCCAGACCGCCGCTACAGCAGCAGCCGGACCATCCACGATAGCTGCAGCCACGACTTCCCAGGCAGCCGTCTTACCGCCGGTCAGCTCCCTCCAGCTCAATCTCAAAGCAGCCGTGCTTCTGGAGCCTGACACCGGTGAGGTCTTCTTATCCGTTAACGCCGATAAGGCTCTCGCTCCTGCCAGCATGACGAAGATGATGACGTTGTACATCGTTCAGGATAAAATCAAGAAGGGCGATATTTCATGGGAGGATCCCGTTACGATCACTGAGAATGCCTCTAAAACCCTCGGTTCACTAGCCTTCCTCCCCCAAGGAAAGAAGCCTACAGTGAAGGAGCTGTACATCTCGATGGTGCTCCGGTCTTCGAACGGCTCTGCCGTCGCGCTGGCGGAATACATCTCGGGCTCCGAGCAGCACTTCGTGCAATGGATGAACCAGGAGGCGGGTCGCATGGGCATGCTCCATACGAATTATATCAATGCCAGCGGTCTGGACCGTTCCGACATGCCCAGGGCATACCGCCCTGAGAGCACCGCGGAGAACATGATGTCGGCTCTGGATGCAGCCACCCTGGTTAAGCATATCATCCGGGATCACCCGGAGTATGCCGAGGTATCGACTCTTCCCTCCTATACGTTTCGTGAGTCCGATAAGCTAGCGATCGAAAACTCCAACTGGATGCTGGAATCCAATAAGACGAGTACAAGATACAAACAGTTCGCCTATGAGGGACTGGACGGGATGAAGACGGGCTTTACGGATAATGCCGGCTATTGCTTTGCGGGGACGGCTGAGCGGGACGGCCTGCGTCTGATCAGTGTCGTCATGGGAACCGACTCGCCGGAAAAACGTTTTACGGAAACGAAGAAAGTATTGGACTACGGATTCGATCATTTGGAAATCAAGCAGGTGATTGCCCGCCATAGTGCCGTACAGGGGGAGGAATCGCTTCCTGTGAAGCTGGGTCAAGCGACAGAGGTTCCCGTGGCTCTGGACGCAGCCGTGGATTTTCTCGTGCCCAAGGGAAGCGATCCGGCCGGGCTTGCATGGAAGACTGAGGTGAATGCCGTAGAATTAACGGCTCCCGTCGAAGCAGGAACCAAAGCAGGGACTGTTACCTACACCTACCAGATCCAGGGGATGGACAAGCTCCAGAAGAAAACGGTGCATCTGATCACCACGGAGAAGGTAGAGAAGGCAAGCTGGTTCACCTTGATGGTACGTTCCGTACGGGAATTTTTCAGTCAGCTTTTCTAAGCTTATCGGACCGGTAGCCGCCACATAACAAAAAAAGCCGCAAGCATGAAGCTTGCGGCTTTGCTGTCTGTCATCACGGAATAGCTCGGGCGCCGATTACTGCTCCGTCATCGGGGGCTGGCTGTGCAGCGCGGCCTCATCTGCAGCCAACGCCTCCGCCGCCTGCTGGATAGGCAGTTCGTTTTCGCTGCCTGCTGCCTGGTCCAGGGAACGATGCGCCTTCTCAATGGCTGTCTCCGCTTGCTCGATGAGCTGCTGGGAAGGATGGGACTGCGCCTGCTTCACGGCATGATGGGCCTTCTCTACCGAATTTTGCGCTTGAGAGATCGGGTTCTGCGATTGCAGGCTGGAATCGTACTCATACTTGGTCATCTCACACATCTCCTTCGTCATACAAAGTCAACGCTGTTAATGTGGGATAATCCCCGGTATTTTATACGAAGCTTGCCAGAAGATACACCCTGAAGGAAATCTGACCGATGGCCCGCTCGCGGCCCGTGATTCTGACGGCTACCGCTTCGTCTCAGCCTAAGATTGAGCCTGAGGACCGCATCGCTCCTCTAGAATAAATCCAGCTGCTGCGGAGCCAGAGGCTCTGTCTCCATCCCGAGCATCCGCATCAGCTCCAGTCCGTTGGCCGCTGCGTCACCCCCGGAATTATTATTGAAGATCACGCAGATTTCTTTCGTTTCCTTCGCTAGTTGGAGCAGGCGCTCCTTCCACTCCAGCAGTTCGGCTTCATTGTACCGGTACAAATACCGGACCTCCCGCCAGTTGGGACCGCCGCCCTGATTCCAGTTCGCAGCATTCCGTCCATGCATCCGCACGATGGTCACATCCCCGTGCGTCGGCTGCAGCACGATCGGGACCGACCCCTCGCCCGCCTGCGGCTCGTCGCAGATGCTGTGGATCCATCCCTCCCGGGCCATGAAGGCCAGGGTCTTCTCTCTCATGCCGCCCTCGAACCAGCTCTGATGCCGGAACTCCAGCGCCACCGGGATGTCGCCCATCCTGCGCTTGGCCTCCCGAAGCAGCTCCACATGAGCCCGTTTACAATCGAACCAGGGCGGATACTGGAAGAGCACACACTTCAGCTTGCCTGCTTCGATGACCGGCTGCAAAGATTCGCAGAAGGCCTGGAACATCGTCTCCGTGTCCGCGAAAGGAACCGTACCGCGAGCATGCCCCGTCATTCCCTGATAAGCCTTGACGATGAATGTGAAGTCCTGCGGGGTCTCTGCCGCCCATCGGGTATAGTTCTCCCGCGACTGGACGGCGTAGAATGAGCTATCCACCTCCACCACCGGGAAATACCGGCTGTATACCTTCAGCTTATGCTTGCCTCCTGAGCCGGGACCGTACAAATCATCATGGTCGCCCCAGCCTGTGAGCCCGATGCGGATCATACCGCCCCTTCCTCCCTCCTGGCATCTCCGCAAAGTCCAGCAGCCTGTCCTATGGAGGACGGAGCGCTGCATCCAGATGCCGGTTTATCCGTATACTTAACTAATTATCCTGCTATATAAAGGAGCCTGTGCCCCTATGCCCGCTGATGACGCACTTCCATCCTATCATATTCCCGAATCCCAAGAAACGCTGCAGGCCATGCTACAGGACATCCGGGCCTGGGAGAAGAGTCAGAAGGATCTCTGGTTCTGGGAGAAAATCGGACGTCTGCCCTTCCAGCTGCTCGATCGCCTGACTCCCCAGTCTATCCAGAAAAAACTCGCCGAAGCAATGGACGAGGTAGGCAGCTACATCCAATCGGGCGGCCAATACCTTGTATCGGAGCAAGGGGTGCTGGACCGTCTCCGGCACGAGACCCTGTCTGCTGGCATAGGCAGCCCATCCGGATTTCCGCGGACACTGGAGGAAGTCAGGGGCTTGCCGGTCGCCACAATGGACGGAGCAGCCCGCCAGCTCGCACGGAGCCGTGTAGCCTTCGCAACCGCCCAGGGGGTAACCACCGGGTTCGGCGGCCTGCTTACGTTGGCTATCGACATCCCGGCCATTCTCGGACTGTCTCTGAAAACCATTCAGGAGATCGCCATGACCTACGGCTACGATCCCAACGAGAGAGCCGAGCGCGTGTTTGCCATCAAATGCCTGCAATTTGCCTCGGCGGATATCGTCGGCAAGAAAGCCGTGCTGGAGGAGCTTGCGGACTTCGGGAACGATCTCCGCCAGCGTGAGGCATTGTCCCAGCTTCAAGGCTGGCGGGAGGTTGTCGCCGCTTACCGGGATAACTTCGGCTGGAAAAAGCTATTCCAGCTTGTGCCGATTGCGGGCATGCTGTTCGGCGCCGTACTGAATCGCGGCACTTTACAGGATGTGACAGAAGCGGCGACCATGCTCTACCGAAAGCGACGCGTTCTTGAGCGGCTGCAGAGGCTAGTGACTTGACCTTCCTGACCGGGAGGATGCCATCCTGCAGCAGATTTGGCAGGCCAAGCAGCCCGCCGATTCAGACCGTCCCAGGATTCCCCATCCACTCTGCGACTTACTCACTACTTCTCGACAGTAAATTGCCGGATCAACTGCTCCATCCGGACTGACATCTCCTCCAGCGTACCGCTCAGATCCGCCATCCGGCGCATCGCCTCCTGCTGCTTATCCGCGGCTGCGGCAATGCCCTGTTGATGCTCCGAGCTTTGCAGGGACAAGCGCTCCAGCTCGTCAGCGGAGGCCGTCACCTGCTCTGATCCCGTCGCGATTTCCTCCGAGACGGCAGATAGCTCCTGCACCTGGCTGCCGACGCGCTCCGTCTCCTGCAGAATACGCCCGAAGGCCGTACCGGCGCTGTCTATCAGGCCGAGCCCCGTATCCACCTCGCGGACTTGCCGGTGGACGCCCGTTACCACCTTGCCTGTATCGGCGACCATCGCATCGATCAGCTCCCCGATGCGCAGCGCCGACTCCTCCGACTGCACAGCGAGCTTGCGGACCTGATCGGCTACGACGTGGAAGCCGAGCCCATGCTCCCCGGCCCTCGCCGCCTCGATAGCCGCATTCAGTGCGAGTAGATTCGTCTGCGAGGCGATTGCCCGCATCATTTCAGCGATCTGGCTCACTTCATCCGTGCGCTGCTTCAACCGTTCTACATCCTCCGCCGTATCCCGGGAAGAGTCCTGCACGACAGCCATCTGGGAGACAGCGCTCTGGATGAGTTCGTCGCCGGTCTTGGCAGCATCCGTCGCCTCCTGCGAAGCTTCCGCCACAATGGCGAGCGCATCGGCGATCCGCTGCACTCCTTCCCCGACCTCTCCGATCGCTCGTGCCGTTTCGCCTGTACACTGCAACTGAACACGGGAATCAGAGGCCGTCTCCGCGAGATGACCGGCAATCCGCTCGCTGGAAGCGCTTGTCTCCTCTGCGCTGGACGACAGCAGCGCGGTAGCCTGACGCATATCATGAACGCTCTCCTGCACACCGTAGATCATGTCCTTCAGTACATAGACCATCTGCTGGAATGTACCTGCAAGCCGGCTGACCTCATCCCGTCCCTTAACCTGGATCGTCACGGTCAGATCCCCGTCTTGTACCTTCTCCATCTCGCGCGTCAGCCTCAGCACGGGCGTCACGATCATCCGGGATACGGCGTAGATCGCCGCCAGCGACGCGAGCAGGATTGCCGCAGACATCAGCAGCACCTTACGCTGATTGGCAGCCAGCAGCTCATACACGGAGGTTGCGTCCATATCCGCCCCCAGCACTCCTATAAACTCGCCTGTCGATGTCAGAATCGGCACATAGACGGTTACTAGAGCGCCATAAGACTCATCCTTGGTCAGCTCCCCGACCTGGACCTCGCGGTCCCGGAACGCCTTCTTCAGCGGTTCGTGCAGCTCCGTCTCCACCTTGCCCAGCGGAGAAAAATCACCGCTCTGGGTATCCAGCGGCATCCCGTCCACGACGTAAAAATATTCGGTGGACTCCCCTTTGCTCCGTGCACCCATCGTATACAGATACTTGAGATGATTCGCCTCGCGCATATCATTGAACTTCAGACGAAGCTCCTTGTAATAAGCATTCTCGGTCAGTTCCTCCGCCAGCTTACGGTAGGATACCGGATCGATTTGCCGGACGGCATGCTCGGCAACGCTGCGTGCCTGTTCACCCAGCGACCGGGTAATTAAACTTAGCGAAGAAGCATAGATCTGATAGCTGAGCAGCCCACCGGCCGCCACGATAATGAACGAAAAAATAAGCATAATACGGAGATGCAGACTTTTCAAACCACGTTCGCCCCTTTGTACTTCCCTCTTTTTCGTGTAGCTTGCTACTATTTTACTGGATTTGGTACTTTGTTACTATATATTTGTACGTCGCCGGCTCTCCGGCTGCCGGGTTTCGTAGATTACTGCCGAAAACCATTATATTTACGACCGATTTTGTGTATTATAGAGAGTAATAGATTTTAGGAAACCCCATAGAGAAAGGATGGAACCCCCGTGGAGAGTACCAAACCGGCACCGGCCTCATCCGGCAATTTCATCAAGCAAATCGTCACCGACGATCTGAAAACAGGTAAGGTCAACGAAGTCGTGACCCGGTTCCCTCCTGAACCGAACGGCTATCTGCATATCGGCCACGCCAAGTCCATCTGTCTGAACTTCGAGCTGGCCGATGAATTCGGCGGGCGCACCCATCTGCGCTTTGACGATACGAACCCGGCCAAGGAAGACGAGGAGTATGTCCGGTCGATTCAGGAGGACATCAAGTGGCTGGGGTACGAATGGGATAAACTGTTCTTCGCCTCTGACTACTTCGAGGAGATGTACGAGCGCGCGCTCGTCCTGATCAAGAAGGGCAAGGCTTATGTCTGCGAGCTGACCGCCGAGCAAATCCGCGAGACGCGGGGCACGCTGACCGCTCCCGGCCAGGACAGTCCTTACCGGAACCGCAGCGTCGAGGAAAATCTCGAGCTGTTCGAGCGGATGCGCAAGGGTGAATTCGCGAACGGCGAGAAGGTGCTGCGCGCCAAGATCGACATGGCTTCGCCGAACGTGAATCTACGTGACCCGGTACTGTACCGCATCGCGCATGCGCATCATCATAACACCGGGGACAAATGGTGCATCTACCCGATGTACGATTATGCCCATCCGCTGGAGGATGCGATCGAAGGCATCACCCATTCGATCTGTACACTTGAATTCGCAGACCACCGGCCGCTGTACGATTGGGTCATCCGCGAATGCGAGATGCCGAACGTCCCGCAGCAGTACGAGTTCGCCCGCCTGAACGTGACCAACACAGTGATGAGCAAGCGCAAGCTGAAGCTGCTCGTCGACGAGAAGGTTGTGGATGGCTGGGACGATCCGCGGATGCCAACAGTCTCCGGTCTGCGCCGCAAGGGCTATACGCCGGAAGCCATCCGCGAATTCTGCCGTGAGATCGGCGTGGTGAAGAGCAATAACAGTACGGTGGACGAGAAGCTGCTGGAGCATTTTATCCGCGAGGATTTGAAGCTGAAGGCCCCTCGGACGATGGCGGTCGTACAGCCGCTGAAGGTCGTCATTACCAACTATCCCGAGGGCCAAGTCGAACAGCTCGAGGCCGAGATCAATCCCGAGAATGAAGCGATGGGCATCCGCCACATTCCGTTCTCCCGTGAGATCTATATCGAGCAGGATGACTTCATGGAGGAGCCGGTCAAAGGTTACCACCGCCTGTTCCCCGGCAACGAAGTGCGGCTGAAGCACGCTTATTTCATCAAGTGCGAGGATGTGGTAAAGGACGCTGACGGCAACGTCATCGAGCTGCACTGCACCTATGATCCCGAGACCAAGAGCGGCAGCGGGTTTACCGGCCGCAAGGTGAAGGGTACCATCCACTGGGTCGAGGCTGCACAGGCCCAGCCAGCCGAATTCCGGCTGTATGAGCCGCTGATCCTGGACGAATCGGCTGGAGAAAGCGCTGATTTCCTCAGCAATCTCAACCCGAACTCGCTGCAGACGCTGCAGGGCTTCGTGGAAGACAATATGTCCGGTGCCCAAGCGCAGGACAAATTCCAATTTTTCCGCCACGGGTATTTCAATGTGGATTCCAAGGAGTCGTCGGCAAGCAAGCTCGTGTTCAACCGGATTGTTTCGCTCAAGAGCTCCTTTGATCCCAAAAAATAAAATGCGCTGACAAACAGGCCCTTCCATCAGGAAAGGGCCTGTTTGCTTCCTGCCGAGTCGGTACAACAGAGCTACTGGCCCTTACCTGGGACCGCGCAGCCTGCGGATCACGCTGACCGCCGCCAGCAGAAGCGTGACAGCCCATGTGAACATCAAGGCTAGCCCCAGTCCGATATTGGCATCCGGGTATTGATGCCGATAATCGTCATAAGCCAGATAGGACAAAGGCGCGGCAAGCACGAGAAACAGCAGAAGCACACCGGTCGCTTGCTTACCTGTTCGGTCAGGGAGCGTTCTCCATAGCTCGAAATGAGCGGCTGCCAGCACCAGAAGCGTCACCGCGATCTTGGTCATGTTATCTGCGCACCTCCTTGTATGCTTACAATACCCGATAGGCGGCCGGTACAATCTATGCTGGAAAATCTTTCGCTCCGGCGTTTCTGCACAGGTCATAGCATTAAAAAAGGACGGCTGCCCTCCGCAAGACATCAGAGGAAACCGTCGCTTGGCCTAACAGACATATCAGGGCCCGATTCGGGATTGCGGTCAGTCGAGCTGGATCAGTCCCTTTTCTCAATTCGATTAATGACCAGTACGGAGTTCTGCTCAGACATGAAGTCGAAAAAATTCTCTTCGGTCTCAAAAAGATACGTATTCTCTTCTGTGACAACAGTGTAGAGCGCTTCTTCATTCATCGTTGCCGCCTCCTTTTGATCTACCCTATGAGAGCTTCGTTGAGAACATGCAGGGCCCCTCCTCTTATTTTAAACCGCTTACATCCAAAAAGAAACAACAAATCGTGAGAATGTGCCAGATTTGTTATACTATGGACAGGCCTGTTTATTTCTGTGCGCGGCTTTCGCCTACGGACAGACCAGGAGCAGGCCTATATGCCCGTCAAAGGAGAGACATCCAATCATGTTTATTCACAGTATCGCTGCCTTCGAAGAGGAACTCAAGCTGGAGAGCGGCTCGACGCTCAAGGTGTTCCGCGCTCTGAGCGATGAATCGCTCAATCAGGAGGTCGCACCGGGATTCCGAAAGCTCGGGGATCTTGCCTGGCATATCGTCACGACCTACCATGAGATGCTTTCGCGGACAGGGCTTCGCTTCGATGCCGCCGATGAGCACACCGTCCAGCCGACAACGGCACAGGGACTCGTTCAAGCCTATGAACAAGCCTCGCAGGCGGCAGCGGAAGCGGTACGTACCCAATGGACAGACAGCACGCTGACGGATACTACCGACATGTACGGGGATGCCTGGCCCAATGGCCTGACGCTTCACATTCTGATCAATCATGAAGTCCACCATCGTGCACAGATGACGATCCTCATGCGTCAAGCCGGTCTGAAGGTTCCTGGCGTCTATGGCCCATCCAAGGAAGAGTGGCCAGGGGAGTAAGAATAAGGGGCTGAGCATGAGCGCTCTTTAGGAGGCTCGCTCCTCCGGAACCTGGGTTTCAGTCCCGGCTTCCATATAGAACGCTACACCGCCATCCTCATTGACGGCGCGTACGTTCATCCCGTGATTGCCGGCGATCTGCCGGACGATAGCAAGGCCGAGACCGAATTGACCGCTGCCGCCTGTACGGAACGGCTCGAATAAGCCTTCAAGCTCACTTTCCTCCAGGGGAGGCCCGTCATTGGCGACCCTGATGGCGGGAGGCGAGCCCGCGGTCACGGATACCCGGATGCAACTCTGCGCGTAGCGCAGCTGATTATCCAACAGATTTTCAAAAGCGATGCCCCACTGCTCCCGGTCCCCGCGGAGTTCTGCGTCCGCCTCCAGGTCGAGCTCCCATTCGATCTCAGGACGGCGATATTTCAGCCTTTCGATCGTATCGTCCACGACGGACTTTACGTCGAAGGGCTCGTGGGGCTTCTCCCGTGTAGAAAAATAGTTCAGCTTGTTCAGGATGAGCAGGTCTCGAATCCGCTTCTCCAGCCGCTCCGATTCCTTCATGATCACACCCAGGCTTCCGGCCAGAGAGCCTTTGGGGAACACACCGTCCAGAATAGACTGCGCATAGCTGCGGATGACCATCACGGGCGTCTTCAGTTCATGAGAGATATGCTGCAGGAAAAACTGCTGCGACTTGTCCTGTCTGACCAGCCGTTGACGCATCGCTTCGATCGCCTTGGCCAAGCGGCCTATTTCGTCACGACGGCTTCCTGTCTCTAGTGGCTCATGCCAATCCCGTTGCGCCAGCCTTCCTACGTGCTGCTCCATCTGCACCAATGGGCGAGTCAAATACTTGGCCAGCGCCATACAGGGCAGCCAACTGACGACGAGCAAGCCGACGAGCAGCAGCATCAATCTCCAGAACATGGCCGTAACCAGATCATTGCGGTAATGACTGGAGGCGTAGGAGACAATATAGTTGGGCTGCCCGCCTAGCAATTCCTTGCGAATGACATACAGCATGCTCTCATTGTTGACATCCAGCTTGTATTTCTCCAATCGCTGCGTCTGGTTGTACGCGTTCTGCTCGATCGTCGCTATAGCCTGAGCCGGAAGAGCGCCGGGGGACAACTGTAAGGCAATGCCCGGAGTTGCCGGCATGTCTATCCGCTGAAGAGTGGCGGCCATCTCGCGGGTGTCTGCGGGTGCCTGATTTCTGCCAATCACGAAGTGCCGCACCACCTGCCCATCCGCACCTAATCCGCTTCTTGGCATCACAGGGGCCATCTGGATGAGCATCCTCTCAGCCGGAAGCTCTCCGGCTTGACCGATTGTGGCAGTAGCGCGCGCAACAGCCGTTTCCGCCCAGGGGGTTACCGGCCCAACCGTCTGTGTGGTGGATATCAGAGGGTACGCGTACCTGGGATTTACGGCTCCCACAGCGGCCTCCGTCTGCTTGTGCAGCAGATTTCCCATCGTGGCCAAGACGCCTGGTTCAACCGGCGTCTGCCTGTACTCCAGATGAACACCAACCTGGGAATCTGCCAGAATATCATAGAGCTGGTCGGTAAAAAAACCTTTGAGCAGCCAGGGCAGCAGCACGGCCAGCAGCACGAAGATACACAAGGTCAGCGCAGCAAACACGCCCCACAGCTTGACGGCCATCGGCCATTGTCCCACTCTCATACCTTCACCATCCTATAGCCATATCCGTATACCGTCTCCAGCCGCAGGTCAGGCAGCTTGCGGCGAAGTCTCCGCACCAGATCGTCCACCACCCGGTCCGAGCCGTAATAATCCGTCCCCCACACCGCAGACAGCACCTGCTCACGCTCCAACACCTGTCCCTTGTGCCCAGCCAAATACAGCAGCAGCTCGAATTCCTTGGAGGTCAGCTCGATTGCCTCTCCCCGTCCATCCTCTACCCTTCTCGCAGACTCGTCGATCATATAGGGAGGGAGCGCCACCTTCGGCTGCCTATCCATCGCAGGGCTAGTCGCCTCTCCTCCCCTGCCCGTACCCGGTCCGTACACGCGTTCGAGCAGCTTGCGCGTACGAACCACCAGCTCACGGGGCAGAAAAGGCTTCGCCAGGTAATCATCGCTCCCGAGCTCCAGTCCGATGATGCGGTCGATGTCGGCATCGCGTGCCGAGATGAAGATCACCGGCATCAGCGGACGGTCTGCCTTGATCTCACGGACGAGTCTGTAGCCGTCCACACCGCCGGGAAGCATAATGTCGAGGACCCACAGGTCCGGCCGTTCTCCGATAGCCGCTTGTGCAGCAACTCCATCAGGGAACGAGCGCACCTGCCACCCCTCCTTCTCCAGATAAGCGGCCAATACGCCTCTCAGATGCTCTTCATCCTCTACTAGAAAAACGCGATACATCTCCGATCTCCCTCCCGCACTTCGTCATTCAACGCCGGTCAAGCCGGGATGCAAGCCACCTGCTGGCTCCATCCCGGCTTACTCGGCCTTATGGCCTGAACTTATCCTTGCGTCCTCCGCTGTCCATGACGAGCCGTCTCAGCGGCGTCTCAGCCGGACAGCAGCCCGCACTCGTCAACTATTCGTTTTCAGCAGGTACCGACTTGATATCGTCCGTTTTTTGCTCCTTCAGCTTCTCAGCCAGCGTACGGATCGACTCGGTTTGCTTCTTGTAATCTTCCAGAAGCTGCGGCAGTAACCCACGAATGGCCTGGCTATCCCCTTGTTCAATAGCTTCGGACAGCTGCTGCTGACGCTTGATTTCCGCCGGCAGCTCCGTCTTGATTATATCATCGCCTGCCTCCAATGGGATGGCCTTCTTAAAGATTACCTCCGTTTGTCCGCCTTCTACAGGTTGGGCTGGCTCACCGTTGACATCCAAGCTCTTCAGTCTCAAAGTGAACGTGCCCTTCTCCCCTTCCTTCAAGGGCTCCGTCGAGACTTGGAGTTCAGCCGGGAGTCGATCTGTCGTGAGCGAGGATTCTGTCACGGCAGCGCCTTTATACAAAACATTGGTCTTCCCGAAAGGACCCGGCAAAGCGGCTTCCGCCTGCTTGCGCTCCTCCAGCGCTGTCGCCCATGCGGCCGATGTATCTGGTGCATAAGTCGCGGCCAGCAGCTTCCAGTATTGACGTTCATGCACGGGATTTTGCAGCAAGCCGTGAGTAACCGTGCCCATCACGCGAATGGCGGCTTTGCCGGAAGACTTCGCTTGCTCCGTTCCTTTCTCCTCGGCGGCAGACGCTCCGCCGATTCCTCCTGCGGCCATCGTCAGTACGATAGCGGCCATGCCAGTGTGTACCAGTCTTTGCTTCCATGTCAGTCTCATCTATAAACTCCTCCTGTACGGTGATGATTTGGGGATGATGCCGGGAACCTTGTTCCCTCCCCTTGCTTCACAATATACAGGGCAATTGCGGACATCCTATCGCAACATTGTGGGAAATTATGTGAGCAGCATCCGTATTCAACCCTTTTCAGCCGCCTAACAACGAAAAAAACGGAATCGCGAGTCCCGATTCATAGAGGAACGGGCAGCTTGAACGCTCCGCTCTCCTATTCTTAAGGGATAATCGCTATTCCGCTTTCCTTCGGGACTGCCGGCTTTCTCCAGACAAGGCTGAAGCCGCTTCCTTCAATCACACGCCTGAACCACACATCCTGCTATGTCCTGACTCTGCCATTGGGCCGGCGGGCTGATTCCTCCCAGTAAGCCTTGTGATGTTCTCTTACCCTCCGGTCTTATCGTTCTATACAGCCTGTCCTGTCTACACGGACGCTCTGCGCTTTCTCTCGTAGGCAGCCAGCCAGCCGACCAGCACCAGCGACCCGATCCCGTATACCAGTACCATCCATTGGAGCCCGATCGTATCGAGCAGCAGGCCGGTACTGAGCAGCACCACCTGAAACATCACGCGGTCCAGCATGCTGCGGAAGGAGAAGAAGCGCCCGTGATACGCCTTCGGAATCTGATGCTGGAACAGTGTCGCCGCCGCCGGGAAGAAGCCCCCGACCGATATGCCGAAAATACCGAAGGCCAGCAGCGATAGCGCCGGAATTTGCGCGAAGAATAATAACGCCTGCGCGACTGCTACGAATGAGGCGAACAGAAACAAACGTCCCAGCAAGGACCCGCCCGACGCAAAGCGCTTGATCAGGAAGCCGGTTACGATAATGCTGATGCCCTCTACCGCATACAGCCAGCTCTTGATGCCTGCGCTTTGCTGCAGCTCGCTGATATTGATGACCATCAGGTTGAAGCCCCCGATGAACAGCGTCGGCACGATCGTCAGCAGCAGCACCGTCATCACCATAGGATGCGCGCGGAGCAGCGGTACGATAGCCTTGAAGCCCCGCTCCGGCAGCATCTCGGGGAAGTTGCCGCCAGCCTCTGCAGCCGCAGCGCCCGGCGTCCCGCCTTCAGCGCCTGCGGTGTCCGACTGCGCAGTCTCCAGCTTCCTCTCCTGCACCTGCAGCAGGAAGGTGGATGCGAACAACAGCGCATAGGCGATGACCGACAGCGTGTACATCCCCTGCAGCGACATCACTGCCAGCAGCAGCCCGGCCAGCGTCGTACCGAGGATGCGGGCCAGAGTGCCTGCATTCATATGCACCCCGTTCAGCGTGAGCAGATCCCGCTCCGGTACGATAAGCGGGATGACCGATTGCAGCGCCGGGAAGTAGAAGGCCGCTGATATCTGCAGCGACACGAAGAAGACGACCATCCAAAGGACCGATTCCTGATGAAGCGCAATAAACATGAACCCTACGCTCAGCATCCGGCCGGCGCTTGCGTAGAGCAGCACCTTTCTCTTCGAAACCGTATCGATGACCCGCCCGGCGAGCGGCCCGAAGGCGACCCCGGCGACGAGCCCGGCAAACATAATGAGGGATTTGATAAAATCCGATGGAACCTGCTGCTGCATAAATTCCAGATTGGCAATAATAGACATCCAGAGCCCGAGTCCGGCTACAAATTCGCCGCTGAGCACGATCCAAACGTTACGAGATTTCCACATGCTGTCATACCTCTGCTTTCTAGGGTCCGGCCTTGACGTCGGTTCTCTAAGGGTAACACAACCGGACGGCAGCAAAAAGTCCTTTCTCCAAATCAATTTCGGAGAAGGACCTGAGAGTTGCTTTCCCCCGGCTAGCGGGGGCGCTTGATTTGATTTTTTAACCCGCTGTGAATTTTCTTCCAGCGGTCTTTCTCTGCACGTGCCAGTGAGCTGTCCGCTTTCCGGGCTTCAAACGCCAGCTCCTTCTGGAGCTTGAGATAGTTCTGGTAGCGGGCGGCGGTCAGCGTGCCATCCTCCAGCGCGGCCCGCACGGCACAGCCCGGCTCGCTGCCATGGCCGCAATCGCCGAAGCGGCAGGCCTGCGCCAGCTCCTCCACATCGCCGAACGCCGTGCCGAGTCCGGCGTCGGCATCCCACATCTGCAGCTCCCGCATCCCAGGCGTATCGATCAGCAGCGCTCCCTCGGGCAGCCGGATCAGCTCCCGATGCGTCGTCGTGTGGCGCCCGCGGTCGTCTCCCTCGCGGATGCCGCCGGTGCGCAGCACCTCGCTGCCATACAGCCGGTTGACCAGTGTCGACTTCCCGGCTCCCGACGAGCCGAGCAGCGCTACGGTCTTCCCAGGGTGCAAGTAGGCCGCAAGCGGGTCCAAGCCTTCCCCCAGCAGCGTGCTTACGGCATGCACCGGCACCCCCAAGGCGATGCTCTCCACCTCCGCGGTACGTGCCTCCACATCCTCACACAGATCCGCCTTGCTCAGCAGAATCACAGGCGACGCTCCGCTCTCATAAGCGAGCGTCAGATAACGCTCCAGCCTCCGCAGGTTATAATCCTGGTTCAGCGCATGCACGAGAAACACCGTGTCCACGTTGGCGGCCACAATCTGTTCCTCCACCGCCGGGCCTGCCGCCCGGCGCGAGAATTTGCTGCGCCGTGGCACAAGTCCGTGGATGATGGCACGCCCATCCGACAGCCTCGGCTGCAGCGCTACCCAGTCGCCGACAGCCGGGTAATCTGCGCGGCCTGCGGCCTGATGCATCAGCTTGCCTGATACCTCGCCCAGCAGCTCACCAGCCGCTGTCACAATCCGATATAAACGTTTATGCTCGAGCGTCACGCGCCCGGGCTCATAGCCATGTTCCCGATAAGGGGCGAACTCCGCTTCCAGCGCGTCATCCCATCCCCACCATTCCGGCTTCCATTCCATTGAAATACGTATAACCTCCATTTGGCTCACTTCATCATAGCTACGGGCAATCCCGTTATCCCTATTGTAGAAGAAGAACGCTGTCAGCCGCTATGGAGAGGACCGTTATAACCAATTATTCTCCAGTCCGCCGCCCGTCACAGACTTGTGGTCTAGCATTTGGTAGAATAGAGGATGTCTGTCCCTTGTAAGTATGCAGTTCGAGTTCGAGCCAGGGATGCATCCAAGAAAGAAAGCGAGGGAAGTTACGGATGACACAGCAAGGGGTTACCGTATGGCTGACCGGTCTGTCAGGGGCAGGGAAAACAACCATCGCCAAGGAAGTAAACCACAGACTGCTGGAGCGGTCCGTTCCGACCGAATATCTGGATGGGGACGAGCTCCGCCAAACGTTATGCAAGGACCTGGGGTTCTCGGAGGAGGATCGTCATACGAATATCGAGCGCGTTACCTTCGTGGCTAAGCTGCTCACCAAGCATGGCGTGATCTGCCTGGCAGCTTTCATCTCGCCCTATGAGGCGATGCGTGAGCTTGCCCGCCGGGAAATTGGCTCTTTTGTCGAGGTATTCGTCACAGCTCCGCTCAAGGTGCTGATCGAGCGTGACACGAAGGGGCTTTACAAGAAGGCCTTGCGGGGAGAAATAACGGACTTTACGGGCATTCAAGCCCCGTATGAGGCGCCGCGGCATCCAGACCTGGTCCTTGAAACCGACCGGCAGGACTACAGGGCCTGTGCGGATGCCGTGATTCGTTTATTGGAGGAGAGAGGCTACCTGCCGAAAGCCTAAGTCGTCACGGACGGCTCCGGGTGTCAGAGCCCGCTCCCTCAGCAAGCGGTGTTCCTGCAGCCCTGGCCTCCGCCCGCTGCTTGATCAACTCGTTGCGCCGGCCGAGCAGCCCCTTCATATAGGCTTCCAGAAAAATCCGGTCGGCCAGCTGGCCAAGCAGCCCGAGCGGAGACGTATAATCGAACGTATCGGTCACGAGCGTCCCGGAGCCCTGCGCTTCGAAGCGATGCTCGTGGTAGAAGCGACGGAAGGCGCCGTTCACCATCTCATCGACAAACCGGTGCGGACGGTTCATCTCTGTAATCCGGGCCGTCAGCCGCTGGCGGATGCCGAAGTGCACCGCTTCCCAGGTCACCGTCTCGCCGAGCTCGATCAGCCCGCCCACCCGGCCCCCTACAGCCCGCTCTCCGGTATGGGCCATCGAATCCATATGCATATCGATGCTGCGCGACAGATCGAAGCAAAGCTCCGGTGGTGCCTCCATATATAGCTGCTGCCTGATGACAGGCATGGACAACCTCCTCCTTCTCCGGTACGGTTCAATTCATATATTTGGATTCCACCTTCTTGCCGAGCAGCCACATGAGACCGAAGGCCGCCACAATCACGATGATCTTCCAAGGCTGGCGGAGCAGGCCTGCGAGGTCGCTCCCCGCGAGCGATACGAGGAAAATCATCACGCCCTTACCCAGCGCTGTCGCGGTGAAGAACGTATGGAATGGCATCCGAGACATCGCAGACACCAAGGTCACGACCGTCGACGGCGTGAAGGGGAAGCAGGCCAGCAGAAACACCGAGGTGAAGCCATGCGCCTCCAGCCAATGAATCAGCTTGCCGGTCCGCGGCAGCTTCCTCTCCAGCCAGCCGCGAAGCCGGCCACCGAAGGTGCGCACGATAGCGAAGACGCAGGAAGCTCCGCCCACGACCCCGATCCAGGACAGCAGCGTGCCCTCTCCCAGCCCGTAGGCATTGACATTGGCGACCAGAATCGCGACGAGCGGCAGCATCGGCAGGAAGGCCTCAATGAACGGAGCCAGAATGCCCGGCAAAGGTCCCAGCGCCTCGTATTGCTTCAGCCATCTGTCGATATCTTCCCAGCTTAGTGAACTTATCGCTTGCGTCCATCCCATACGTTCTTCCCCGACCACCTTTGGCATTTACTCTTCCCTCAACTATACGCCCACAAGAGGGATAAAATCAAAGCGGCGCCTTCCGCGCTCAGGCCTTCCGTTCCCCGTCCAGCAGCTCCAGCCGGTAGCCGAGCCCGCGGATCGTGCGGATGCGGAAGCCGGACGTCTCCTCGTCGAACCTTTCGCGCAGACGGTTGATATGCACGTCGATGGTCCGCTCGTTGCCTTCATAGTCGAAGCCCCAGATGCTCTCGATCAGCGCATCCCGCGAATGCGTTTTGCCGGGGTAGCCAGCCAGCTTGAACAGCAGCTCAAATTCCTTGAGCGGCATGGTCATCTCCGTTTCCCCGATCCGGGCTTCATAGGTTTTGCGGTTCAGCACGAGCCGTCCCGCCTGCACCGTCTGGGACGATGCGATCCGGTAGCGCTTCAGCAGAGCCTTGACCCGGGCGACCAGCTCCACAGGCTCGAAGGGCTTCACCAGATAGTCATCGGTGCCCAGCTCGAACCCCTTCACCTTCTGGGAGGTTTCCCCCTTGGCCGTCAGCATCAGGATCGGCAGATCCTCGTATTCCCTCAGCTCCCGGCAGAGCTGCCAGCCGTCCATGTTAGGCATCATAATATCGAGAATCACGAGATCGGCCCGCACCTTCCCCATAACGCTCAGCGCTTCGATGCCGTCCTGCGCTTCCCACACCTCATAGCCTTCCTCACGCATGAAAAAGGAGACCAGCTCCCGGATATTCGCATCATCGTCGACAACCAGTACCTTCGTCACTCCTCGCCGCCTCCTCTCCTTGATGCTTCGGGTCTATCTTGGGGGATGGTGACCGTAAAGGCTGCTCCCTGACCCAGCTCACTGATCACGGCGATATCCCCCTTATGAAGCTCCACGATTTTTTTGACGATGGACAGCCCGAGGCCGCTGCCGCCTGCCGCACGCTGACGCGAGGCATCGCTTTTGAAGAACCGCTCGAACAGATGCGGGATATGCTCAGGCTGGATGCCGATCCCCGAATCCGTGAAAGTAATGGCGAGCTGTCCGTCCTTGCTGAGGGCCTCTATACGGATTGTGCCGCCTGGAGGCGTGAACTTGATGCTGTTATGCAGCAGATTGATCCAGACCTGGCTCATCAGCTCCTCGTCGGCGACTACCGTCATCTCCGGCAGTTCGGCCTCCAGCTCCAGCTCCTTGTCAGACCACTGGGGCTCGCTGACCAGGATCACGTTCCGCAATTGCCGATCAAGCCTGTACGGCTGGGGTGCAAAAGGCTGATGCTCGGACTCCAGTGTCGTCAGCTTGAGCAGATTATCGCTAAGCTTGGAGAGCCTCATGCTCTCTTGCTCGATAATACGCAGATAATGGGCCCGCTCCTCCTCGTCCAGCCCCTCCTTCTGCAACGCCCGGGCAAAGCCGCGGATCGAAGTCAGCGGAGACTGCAGTTCGTGGGAAACATTCGAGATGAACTCCTGCCGCAAGCGCTCCATCTGTCCCAGCTCCTCGGCCATATGATAGATGCCGTCCACAATGCCGCCGAAGTCGGCTTCGTTCTTGTGGCCGAAATTCAATTGAATATTAAAATCACCTCGTGCCATCTGCCGCATCGCTCCGATCAGCACAGCGAGCATCTTGCGCTGTTGGGAGTAAAAGAAACGCCCGACCACTCCTGCAAGTACCATCAAGAAAATAAAGCTGACTAGCGTATTAGCCAGCTCCAGGCGCAGCCCGCTGAACTCGAAGCCCAGCCAGCGCAAGCTGGGCGCAGTGACATAGTAAGCCGCCGTATAAGAGAGCAGGATCAGGCTGACCAACACGATCATGGCGAAAATTCCCTTTATAGACTCCCACCAGCTCCTTCTGTGCCTTGTCTTCTCTTCTTCATCCCGTTGCCGCCCGGGAGGACCTTGTCTGCGGCCTTCCCGTGTTCGATCTCCTCTTATCTCCACCCGGTTACACCTTTCTCCCCGCACCTCTGAGCTCCACAACGACCGCTTGGGCTGGAGCCTTATCCGCCTCTGCCAGCTGTTGAGGCGGCTCCTGCAGCCTGAGCTGCTGCGAAGCGAACTCCCGGTATAGGTCATGGTTTTCGTACAATTGTTCATGCGTACCGATACCGGTCACGCGGCCCTTCTCAACAAATACAATCTGATCGGCATCCATAACGGTAGACAGGCGATGCGCGATCACGAGCGTCGTACGTCCTCGCATCAGGTTATTGAGTGCCTGCTGAACCACAATCTCCGACTTGCTGTCGAGACTCGAGGTCGCCTCATCGAGCATCAGCATCTGCGGATCGCGCAGCAGTGCACGGGCTATGGCGATCCGCTGGCGTTGGCCCCCGGACAGCTTGACTCCACGCTCGCCTACTTCCGTCTCGTACTGATCCGGTAACCCGTTGATGAACTCGTCGGCATAAGCCATCTTCGCCGCCCGCTCCAGCTCCTCAGCCTTCACCTCGCGGTCCAGACCATAGCAAATATTCTCCCGGATCGTCCCCGACACCAGCGGGCTTTCCTGGGACACATACCCGATGCGGCTGCGCCACGAAGGCAGCGCATAGTCCTCAATCGGTACGCCGTCCAGCGTAATCCGGCCGCCTGTCGGCTGATAGAAACGTTCCATCAGCGAGAACAGGGTCGTTTTGCCGCCGCCGCTGGGACCGACAATCGCCGTTACCTTCCCCGGGTTGATGCGGAAGGATACGTCATGCAGGATCTGCTCACCGGACGCATAAGCGAAGGAAACTTGATCCAGCACGATCCCTGCATCCACGGACTCCAGCGGCTTGCCCTCCAGAGATTCCTCCGACTCATCCAGCATCTCGATAATCCGCTCGGTGGCACCCTGCGCCTTCTGGAACTGTGTGAAGAATTGGGTAATCTGTGTGACCGGCATGACGATCTGGAACAAATACAGCAGGAAAGCGACCAAAGCCCCCGCCGTTAACGCTCCCGAAGAAACCCTTAGTCCTCCATACCCGATAATGACGACGAAGATCAGCATCATCACAAGCGACATGACCGGTGAGATAAACGCCTGCATCAGGCCTTCCCGGATTCCATACCGGAGGAGGTTCGTAATCCCGCTCTTGCCGTTATGATACTCTCTCTCCTCCGCATTGGACGATTTGACCAGACGGATCTCGGAGAGAACACGGCTGAGTACGGAAGTGAATTCGGCGGTTTCAGCTTGCAGCCCTTTGGATATCTCATAAATCCGCCGTCCCAGCGGAACCATAACGGCGGCCGCCAGCGGAATTGCAATCAGCATGATCAAGGTCATCTGCCAATCCAGGACGAACAGCATGGTCAACGCACCGATGATCGATATGATTCCTGTGAAGAAGCTGGCGATATGCTCCGTAATCAATCCCTTGAGCACACCGGTGTCATTGGTCATCCGGCTGATTGTCTCACCGGTCTGATGCTCATCATAATAAGCGACAGGAAGCCTTAGCTGCTTCTTCCACAGTCGGTCGCGCAGATTGGCGACTACCTGCTGTCCGATGCGGCTAAGCAGGTAGAGGGAGAAGCCCGAGGCCGCCGCCTGTCCGATAAAAGCCGCGGCGATGAGGACAATCTGCCACGGAGACAGACTCGATAACGTAAAGTTATCGACGATGCCTTTGGTAAGCAGCGGGATTACCAGTGCGGCTACGGTCGTGATCAGATTGAGAGCCACCGCTATGGCAAGCAAGCCTTTGGGAGGCTTGGTCTGCATGATCAGCCTGAGAAGCGGCTTCCAGCCGGTACGGGGAACAGGTTTTTCTTTCATCAATGATTCCTCCTTGTGATTAAAGACGCTCTGAGAAGCGGCCTCCATCCTTTGTTACCCGTAGCTTACCTCCGTTTTATGAACTTAATATAAACCAGATACCGAAAAAGCAAAATCTCCGGCTATTTACATCCCTAAGAACAGTTTGCCTTCCCTGCCCGAATGCCGCATACTAATCTTACGAAAGATGCTCTTGGGAGGTTGCTAATAATGCAAATTGATGTTTATTCCGATATGGTGTGCCCGTGGTGCCGGATCGGCAAACAAAACCTAATGAATGCCCTCGCGGCCTGGTCAGGCAAAGACGAGGCGGTCGTTACCTTCCGCGCTTATCAGCTCGATCCGGAGCTGCCGCCTGAAGGCAAGCCGTTCGGGGAGTCGATGGTCAAGAAGATGGGGGGAGCCGCTCAAGTTGCCCAGGCAACAGCCCAGGTTACACAAGCCGGCGCCGCAGTCGGCGTGACCTTCCGCTTCGATCAGGTCACGCGGATGCCCAACACGCGTCTGGCACACCGGGTGACGGCACTGCTGCCCGCCGACCGGCAAGAGGCATGGGTAGGCTCCGTCATGAAGGCTTACTTCGAGGACGGCCAGGATATTGCGCGCAAGGACGTCTTGCTGGAGCTAGCGGCCGGGCTGGGTGAGGATGCCGTGGAGCTCGGCAAGCGTCTGGAGCAGGGAGAAGGCGAAGCTGAGGTCAAAGCAGATCTGCAAGGGGGCGCACGTCTGGGCATTACGGGTGTACCGTTCTTCGTATTCAACAACAAATACGCCCTGTCGGGCGCTTATCCGCCGGATCAGATGATCAAGGTATTGGAGCAGACAGCTGCAGATACCCAGACCAGCTGATTCGTCTGTGCGGCTCATGAAGAAGACACCTCCAGGCTCTCGTTCCGAGCTTGGAGGTGTCTTGACGTTTAGGGATGAATCATCAAACTGGACTCGTCCTGCCCGTCCGCCGGTCGCCCCGGACCGCCCAGGACTGATACCACAGCATAATGCGGGCCTGCGGCGCGATGCCCAGCTCCTCCTGCAGCAGACGGCTCAAGCTGCTGTACTGCTCCTCGACAGCCGCACGGTCGCCGAGCCGGTCATATAGTTTCATCAGCGCGAAGTAGCTCTCCTCACCATACGGATACTGCTTCTGCATCCGTTGATACAGAACTACCGCCTCAGCCTCGTGTCCCTCGCTCTCGTCATACTCCGCCTGCCGCTTCAAATAACTGAACCACAACAGCCTCAGCCGCTGCCGCTCGCTCTCCGCCCATAGGTAATCGTAGTCGCCGAAATAATCGTCCCGGTACAGATCCAAGATCCGCTTGGCGCTTGCGGGCGGCAGATGCCCTTCCTTCTCGGATAGAGCGACCAGCCGTTCCCACTCGTCCGTGTCGATCTGCACGCCGTTCATATCCAGCACATACCCGTCCTCGAGTCCGGCATTGCGGATCATTAGCCCGAGGCCGGTCCGCTTCAACTGCTGCCGGGCCTGGTAGACCGTCGTGTACATATGCGTCATGCCCCGCTTCTCATCCAGCTCCGGCCACAGCAGATCGAGGAGCGCGTCCTTGCGCACAAGTTGGCCGCGGTGATGCAGCAGGTACGCGAACAGCTCCTGCGCCTTGGCGGTTCTCCACTTGGAATGCTCCACGCTGGATTCCGTCCCGTCGAAGGCCAGCGCCGGCAGCGTGCGAACTAGCGGCTGTGAGCTGGGAGCGGATTCGGCCGCACCGGGCGGGCTCAGCCGCTTTCTGAGCCGCTGTATCGTTTTCAGCAACCTCTCCCGCTGAAGCGGCTTCAGGATATAGTCCAACGCATTGTATTCGAAAGCTTCGATCGCATGCTCATCGTAAGCCGTGACGAAAACAATCTGTATATCCATGCCCTTCTCCTGCAGCCTCTCCGCAATTTGAAGGCCGGATAGCTCCGGCATGTGGATATCGAGAAACAAGACGTCGGGCTGCAGCTCTTCGACAAGCTGCAGCCCCTGATACGGGTCCCGGCAAACGCTCAGAATGGAGACATCGGGGAATTCCTTCAGCAATTTCTCAAGCTGCATCAGGGCAAGCCGTTCATCATCGATCATCATAACGTTCATCAGGATATCACCGTCCCGCAGCTTTTCCTTATCCGTAGTTCCTTTTCTCCATTTGTCGGCAAAGAACCTCGCCTAATGAGTTAATTTTACCACAGGATGAAGAGAAGTCTGTACCCGAACTATTCATTTTCCGACAATCTCCAATCAAATCAAAAAACCGGTAATGTCCCGTTTTTGGGACATTACCGGTTTTTGGGTCCTCGTCGTATTGAGTAGGAGGCAGGGACTGGTCAGCCCAGGAAAGATTTCAGCATCCACACATGCTTTTCTAACCCGGCATGAAGGCCAAGCAGCATATCGCCCGTTGTCTCATCCTGTACGGATTGGGCCAGCTCCATGCCTTGCTTCAGCTCATCGATCAGCACCTGGAAGTCGGCTACGATCCCGCTGACCATTGCTTCGGCATGCTCGCCTCCGGGAGCTTCCTGTACCGAAGCCAGCTTCAAGCTCTCCGTCATCGTGGCGACCGGCGCTCCACCCAGCGCGAGCAAGCGCTCAGCCAGCGCATCCACATGCAGAGCGGCTTCTGTGTACAGCTCCTCGAATTTGACGTGGAGCGTGAAGAACTGCGGACCCTTCACATACCAGTGATAATTGTGGAGCTTCATATAGAGAACGGACCAGTTGGCAATTTGCCGGTTCAGTACGGCTGTCATTTGTTGTTGCATCAATATCTCCTCCTCGGATGTGGATTAGATCGCAAGATGTCTTCCCGCTAAGCGGGGCATGCTGCAATCCTGGCAAATTCCTGAAATCTCGACATAGGCTGCTGAGGCCTCGAAGCCATCTCCAATCCGTCCCTGCAGCGGAGCGGACGCCATGTAGTCGGTAATGCCTCCGCATTGCAGGCAGTAGAGATGGTGATGAGGCTGTACATTCGTATCGTAACGGGTCGTGCCGCTGCTGTGGATATAAAATTCCTTCACCAATCCCAGCTCACGCAGCACCCGCATATTGTTGTAAATTGTCGTGATGCTCACGACCTTCGGGTAATCGGCGTAAATGGCTTCATACAGCTGCTCTGCCGACGGATGCGACAACCTGGCGAACAGATACTCCAGGATCAGCTGCCGCTGGACCGTCATACGGATGCCTGCCCCCTTCAGCTTGTCTTCAGCCTCTCCGATCATGACGCTTGAATGTTGAGCCATCTCCGTTCCTCCCGTGTTCCTATTATTTGCCGGATGGGGGCATATGGGCCGCAAGATCAATGCCCAGTCCTGCAGCCAGTCTGGAGCCATACTCACGGTCAGCGCGGAAGAAATTGCAGACCGCCCGAAGCTGAATATTCATCGGCGCCGCCTTCAGATCATTCACCAGATTCGCAATCAGGTGATCGCGCTCTGTACCGGTGAAGCTGCGGTACTTCTCTCCCGCCTGTGTGAAGTCGTCGGTTTTCTCAATGCGTCTCCGTTCGGCCTGTCCCTGCAAGGGAGACGGCGTATCGCGGTAGGCCGGCGCCTCGCTCGGGCTACCCGTGGAGCTATTGGGCTCGTAATTGTACGTGGAAGCCTCCTGCCTCATTCTCATCGCCCCGTCCCGCTGGTAGTTGCGAACCGGTGCATAGGGACAATTCACGGGAATTTGCAAGTAATTGGCGCCCAGCCTGTACCGCTGTGTATCGGGATACGAGAACAGGCGTCCCTGCAGCAGCTTATCCTCGGACGGCTCGATGCCCGGCACCAGCGCACTCGGAGAGAAGGCCGACTGCTCCACCTCGGCGAAGAAATTGTCCGGATTCCGGTTCAGTGTCATCGTCCCCACCTTATGCAGCGGATACACATCCTCCGGCCATACCTTGGTCGGATCGAGAGGGTCGAAGCCGTGCTCATCCAGATCCTCGAGCGGCAGCAGCTGCACATGCAGCTCCCAGGCAGGGAACCGTCCGTCCTTGATCGATTGGTGCAAGTCCCTCGTCGCGTGACTGAAGTCGCGACCCTGGGTTTCCTGAGCTTCCCCGGCGGAGAAGTTCACAACTCCCTGCTTCGACTTCCAATGATACTTGACATAGGTGACGCGCCCCTCGGCATTGATCCACTTGAACGCATGTACGCTGAAGCCGTCCATCTGCCGGTAATTGGCCGGTGTGCCGTTATCCGAGAACAGCCAGGTCAGCATATGCGTGGACTCGGGCGATAACGTCATGAAGTCCCAGTATCGGGCAGGCTCCTGAACATTCGTATCCGGTGCGGGCTTGAGCGAATGCACCATATCCGGGAATTTCATCGCATCGCGGATGAAGAACACAGGCAGATGATTACCGACGATATCATAGTTGCCCTCCTGCGTGTAGAACTTGACCGCGAACCCGCGGGGATCGCGAGCCGTCTCCGGTGAGCCGGTGCCGTGAATCACAGTCGAGAAGCGGACGAAGACTGGGGTAGTCCGCCCTGGCTCAGCGAAGAGATGAGCCTTCGTATATGCGCTCATTCCTTGTTCGACCTCGAATACGCCGTGGGCGCCTGCGCCGCGGGCATGCACGACCCGCTCCGGGATACGCTCCCGATCGAAGTGGGCAATCTTCTCCAGCAGATGATAGTCTTCCAGTAAAGCAGGTCCGCGCTGTCCGGCCGTGCGGGAGTTCTGATTGTCGCCTACAGGCGAGCCTTGATTCGTCGTGAGCTGCGGGTGCTGATTATTGTCGGGTTGGTTCATTCTTAATCGCCATCCTTTATATTTAGACTTAATCTAAATCTATAGGGTGATTATACCCTGATCGGATCGTCCGATCATGAAGTCCTCATGAACGTTGGATGAAGATATGATGAAGGCCGGATGAACCGGCAGACCTCCGATTACTCGTCGGCCAGCCGGTAACCTACGCCTCTTACCGTCACAATATATAGCGGCGCTGCCGCAGGATCGCCGAGCTTCTTGCGCAGGCTTTTGACGTGCACATCCACGACGTTGCTGCCTCCGAAATACTGGCTGCCCCACACCCGGTCCATAATCTCTTCGCGGGACAGCACTGCCCCCTCCGCCTCCATCAGCAGGAGCAGCAGCTCGAACTCCGTCTTGGTGACCTCAATCCTCCGAGAGGCGCGCGTCACGGTTATTCGCCTGGTATCCAGTGTCAGATCCTTGAATGTGCGCAGAGCTCCCGCCTGCGCAGTTGCAGCCTGCCCGGCCGCAGGAGACGGGGCCGCTGCGGGGCTATGTCCGGCCAATGCCGCTCGCACGAGCAGCTCCATCGACCTGGCTACCGCCTCGCCCAACGGACTGGGCCAGACCAGCGTCTCGTAGCCATCCGCCTGAAAGTCGGCCTCTGCGTCTTCGTGCACGAGCCAGAGGAAGCCGGCCCGGCTCTTGGTATCGGCTGCGCCCGCGCGCAGCTCGGCCGATTCTCCGGCCGCATCCGCAGCCGCGGCGTCGAGGATAATCAGCTCGACGGGCAGCCCGTTCATCACCGCCGGATCGAAGCGGTGAAAGACCAGCACGTCAAGGCAGCGCGTGGACAGCTCGCCTACGAGCCCGTGTACTCGCTCAGGAAAAGCACTGATCACGGCTACCCGCTGCGTCTCGCTGCAATACGCGCCGATCGCCGGGTCTATGTCCATAGCGGCAGCCACTTCAGACCGGGCGGATTGTCGAGCACCGCCGCTGTCCTGCGGATGGGCCGGTTCGAACGCGGCCTTGCCGTCTGCCTGCATTAATTTGTCCGTGGTCGGCATTGCGCGCACACTCCTTCGAATACGACATGAGAATGGTCCACCCGGTAGCCCGTTTCCTGTTCCACTGCTTGCAGCCATTCGTCTGGCGTCTTGGAGAGCACCTCGTCCACACGGCCGCACTGCCTGCATACAATATGATGATGGTCCTCCATCCGGGCGTCGTACCGGCTCGCAGCCTCCCCGAGCTTCAGCTCCCGAATCATGCCCATATCCGATAAATACCGTAAGGAATTATAGACCGTTCCATAGGCCAAATGCTGTCCGTTCAGCCGCAGACGCTCGATGACCTCCGCCGCCGTCGGATGGTCGTCACTTTGTGCCAGCAGCTCATAGATCGCCTTGCGCTGCGGCGTCAAGTTAATCTTGCTCATGACACCGACCCCTCGATTCATTTATATTTAGATTAAGTATAAATCGATTCACAAATAGGGTCAAGGGAGGACCGCCTCTTCCAGGCACAGTACTCCTCTGACCCGCTCGCTTTAGGTCGACCACCGCTAGGCGGCAGTTCTTGCCACTTGATTCTCCTGTACGTTCCCTTCCTGGGCGACTGTCAGGGTGCATCCACAGCTTCAATCTTCAGCGCCAGCGTCTGCCCCGGATAGGAGGTCGCGATATAGCCATGATGCCACACCTTAACCTTCTGGCCGACACGCAGCTCCTCCCAGCCTATTGAGCCTGCGCCGCCGCTGCCTTTCACCTGTCCGTCTTCGTCCAGCTTGGCCCAATACGCGTCAGGGTTCCCGCGGCTATCCGTCCGCTGCTCGTTCACGACGAGAATCCGCTTCCTGTCACTGTCTACTTCCCGGATGGTTCCTGTCAGCGTATTGTTTTCGTTCAGCTCCCATACCTCGATCTCCAGAGGGAAAGATTGTCCGACCGCTTCAAACAATGCCCCTTTCAGCACCTCTTTCAGCGTGTTCATCTCCTCCTCTGTAAGCTGCCGATCCAGTTCGCCTAAGCGGCGAACCGTCACGTAGATCCGATCCTGCTCCAGTGCGGATGTCATCAATACGACGGCGTGCTTCTCCTTGAGCATATGCCGGGCTTCCCCTACCTTGTTCTCCAGACCGGCCAGCCGGTTGCCAGGCTGCCGAATCTGGCCTCCCGGACCTAAGATCGGCGCGGGTAAGGGTACGGGTGCGGGTGCGGACTTGGGCGCCTGCGGGGGTACGGCTTCGGAAGAGATAATTCCATCCTGGGCAGCAGGTGCTATACTCCACAGCCAGATCCCCGCCGCTGCCAGCAGGGCGATAAGTTGCTGCATCTTCCATGCCTCCTTCATAATAAAGAAAATGATGTCTAGTACCGCTCCACGAGGCTGACGCTTCTGCCTGTTCAGACGATGCAGGACCTGGCCTTGTTGCACTTTCTTGGGAAATTAACCCAACTCTCTCCACTCAGTCCGTTTTAAGCAAATTTTCAGATTCCATTCAGGAGGCATTCATCTGCTCCCCGTATGATTATTCTATGTAGACTTCCGAAGGGACGAAAAGAATGAACATCAAATCCGTACAAGGCATCCGGCTGCTGCTGGTCGATGACGAGCCGACGATCCTGCAATTTCTGGAGCTGGGGCTGGTCAGCGAAGGCTTCGAGGTGAAAACCGCGCATGACGGCATCAGCGCCATCACGGCCGCGCGCGAGTTCGAGCCGCATGTCGCCATTCTGGATGTAATGATGCCAGGCATGGACGGCTTCGAGGTATGCCGTACGCTCAAGAAGGCCGGGTATCCCGTATCCGTCATCATGCTGACGGCCAAGGACGAGGTCGACGACCGGGTCAAGGGATTGAAGCTGGGTGCGGACGATTATATGTCCAAGCCGTTCAGCTTTGACGAGCTGCTCGCGCGGATTCATGCCCGGCTGCGCAACCAGTTCCCGCAGCTGCTGGAGGAAGCCGTACACGGCCCGTTCAAGCTTGACGACCGCAGGCGGGAGATCAGCTACCAGGACCGTGTTCTGGAGCTGTCGCCTACGGAATACGAGCTGCTGACCTATATGGTGCACAATCACGGGATCGTGCTGAGCAAAGCGCTGATTCTCGACAAAGTATGGGGCTATGATTTTGCAGGGGAAGAAAATATCGTCGAGGTGTATATCCGCTCGCTGCGTGAAAAGCTGCAGGACCGCGAGCATCGGCTGATCCGTACCGTACGCGGCGCAGGCTACCGCGTCGATCTGCCATGAGCGGGGGGCGGTTGTCCGATCGGCTGAACCGCCTGTTTCCGGCCGGATCACTGCGCATGCAGCTGCTGTCCCGCTCGCTGCTTATTCTCGCGGCGCTGCTGGCGCTGATCGGCACCCTGCAGTATGTGCTGATGAGCGATGCGCTCTACAGGAACAAGGCTGAGAGCATGCACAGCCAGCTCCAGACGCTGCCCCCCGATATTTGGGCGGAGCGTGGGCTTCCTGGAGGCAACCCCAGACCCAGCGACGACGGCGGTAACAACCCGCCGCGCACATCCCCGGGCAGCAGCGGCGATGTATGGCGGCCGGGGCCAGGCGGCCAGGAACCCCGGCCAACGGGCCTGGAGCAGCGGGCTGCAGCAGGCGGTACCCCAGGCAATGCAGACAGGAAGCGCCGGGCGGCGTTTTTCTTGCCTGAAGGCACCCTCAGCTCTATCGATTCGGAGGGCAACGTGACCGACTTGCGCGACTGGAGCGGGCAAGAAGCTGCTGCTGCCCCTCACCTGGCCCGGGACGAGTACCTGCGCCTGATGAACGGCGGAGGACGGGATTGGACCTACCAGGTGATGAAGGCCTCTGACGGATCGGAGCAGCTCGTAGTCATCTCCCGCACCGACTCCAAAAACCGGAAGACCGCCATGCTGCAGCTCAGCGCCAGCACGGCGCCGGTGCAGGACGTGCTCCTGCGTCAGCTGCTGATCTTCCTGACGGTGTCCTGCATCGCCCTCATCGCCGGGGTGCTGGCTTTCCTGCCCGTACTGCGTAGAACGCTGGTCCCGCTGTCCAAGGCTGTAGACACGGTCCGGCAGATCGATGCGGGCAATCTCGCGATCCGGATGCCCCCGAGGCAAGGACAGGCCGAGATCGACCGGCTGGCCGCCTCGTTCAACAGCATGCTGGAGCGGCTGGAGCGCTCCTTCGAGACGGAGCGGGAGGCCAGGGAGCGGATGCGCCGCTTCGTCGCAGACGCCTCCCACGAGCTGCGCACCCCACTGACCTCGATTCACGGCTTCCTGGAGGTGCTGCTGCGCGGCGCAGCCGATCATCCGGATAAGCTGTACAATGCGCTAAACAGCATGCATGGCGAATCCAAGCGGATCAATAAGCTGGTGCAGGATCTGTTGCTGCTGGCCAAGCTCGACCGGACGCCGCTTATCCAGCTGGAGGACGGCCAGCTGTCTGCCGTTCTGCAGGATATGGAGCCCCAGCTCAGACTGCTCGCAGGCGGCCGAACGCTCCGCCTGAACATCCAATCTGCCGGACGCTGCCGGTTCGAGCCGGATAAGATCAAGCAGGTTATCCTGAACCTGGTACACAATGCCGTCCAGCATACCGACGCAAGCGCCGGGAGCATCGCGATTGCCCTGGAAGAGTCGGCGGACCAGGTGCTGCTGTCCGTTCGCGACAACGGACCGGGCATAGAGGCCGATAAGCTGCCGCATATCTTCGAGCGCTTCTACCGTGCCGACTCCTCGCGTACCCGCCAGAATGGCGGAGCGGGGCTAGGGCTCTCCATCTCTCAGACGATCGCGGAGGCTCATGGCGGCACCATCGAAGCGGAGAGTCTGCCCGGCCAGGGAAGCTGCTTCCAGATTGTGCTCCCGCTCCTCAAGGAGTCATCGCCAGCGGTACCACCGCACCTCTCATCCGAATGAAAAGCAGCCGGTCTACAGCTGGTCCGGCCCCCGTATCCATTCATTCCCTGTGCGGTAATGCGGCTTTCATTGTCGAGAGACATGGAATCTACAGTGAAATTTGTATTATAATGCAAGAGAAAGTAAGAGATTTATATGTTAGCAGTTCAACAGGAGGTGTCCTATGAAGCGCTTATTGATCTCATTCCGATTATTTTTGACGCTTGCCGTGGCCTTCACCGGCTTCAATCTGGCTTTGCTCCCCCAAGCCCATGCCGAAGGCTTCTATTACTCTGCTTCTCCGGAGGGAACCGTCGGCATCCTGATGCCGAAGATCGGGTTCCAGATCACGAAGTCCTCCGTGTCAGCCGTCAGCCGCATCTCACTCCAGCTCGATGGTCAGACCGTACAGGGACAGTTCGACCCGTCAACCATGACCTATACGTATCAGCCGACCCAGCCTCTGGCTACCGGTAAGCACCAGGCTTCCATCACCGTGGAATTAACCGGCTATCAGCCGATCGTCCAAGACTGGAGCTTTACCATCTCGCCCCAAGCCGTAACGGAGGCGCCCAAAGCTTACTCGGACAAGCAGCTCGAGATGGTCCGTGCCATCAACGACTACCGCCTGCTATCCGGCCTGCCTGCTCTTCAGATCAACCCGAATCTGACGATGGCCGCCAAGCTTCATGCCGATTACTTGCAGTCCAATAACATTGATGTGGCCAAAGTATCGATGCATGAGCAGAAGGAATCTCAGCCCGGATTCATCGGAGCCAAGCCGGGGGAACGGGCTTTGTATGCCGGATACTACGACAATATAGCCGAAGATGTCTCGTACTATGCCGGGAACCATATCGAATCCATCGACAGCTTGTTCGATGCGCCTTACCACCGCATTCCGTTCTTGCTGCCCAGCGCCAAGGAAGTCGGAGTCGCGATGTCCGGACCTTTCGTCGTAATCGAGTTCGGCTTCCATGATAGCCCGCAGCAGCAGCTTGTCGTCACACCGTCCCCCGGAGAGAAATACGTGCCCGTCACCTTCGACGGTAATGAGGACCCGGACCCGATCCGTATGTACAAGGATGCCAGCTATCCGGTCGGCTATCCGATCGTGGCCCATATAAGCGGCACCGAGATCGGGGAGGTCAAGCTTATCGACGCGACACTGAAGGATGCGGATGGCAAGAACGTGGAGCTGCTGAAGAATTCGCCTCAGAATGACAATCATCTCATTCAGGAGGTTATCCTGACTCCTGCCAAGCCGCTGCTGCCCGACACGTCCTACACGGCCTATGTCAAGATGACATCAACCCGCGACGGCTCGACCCAAACCTTCGAGAAGGCGTGGCAGTTCCAAACCGAGCCTGCAGCAACTGTCGGCAAGAACAAGCTTCACGCCGATTCGCCCGCTTACAAGAAGCTGGCCGACCAGAAGGGCAGCTTGACGCATGTTGTCACCTTCAGCCTGAACGGCGGCAGCTACACCCTGGACGGCGTTAAGCTGAACATGACGCGGGAGCCTGCGGTCATCGACGGCTCATCCTATCTGTGGGTCCGGGACCTCGCTGCCGCTCTAGGCGCTCAGGTCGAATGGAATGATGCGCAAAAAGCCGCCATCTATACAAAGGGCGGTCGGACGATCAGCTTCTTCACCACACGCCCAACCTATTCGCTAGACGGTAAGGAAACGAACACTGACGTACCGGCCAAGCTCGTGAACGATAACACCATGATCCCCGTACGCCTGCTGTCCGAAGTGCTGGGTGCCAAGGTTGAGTATAACCCGGACAATCATAGCGTTACCCTGACTTACTAGACGGAATGAAGATATTCTCCACGCCCATAGCGCACATGAAAAAAGCCGAGCCGCTTTGTCCATCCGGACAAGCGGCTCGGCTTTTTTTGCCGTCTTCCGGTAGACGTCTACAACCGTTCGATCTTAACGGGCTGGCCCGAGGCAGCTGATTGAAGCGCGGCATAAGTCACTTGCTGTGTCCGCAGCGCATCGGCGTAGTCGGATCGGATGCGCGACGTATCTCCCGTGCGCAGCGCGTGGAGGAATGCGTCCGTCTCGGCCGCATACGGATTCGCCTCATCGACTACCTGCTCAAGTCTATTGGTACCGGTCACCTCCAGCCGATCCGGCGTCCAGTCCAGCAGTCCGCCGCTCGTGTACAGCCTGAGACCGGTGCGACCCACGCCCGACGGCAGCGCGCAAGTATTGGTCAGGCTCGCCACCGCGCCCGAGGCCAGCTTCAGTGTCACCGAACCGACATCGGGCACAGTAACGCCCTCGAATTGGGTATGTACCACCCGATTGGCATAGGCTGCGTACACTTCCTCGACCTCGCCCGCCGTATACCGCAGCAGGTCGACAATATGCGTCGTCTGCTCGATAAATTGGCCGCCTGAGCCCTCTTGGCGCCGCCACCACGATACCTGCGGCATACCGCCGGACCATTCGCCGACTGCCATCGCGATCGTCTGTCCCTCCAGCTCGGCCTTCATCCGGTCTAAGGTCGCCTTATAGCGGAAGTGATAGCCGACCGAGGTAATCAGGTTCCGGCTGCGGATCGCCTCAGCCAGCTCCAGCGGCAGCTCCAGGTCCACGCCCAGCGGCTTCTCCACGAGGAACGGAATGCCTCTCTGGATCAGCTCGCGCTCGATATCGCCATGAGACATCGGCGGCACGCACACATAGACGGCATCCAGCCGTCCCGCGTCCAGCATGCGGCGCAGACTGTCGTAGCCTCGGGCGTCCGGATACGCGGAAGCCAGCTGGTCCGCCTTCTCCTGGCTCGTCCCCAATACGGCCGTCAGCCGGACATCCTGCGTCTGGACCAGCAGGTCGGCATGCGTCCGGCTGAACCAGCCGGTTCCGATGATACCTATTTGTAACATTCTCCTTCGCCACCTATCGTTTTTCCCTCTATTGTATATGATATGATAGGGAGAATGAAAGCGTTATAGAGTAAGGAAGGTGCCGCCCCATCATGAGTCAATCTACAAAGATGCTGCTAATTTCCGTAAGCGTGGTCCTCGTCCTGACCGCCAACATTCTGCTGTACTTCAATCTGACGAAAAATACGCTCCACGACAACCATCAGCGGGAGCTCCGCTCCATCGAGGCCCATATTCAGCTGCTGGTCGAGCAGTCCCGCAACGGCTCCAAGCTCTATGAGGATATGATCGGCGAGAAGCTGCGCATGGCCTCCATTGCGGTGGAGCATGCCTTGCCAGCGGATGTGGAGCAGGTCACCGACCAACAGCTTCATGAGCTGCGGGAGCAGCTGATGCTGGACGATCTGACCCTGATGAAGAAAAGCGGCAACGACATCATCCTGTACAAATCAACCGACCCTCGGGAGGTTGGTCTCGGAACCCGGCATTGGGGAGCTTGGTACACGGCCTTCGAGCAGCTGCTCGAGAAGCAGTTCGTTACGATCCCTTGGGGACAGGTGCTGCCCAATTTCTGGTCGGGTCCCTACGAGGTCGCCACCTCGAACACGCGCAATATTATGAAATGGGGCTACTATTACAGCGGCAAGACGAATTACATCATTGATCCCTATGTCGACAATACAGCCTTCGATAAGTACGAGAAAGAGACCGGCCTGAATGCAATTATGGGCAACCTGCTGAAGACCTACCCGTTTCTCGTCGAAATTGCCGGCATCAACCCGATGACCTTCGACAACGAGAAAACCTGGGTTACGGAAAATGGCGAGCTGCTCGATCCGTTGATTCACCGGGCCGTATTCTTCGGGGACTACACCTACACCAATGTCGCCAAGGATAAGGAATACGTGAAGATGGCAAGCCGCACACGGCAGCCAGTGTCCTACGTGGAGGAAATCAAGGGGAAGAAAGTCGAGAAGTCGTTCATCGCCATCCACAGCGATACGCTGGATGTCGTCAGAGCCTGGGAAGAGCATCCCGATCCCTCGCTGCAAGGCCTCTATGTGCTGAATCTGACCTCTGATGTCGACTCGATGGAAGCGACGCTCAACAAGCAGTTTCAGACCGTAGTTATCGTGGTAGCCGTCATCACGCTGCTGAGCCTGCTCCTGGTGTTCTTCCTGATCCGGCGCGTGTCGCAGGCCCGTGACAAAGCGATCCAATTGACGAGCGAGACCTATTCCGAGGAGTTCAATCAGATGTATCTGGACTTCCGCGGACAGCGGCATGATTTCCTGAATCACGTCAGCGTGATCCATTCCCTGGTCGAGCTTGGACGGCACGGCGAGCTGCTGGATTATACGAATACGCTGGTAGGGGACATCCAGGGCGTTCAAGACATTATGGCGATCGGCCAGCCTGAGTTCGCCGCGATCATCCAAGCCAAAACCATGGCGGCCACGAACAAAAAAGTCCGATTTACCCACGATATCGATATCCCGTCCAAAGTATTACCCGGCACGAGGGCATTCGATATGGTTCGAGTGCTGGGAAATCTGATTGACAATGCGTTCGAGGAGGCAGCCCGCTTGCCTGCGGAGGAACGCTGGGTGTCCTGTACCGGCTGGATGGAGGGCGGCAGCGTTCATTTCAAGGTGGTGAACCCCTTGGCGTACACGGCCCCGTCGGGGCAGCCGAACGAGGTGTTCCGTGACGGCTATACGACAAAAGCCAATCATACCGGGCTCGGCCTGTGGATCAGCAACAAGCTGATCCGTAAAAACCGCGGGGAGATTTCCGTAGAAGCATCCCGCGAGCATTTTATCGCCCACGTCAAAATGCCTATCTCCTAACGACGCGGAGCAGGCAGTCCAATTTATTCGACATTTTTCGCACCGATGAAGCATGAAAATGAACCAATCGGTGCAAGCTTGTCTTCCTATCGTACCGGTTCCTTTATAATATAGTCAGGCATGACTGGGAATTCGTCACGATGAAGGAGACAGATTATGAGACCTAGACAAGTAGTTATCGTGGATGAACATTGGGATGTTGCCAAGTCGCTTCAAGATGCTTTACCGAAGGATGGCTTTACTCTGTCCTTATTCCGTTCTACGCAGGACCTGCAGAACAGGCTCCCGGAGCTTCGCCCGGATATCTTTCTCATCTCCCGCAACAATTCCGTGTCGGACGGTATCCGCACAGCCAGCTATATCCGTACCAAGCTTCGGCTGATTCAGCCTATCATTCTGTACGGAGACTGCCCGGAAGAGGCGGATATCATCGCCGGTCTCGAAGCCGGCGCGGACGATTACATCCCGCACAGCTCCAGTACCGGACAGATCATCGCCCGCATCCAGGCGCATCTCCGCCGGACGGAAGGCTTTGGCGCCGCCCGCGGCCTAGTCCGCAACCGGACGGCCCGGGGTCTTGAGATTGATCTCTCCACTAGGTCTACGTGGCTGGACGGACAAGTAATCGCTTTATCTGCCAAGGAATTCGATCTCCTGTATTACCTCATCCAGACAGCTGGCAAGGTCGTGCCGCTGGATGACCTCTTCGCGCTGGGCTGGGGAGCTCCGGCCGGAAAGGACACCAGAACCGTGCTCGTCCATATCAGCAATCTGCGCAAGAAACTTCGCAGCATCTCGGCGTCCGACTGTCCCTACATCATCACGGTGCGGGGCATCGGCTATATGTTCAACAGCAGAGCACCTGTGACAGACCTCTCACCACAATGGAGCCACCATACAGCCGCTCGCATCCGTTCGTCCGTTTAATCCTTAATCTGGCTGTACAGTCGCTCGAATTCCTTGCGCTTGCGGCGCGACAGATCGATCTCTGTATGGCCATACGTAAGCTTGATGGTATAAGTCCCGAAGAACTCAACGCTGGCATAGACGGAATCAATGTAATTCAGGTTCACCAGCTGCGATTTATTCGGATGAAAGATCTGCTCCGAGCATTGCACCTGAATTTCCGCCAGTGAAGACCGGGTTACGATCGGGTCTTCACCGGCCACGTAGATCTTCACCTTCCGCTCCGCCTTGTACCTCTCCGCATAAATCAGCTTGTTCTCGTTGATGAAGATGGGCTTGTGATTGGACTTGATCTCGATAATCCTCGTATCTGCAAGAGCCTCCGTGAAAGCCAGATCCCGTTCGAAGGCTTTAACCGCTTTCCCAACGACAGCACTCAGCCGCTCGAAGGTCACAGGCTTGGTGACGAAGCCGACCACATTCAGCTCATACCCGGCCAACAGCAAGCTGGAATCCGTGGTCCCGGATACCAGGATCAGATACGGCGTAACCCCTAGCTCCGCCAGACGCTTGTAGGCTGTAATGCCGTCGACCTCGGCCAGGCCAATATCCATGAGCACGAGATCCGGCTTGAAGGACAAGCAGTCCTCGACAAACCATTTCCCTGATCCAACTGAGCTGAGCACATGCAGTCCCAGTCTCTTGGCATACAGAACCAGCTTCTCGCGATCCGGTTCCTGATCTTCCGCGATGACGACCGTAAGCGCTCGCGACATAATGTCCCCCCTCTCTGTCTTCTTTCCCATTAACTTTATCGTGTTACGTCTAAATGTTCAATTCGTTCCATGCTCTCGACCGAAATAATTATTTCTCCTACAGCATCGGACCATGCCTCGTCATTCATGCTTGACCTTATGAGAATGAAATGATACTCTAATTATACCGATTAAATCGATATGAATAATCAAATACCTACCATACAAATGGAGATGTAACCCCCATGAACCTGCATGGGCAAATGTTACGTCTTTTTTTTATTATTTGAAGCAAGAATAATTATTGTCCAGGCAGAAATATTTCTTGCCATATCGAAAGGAGCTTTGCTTTGCCGGATGGGGAAACGTTGTTTGGGAGAATTCAAGCGTCGCTGTCCAATCTAAGCGGGGCGAAAAAAAACGTCGGCTATTACATTTTGGAAAATTGGCAGGAGGCGGCTTTTCTTACGGCATCGCGGGTTGCTCAAAAAGTCGGAGTCAGCGAATCGGTTGTTGTCCGTTTTGCGCAGGATATTGGATACTCGGGATTTCCGGTTTTGCAGCATGCTCTGCAATCCATTTTGCAGAACCGCCTGACCGCCATTACAACCTTCGGGGAACCGGAATCAGGTCTTCTCACATCTAAAGAAAACCACGATTGGGGAGCCACGCAGCAAATTTTCGATTTGACTTTGAAAAATTTACAAGCAGCCCTGCTCAACAATCCAGCCGATTCATTTGACAAGGCGATCCAGCTTATCTGGAGCTCCACCCGGATTGCCGTAGTCGGAAGCCGCAACGCTAGAGGGCCGGCCACAGTGCTTGCCGTACATCTGAATGAAATATTCACCAACACCATGCTGATTGGTTCGGGGCTGGATGAGCTGTTCGACTGCGTCCGTTCCTTAGGCCGTGAGGATCTATTAATATCCGTCGGGCTGCCCACCTACGGCAAGCATACCATTATGGCAACAGAGCTTGCCTTCGAACGGGGCGTCAATCAGATTACGATTACGGATTCCCTGCTTAGTCCTCTCGTCAAGCCTGCAACGGTCCCGCTGCTCGTGCAAGGAACCTCTTATTCGTTTGCAAATTCCCATATTGCCAGCTTGTTTGTTATCGATATTTTACTATATCTGATCACCATCCGGGGAAAAGGCAGAGTTCTTCAGTCGCTGGAAGAAATTGATTCGGTCAATCGGCGTTTCGGGCTCGTTCAATCCGAATGACAAACAATTTGTAAGGGGGGAAAGGCCATGGATAGCAGAAAACTGCATTATTTTGCCGAGGTTGCTACAGCAGCCAGCTTTACGAAAGCATCGGAAAAATTACTGGTTGCTCAGCCCGCTATTAGCAAAACCATCCAAAAGCTGGAGGATGAGCTTCAGCTGGTGCTTTTCGACCGATCCGAGAAATCCGCCATCCTGACGCCGGAAGGAAAAATACTGTTCGATTATGCCACGGATATCCTAGAGAAAATAGAAGATGCCCGGCGAAGGATGGAAGAACTGCGCGTTCTGCAGAGAGGCGAAATTCGAATCGGATTGCCGTCCACGTTCGGCAGCGCCTATTTTCTACCAATTATTAAGGAGTTCATCTATCAATATCCTTCCGTCAATATTAGCGTGGTGGAGGAAGGAACCAAGCGGATCCGTATGCTGATTGAACGCAAGGAAATCGATTTTGGTATTATTGCCGTGAATTCCGCTGAGCCGGAGGTTGAAATGATCCCCTTGCTGGTAGACGACATGGTCGCCTGCTTTCCGACCGATCATCCGTTTGCGAAAAAAAACGCAGTAGCTCTCCATGAACTGGTGGATGAACCTCTCATCTTGTTTAAAGACGACTGTTTCCAACAGAGGCTGTTTAAAAATGCCGGGCTCGACACAAAGGTCATTTTTACGACCAATCAATTATCGATCATTGAATCTCTTGTCGGCGAAGGCGTAGGTGCAACCTTGCTCCTGCGGATGGTGGCCGAATCGCTCAGCTCGCTAGGTTCGGTTCCCATTTACCCGCAAATTCCAATTTATCTGGGAGTGTGCAAAAAGCGGAACACCTATTTGTCCAAGGCAGGACAAACATTCCTCGATTTTCTAAAGCAGAAAATAGCATCATCCGGCTCAGTCACCTTGATCCCGTCCAATTTTCAAGACCTTGCCTAACAGGATTCATTCTAAAAAGTTATCATATGATGAATTAACAGTACTGTTTCCGGTGCAAGGGCTATGTTATATTAAAATCGATTAAACAAGTGGGTTTACTACATATTATAAGGAGTGTTGATACATGAGTACATTGAATGAGTATCTGGTACAGAAAAAAGCGGCGGCGCTTGCACTGAACGAACAGGCGAAGGCCGACCCTAAGGCGAATCATTTTTCGGCCAAGGTTCGTGCTGCAGGGCGAAGCGGAGTCCGTGAAATTCGCATCCGCGATTTCCAGATTATTAGCGACAGTCCGGAAAACTTCGCCGGCTACAGCCTGGGACCGACCTCTCCTGAACTTCAGCTAGGCGTGCTCGGAAGCTGCCTGACCCATATTACGCTAATCCAGGCTGCCAAACTCGATGTATCCCTCGAATCGCTTGAGGTCGAAGTGTTCGGCCAACAGCATCCGCTCGGTGGACAGGAAGGCTTTGAGGATATTCCTTTTTTCCCGTACAACATTCATTACAAGCTGCATATTGTTTCGAATGAATCTGAAGAAACGATCGCTGCGCTGCATGAAGCGGTAGAGCGTGTATGCCCCATCTATAACTTGCTGATCAATCCGCAAAACATAGCGGGAGAGGTCGTTCATACGTCCGCTGCCACCGTCCAGAAGGCATAGCCTCTTGTATCTCGGCATATAGAAGGATGGGAATCGATGGCCAAGTATTTGTATAAATCATTGCTGCAGATCATCCCGGTGCTTTATATTATTTCTCTGGTCGTATTTATTCTCGTTCACGTAACCGGCGATCCCGTAGCTTTAATGCTTCCGGATACGGCAAGCGCAGAGGACCGAAGAGTGCTTTCCGAAGCGCTCGGCTTGGACCAGCCGTTATATGTTCAATATTATCGCTACATGTCCAATCTGCTGCTGGGCGATTTCGGCACGTCCTTCCGCTATAATGAAGCTGCGCTTCCGATTGTGCTGGAGCGGCTGCCGGCAAGCTTCGAGCTTGCGGCGGCATCCATGGTGGTTGCCTGCGTTATTGCGGTTCCATTCGGCATCTGGTCGGCCGTTAAGCGCAATACGGGGGCAGATATTTTCATATCGGGTATCTCGGTGATGGGCAAGGCGATGCCTAACTTTTGGGTGGGCATCATGCTTATTTTATTACTTGCCGTTAATTGGGGCGTTGTTCCCGTTTCCGGACGGGGTACTTTTGCGCATCTGGTGCTGCCTGCCCTTACTCTCGGCATCGGTGTAGCCGCCGAAATGACCCGCTTGGTCCGCTCCAGCATGCTGGACATTCTCGGGCAGGATTACATCCGTACGGCCCGAAGCAAGGGCTTGTGGGAGGCGATCGTCATTAACAAGCATGCGCTGCGCAATGCGCTCATTCCGGTTGTGACGATCACTTCGCTACAGCTGACGCATCTTGTCGGTGGAGCCCTAGTCACGGAGACGGTGTTCTCTTGGCCGGGAATGGGACAGCTGATCGTCCAGGCGATCAACTCGCATGACATGGCGATCGTGCAGGCGGCTGTTTTTGTGATCGCGATCTTGGTCATTTTGATTAACCTTGCAACCGATATGCTGTATGCCCTATTAGACCCCCGCATCAAGTACAACCATTAAGGCTGCGGCAGCTTCGCACGGCTTTATACAAAAATAGACCTCGCGTTATTCCCGCCCGAAGGCGGTGTTAACGGAGGTCTATTTGTTTCTTAAACGGTAGCATACCTGCTCTTAGGGCGTGGGATTCCCAAGTTTTCGCGCAGCGTGCGGCCCTCATATTCGGTGCGGAACAAGCCTCTACGCTGCAGCTCGGGTACGACAAGATCGACAAAATCATCCAGGCCGCCCGGGAAATAGGGAGGCATAATATTGAAGCCGTCGGCTCCCCTGGCCGTGAACCATTCTTCCATATGGTCGGCGATTTGCGACGGGCTGCCGAGAATAACGCCGTGTCCGCGCGATGCTGCGACTCTGAAGGCCAGCTGCCGGACGGTGAGCTGCTCCCTGCTGGCTAACTCCCTGAGCAGGCGCGAACGGCTCTTGGCTCCGTCCGTCTCCGGCAGCTCCGGAAGAGGCTCGTCCAGCGGGAGTGTGGAGACATCCTGCCCGAGACGTGCCGATAAGGCAGCCAGTCCGACGGACAGATCGGCCCAGCCCGATAATTGCTCGAATTTGTCCTTGGCTTCCTGCTCGGTTTTCCCGATAATCGGCAGCAGGCCCGGCATAACAAAGAAATGATCCGGAGATTTTCCGTGCTTGGCTAATCTGTTTTTAATACCGGTATAAAAGGCTTGTGCATCCTCTAAAGTTTGCTGCGCTGTAAAAATAATGTCGGCGATTTCCGCCCCGACCTCTTGGCCGGTATCCGACGATCCCGCCTGAATAAGCACAGGATACCCCTGTGGGGGCCTGGACACGTTCAGAGGGCCTTTCACGGAATAATACGGTCCTTTATGATTCAAGTCATGGAGCTTCTCTTTATCGAAAAACACACCGGTTTCCTTGTTGTGGACGAAGGCACCGTCCTCCCAGCTGTCCCATAACCCTTTGACGACCTCCACAAATTCCTTAGCCCTGTCATAACGGTCAGCGTGATCGGGATGACTGCTTCTGCTGAAATTCAGCGCCGTTTCGGGGGAAGAAGTCGTCACCACATTCCAGGCTGCCCTCCCTCCGCTCAAATGGTCCAATGAAGCAAAGGCGCGCGCCATATGAAACGGCTCCCCGTAGGTTGTGGACGAGGTCGCCGCCAGCCCGATATGGGTGGTAACGGCAGATAATGAGCCGAGCAGGGTGAACGGCTCAAACCGGGCGACAACGGATGGAGCGGTAGTAGGGGATGTTCCCAATCCGTCTCCCAGAAACAGCAGATCGAATTTTCCGCGTTCCGCCGTCTGTGCAATGTGCTGGAGCAGCGATAAATTCTCTCCTCCGGCTTGCGCTTCCGGGTGTCTCCAACCGCCTACATGATGACCTGCCGCCTGAACGAAAAGCCCGAGCTTGATTTGCCGGGGTGAGTCAGCCATATTCAAATCCTCCCTTGATCGATATTCGGATGGCATTGCGAGATGCTTAGGCTACCAAAATAAACTATTCCGATGCGCATTAAGGAAAATAATAATCGCTCCATTTCTTGCTTGTCAACTGCAAAATACTGCAGCCATTCTCATTCCCTCAAGTTATCTTACAATAACAATTAAGTATTATATTAACGCCATCCCCGCATGCTATGCTCTTTGTATATGGCCCATGCCTAGCCGAATAGGCATTATTTTTTAAAATTAATACCAACTAATTCCGTATGTTATATGGGTTATTATTCGTGGAGGTGTGGAGTTGTCTGTATCGATCGAAAACAAGGTCGCTCCTTCGTCCTTGCCGGGGCAGCCCATGACTGGAAAAGGATTGCTGAAAAACGGGCTGAACCGGCTGGTTCACAGCAAAACCGGCATTTTGGGACTCGCCGTTCTCCTTGCCATTGCTGTTATTGCAGTGGCTGCCCCGCTCCTGGCTCCGCACGATCCGGCTCAGACGAATGTGGCGCGCAAGCTGCTGCCGCCTGCATGGTCAGCTAGAGGAATAGCGGAATATCCTCTGGGTACGGATAACCTGGGCCGGGATATCTGGAGCAGATTGATATACGGCTCGCGTGTGTCGCTCATTGTCGGATTTTGCTCAGTCATCATCTCCGGCATGATTGGGATCGTCCTGGGTCTCATTTCCGGATATTACGGACGTTGGATCGACGTTCTCATTATGCGTATTGTCGACGCTTTGTTGGCTATCCCGACGATTTTGTTCATGATGCTCTTTATGTTCGTGCTTGGTCCCGGAATAGGAACTCTTATTTTCGTCATTGGCGTTACCAGTTGGGTGAGCTACGCGAGAATGATCCGAAGCGAAGTGCTGGCTGTTCGCGAGAGAGATTTTGTCCGCTCGGCCAAAGCGGTTGGTGCGGGCGATCTGCGGATTATATTCGTGCACGTGCTGCCGAATGTCATTTCTTCCTTTATCGTCATCTCGACTCTAAGCATCGGCCGGGTCATTATTGCAGAAGCTTCCCTGAGCTTTCTGGGACTTGGCATCCAGTCTCCGGACGTCTCCTGGGGCGGCATGCTTAGCGATGGCCGGCAATATTTGGCCACAAGCTGGTGGGTAGCAACTTTTCCGGGGATCATCATTACGATTACGGTGCTGGCGGTCATTTTTGTCGGGGATTGGCTGCGGGATTGGTTGGATCCCAAATTAAACTGAGGCTCGTACGGCCGCAACGGGAAAAGGAGGTCATGACATGCCGGAAACGCTGCTCGAGGTTCGGGAGCTGCAAACCTCGTTTGCAACCAAGGAAGGAAGCCTCCCCGCCGTCAATAACGTTTCGTTCAGCGTGGCTAAAGGGGAAACCTTATGCATCGTCGGAGAATCGGGCTGCGGAAAAAGCGTTACCTCGCTTTCCATCATCGGGCTTGTTGCCCGTCCGGGGAAAGTCGTCGGGGGACAGATTTTGCTGGAAGGCCGCAACCTTCTGGACATGAACAAACGCGAAATACGCAAAGTCCGCGGTCATGAAGTATCGATGATCTTCCAGGACCCGCTGACTTCGCTTAATCCGGTTTTCACGATCGGCAGCCAAATTTCCGAATCGCTTCGCATCCATACGGGGCTGAATAAAACGCAAGCTCGTGCAAGAAGCATTGAAATGCTGGAGCTGGTCAAAATCCCTCGTCCCGACAAAGTCGTCAATTATTATCCGCATCAATTGTCGGGCGGCATGCGCCAAAGAGTCATGATCGCGATGGCGCTCTCCTGCAATCCGAAGCTGCTGATTGCCGATGAGCCGACAACAGCGCTTGATGTGACGATTCAGGCGCAAATTCTGGAGCTGATCGCGAAGCTGAAGGCCGACCTGAACATGGGAGTCATTCTGATCACTCACGATCTTGGAGTCGTAGCCGAGATGGCCGACCGGGTGATCGTCATGTACGCTGGGGAGGTGGTAGAGGAAGCCGGTGCAACCGAGCTGTTCGATCGCCCTCTTCATCCGTACACCATCGGCCTGTTGGGCTCTTTGCCGCAAATTCAGCAGCAGCAGGATGAACTGTATTCGATTCCCGGATCCATCCCCGATCTGCGGCAGCTTCCCGCCGGATGCGCATTCCAGGCGCGCTGCCCGGCCGCTACGGAAATATGCCGGCTGCAGAAGCCGGCTTTGGAAGAACAGGCTCCCGGACACCGGGTTCGATGCTTCCATACGGAAGGCAAAGGGGAGATCTTATGAGTTCGGAGCTTAACAACGAGCTGCCGCTGCTGGAAGTAAAAGGCTTAAAAAAATACTATCCGTTCAAGCAGGGCTTATTCTCCAATAAGGTTGGATATGTCAAAGCTGTGGACGGTCTTAGCTTCTCGGTCAACAGAGGGGAAACGCTCGGCATTGTCGGGGAATCAGGCTGCGGAAAATCAACGGCAGGACAACTGATCCTCCAGCTGCTGGAGCCAACCGAAGGTGAAGTATGGTTCGAACAGCGAAAATTAACGGGATTGGATCAAAAGGAGCTGCGCAAGGTTCGGCGCGATTTGCAGGTTGTGTTCCAAGACCCGTACGCCTCATTGAATCCGCGCATGAAAATCGAGGATATTATTGCGGAGCCACTGCGAATTCACGGCACGGCCAGCAAGGGTCAAGTTCGAGATACCGTGATCGAATTGCTTGAAGCCGTAGGCTTAAGTCAGCACCAGATGAACCGGTATGCGCATGAGTTCAGCGGGGGCCAGCGGCAGCGGATCGGCATCGCCAGAGCGTTGGCCCTGAAGCCTAAGCTGATCGTGTGCGATGAGGCTGTTTCCGCGCTCGACGTCTCCATTCAGGCGCAAATTTTGAATTTGCTCAAAAGATTGCAGAAGGAATACCAGCTGACCTACCTATTTATCGCCCATGGGCTAGCTTCCGTGAAATTCGTAAGCGAACGAATCGCGGTTATGTATCTCGGTAAAATGGTTGAGCTTGCGCACCGGGACGATTTATTTACAAGCCCCAAGCATCCTTACACGAAGTCGTTACTGGAGGCTATTCCGGTTTCCCATCCGAGGGAGAAGAAGGAACGGATCATTTTGCAGGGGGACCTGCCGAATCCGGCCAATCCCCCGGCCGGGTGCAGCTTTCATACACGCTGCCCTCTGGCGCAGCCTATTTGCCGCAGCGAAGCTCCCGAGTTCCGGCAGGCTGCCAGCGGACATGGAGTGGCTTGCCACTTCCCGTTATAGGGCGCTGCATGTACACATGAATGCTAAACTACGATTTTATAAACTTGAGGTGAATGGGCATGAGTGGCCAACGTCAAATGACTTTGCATTTTTTTATGAACAGCACCGGTTTTCACGAAACAGCATGGAGACTTGCAGATGCGGAGCCGGAACGGGTAACCGACCTGGCCTATTACAAGAAGATGGCACAGCGCGCGGAGGAAGCCAAGTTTCATAGTGTTTTTTTGGCTGACGGCTACGATCTCGGCGGCAGCGTGAAGCATCAGGCCCTGGGGCGGCTGGAACCGTATACCCTTCTGTCAGCTCTGGCTGCGGTCACGGAGCGGATCGGCTTGATAGCTACCGTATCCACATCATATAACGAACCTTTTCATACGGCTCGTTTATTCGCTTCGCTGGATCATTTGAGCGGCGGGCGCGCAGGCTGGAATATCGTCACAACGGGTATTGGCAGCACTCATTTGAATTTCAGCAGAGAGGAGCATTTTGAACATACGGAGAGATATAACCGGGCCCTTGAGTTTGTTCAATTGACGACCAAGCTGTGGGATAGCTGGGAGGATGACGCTCTTGTTGCTGATAAAAGCACGGGCATTTACGCCAATACCGATAAGATTCGCGCGATCGATCATAAAGGCAATTCCTTTGCAGTGAAAGGCCCGTTAAATATACCGCGCCCGCCGCAAGGCTATCCGGTGCTCGCTCAGGCAGGGTCGTCGGAGGATGGCAAGGAGCTTGCTGCCCGAACGGGAGAAATCGTCTACACGGCTCAGCAAACCTTGCCGGAAGCTCAAGCTTTTTATGCAGATGTAAAATCCAGGCTGTCCAAATATGGACGCAATCCCGAAGACGTGCAGATTGTACCGGGATTCAGCTCGATCGTAGGGGAGACGGAGTCGGAAGCGAAAGAAAAAGAAGCCGAGCTGCATGAATCGATTATTCCCGAGCTGGGGTTGAAAAGACTTAGTGACCGGCTGAAGGTAGACTTGTTCTCTTACCCGCTGGACGGTCCGGTTCCGCAGCTGCCCGACCCGGAGACGGTCAATGAAACGAGAAGCCGGTTCGAGCTTATGAAAAACATGATTGAAACGGAAAACCTTACTATCCGCCAATTAATCCAGAGAGTGTCAGGCGGCAATGGACATCGGACTTTCGCAGGGACAGCCGTTCAGGTTGCCGATCAATTGGAGGAATGGTTTGTGAATGGTGCTTGCGATGGCTTTGTCATCAGACCGCAGCAGCTGCCAGCAGGCCTGGATGATTTCGCCCGGCTCGTTATTCCCGAGCTGCAGCGCAGAGGGTTGTTCCACACGGACTACAAGGGAAGAACACTCCGTGACAATTTAGGACTATCCCGTCCGGTCAATCAGTTGACCGTCCAGAGATAAAACATGCAGCATCCAAATGGAGGGGATTAAACATGAGGTGGATTCGTAAAGCTCCAGTTATCGTCTTGATGACCGTATTGGCTCTTACAGGCTGCGGCGGCAATAATCGTACAGATACGGGAGCCGCGGAGTCGGGAAAGGAAAAGGTTCTGACGATTGCTCAAACCACAGACAATATCACTTTTGATGTGCACAATCACGGCAACACGCAAGTAGAAGCGATCCATGTCAATTTATTCGATTATTTGGTGAAAAAGGACGGGGCCGATCCCCAGAAGAAGATTCCTAGCCTCGCAACCTCTTGGGAGCGTACCAATGACACGACATGGAGATTTAAGCTGAAGCAGGGCGTGAAATTTCATAATGGCGATCCGTTTACAGCCGCTGATGTGAAATATACCCTGGAGAGGGCCGCCAACGATAAGAAGCTTATCGATTATTCCTCCTACTCCGGTATAAAGGAAGTTACCATTATCGATGATTTTACAGTCGATCTGATAACGAAGGAGCCGGATCCGATTTTGCTGGCTCGGTTAAGCCGGATCAGTTCGGGCATTCTGCCATCCAAATACATCCAGGAGCAAGGGCTGGATAACTTTCTGAAAAATCCGGTAGGAACGGGTCCTTACAAATTCAGCAAGTGGATTAAGGATGATCGGGTCGAGCTTGTTAAAAATCCGGATTACTACGGTGGAAAGCCATCATGGGACAGACTTGTATTCCGTACGATTCCCGAATCCACGACGCGTATTTCTGAGCTCCTAACGGGAACGGTCGACATTGCGATTACGATTCCTCCCGAAGATATCGACCGGGTGAAGAACAGCGGTACGACCTATTTTGTGCAGCAGGACAGCGCGCGGGTGCAGAGCTTGCTCGTTCGACAAACGCCCGGAACTGTGACGGAAAATCCGAAGGTGCGAGAAGCGATTGAATTGGCGATCGATAAAAAGTCCTTGGTGGACAACGTGCTGGGCGGCGCGGGGGTTCCTACGCAGGAAGGCATCGGACCGGGAATTTTGGGAAATAATCCGAAGTTGTTCAATACGAACATTTACAATAAGGAGCGTTCCAAGCAGCTGCTGGCGGAAGCCGGATATCCGAATGGCGTGGAATTAACTTTAACCTCTCCCACTTCATTCAAAGAGGTCGCAGAAACCGTTGCAGCGAACCTGAAGGAAGTCGGATTCAAAGTAAAGCTTGAAATATTGGAGCAAACCCAATACAAGCAGCGGGACAACTCCAATACGTTCAAGGAGCTCGCTTTGCAGGGAAAAGGGAATTCGATGTTTGAATCGGCGTTGCCACTGGAGCCATTCATTACTGAGCGGGCAAAGCAACAAACCGACTATAGCAATCCGGAGGTAGACAAGCTGTTACGGGCTGCCGCTCGCAATCTTAACGATAAGGAAAGAGAAGCGCAATATCAGAAGGTGCAAGAGATTTTGGCCGAAGGACGGCCGAGAATTTATTTGTATCAAAACAAATTCACGTACGGTGTTAACAACAGAATTGAGTTCACGCCGAGAATGGATGAAATGTTCTACGCCGAGGACATCAAGCTGAAGCCAGGTAAATAGAGGAAAAAACACCCTGATCCCGCAATTGGTCAAGACCCCATCTAATGGACATTGAAAAAAGCCCTAGGCTGCAAGCTGGCGTCGGTATTCAACCGGCGTCAGCTTGTTTAATTTTCGTTGTGCTCTGTTGTGGTTATAAAAATGAATAAATT
>NZ_JBBPCC010000015.1:0-220678 GCF_038070315.1 Paenibacillus filicis | reverse complement strand
AGCTGCTGGGGCTGGCAGAAGCCGCGCTCGCCCACCTGCAGCGGCTGCGCCGCCTGGAAGCGCGCCTCGCCGCGCTGGATGCCGAGGCTGCGCGATTCGCTGCGGCGGTGCTGGAGCTGCTCGGCCCGGAAGCGGCCGCGGCCGGTCCTGCGGCGGCGCTCAAGGCCCGCCAGGCTGAGCTGAGCCGCGCGCTGGAGCGTGAGCGTGCCGCGGTGCAGCGGCGCGAGCGGCTGGAGGAGCTGCGCAGCCAGCTTGCGCTGCTCGAGCAGCAGCGCGAGCGCGTGGCCGTGCGCTCGGCAGAGCTGTACCGCGCCGCAGGCGCCTCAGACGGCGAAGCGCTGCGGCGTCTGCACCGCCTGGCGCAGCGGCGCCGGGAGCTGGCAGCCGCCAGCCGCCAGGAAGCTGTCGCTCTGCGCACGCTGCTGGGAGAAGAGTGGGAGTTCCTGCTCGCGCAGCTTCACGAGAACGGCCAGGGCGGACTGGAACAGGCCTTGGCCGAAGCCGATGCGGCGCGGGATGAGCGGCTTCGCCGCCTCGAGGAGCTGAGGGAGAGCCGGAGCCGGCTCCGCTATGAGCTGGAGCTGCTGGTGGAAGGCAGCCAGCATGCGCAGGCGATGCAGCTTGTCGAGGAAAGCCGGGCCGAGGTGCTGCGTCTAGCTGGCAGGTGGGCGGTACAGGCGCTATGCCAGCAGCTGATCATGCGGACCAAGAATATGTTCGAGCAGGACAAGCAGCCCTCTGTCATGAGAAGGGCGTCGGAGGATTTCTCCCTCTTGACAGGGGGGCGGTATGAACGGATACTGTCCCCTATCGGGGAGCAGCAAGTGCTGGCAGAGCTGGCGGACGGCGCCCTGGTTGAGACCGGCAAGCTGAGCCGGGGGACCGCGGAGCAGATGTATGTGTGCATTCGCTTCGCACTTGCCGACGAATATGGAGCATCCGGCATCCGGCTGCCGATGCTGATCGACGACCTGTTCGTCAACTTTGACGACGAGCGTCTGGAGCGCGGGCTGGCACTGCTGGAGTCCGTGGGAGAGCGGGGACAACTGCTGCTGTTTACCTGCCACCAGCATGTGCTCCAGGCGTATCTGGAGCGATTCCCTGCTGAGTCTGCGATCAGGCTTGCTGCGCCAAGCAGCTCGGAGGCGTCGTTAGAAGCGTAGACGGACAAGGCTGAACCCAGGAGGGTGAAGCCTGATTTCCGTGCTCTGAAACTCGTCAGACGATGATTCAGGCGTCCAACCCATGATGCAAACGCACAGAACGCCCTTCCCGGGCCGGCTGAAGCCGGTTATGAGGAAGGGCGTTCTGAATGTTCGAAGCTTTATCCGACTTGACTCTATGGCTCTCAACGTGACGGCAGCAAGATGTCTGCTCAGGACAGCAGCTTGAGCAGGACGATACCGGCGAAGCCGATCATCATGCCAATCGCTTCCAGCCGCTTGAAGCTCTCGCGCAGCACGAATCTTGCATACAGCATGACCAGCACGACATTGGCAGCGACTACGGCTGAGACGAGTCCGGTAACCCCCAGCTTGAAGGCTGGCATGGCGAGCATCATGCCGGAAGCATTGGTGATGCCGACGGTCATTCCCCATAGTACGGTACGACGGTTGGTCCATGGCCGCGGTAGCTTCACAGCCAGCGCTTCTTCCAGAACTCCGGACTCTTTGTCTGCTCCGGCTGTTCTGGAGTGTTCCGGTTGAGGGGAAGTCACCGCCCCTGAGACGCTCTGGCGATCTTCTTGCCCAGTCGGATTTCCGGCATCGCTGGTAGAACTGAAGGAGACAGCAGCCGCACTCTCAGGCCTTACAGGCTGGGACTCTACGGCAGCAGCGCTCTCCTGTCTGGCAAGCCGGAGATTATTCTTGGCCGCCTCGGCCTTGCGCAGATCGAGCAGCCAGGTTGCTCCGAAGAACAGGCCGCCTGTCCCGTACATCAGCACCAGCGTTGGGAAGATAGGGGCATGGAGCAGGGTGGCCTGCTTCGTGAAGAAATCTGTCAGGCCGAAGAAGAGCATGGTTAACACCCCCCACTGAGCTCCCTGCAAGTTGCGCAGCGACAGGTCGCCGGAGTATCTGACCAGCATCAGTCCGGTCATGATGACCACGAAGGCCAGCAGCTGACCGTAGCTGAGGCGTTCGCCCCAGACGGTGAAGGCGAGCAGGACGACCACCACAGGAGGAAGTCCCGTGAACATGGCGATCAGGGAGGCCTTGCCGATGGCGTAGCCCTTGTACATGGCGGCGTTGGAGATGAATGAGAACAAGCCCATCAACGCTCCGATCCAGACGCCGTCTGACCAGGCTTCGCGCTGGAGCAGCGCCCCGATCAGGGTAATGATCGTACCGGAGGCATATACACCTAGCAGCATTAGATTCCGGTTGAGCGGCTGCTTAGAGGACCACTGGTACAAAATGCCCCGCAGGCCGAAGCTGAAGGCGGAGGCGCAAGCAAGCATAAACCACATGATGTGTCGATCTCCTTAGGATAAGTGAAGTCGTTAGTTATTCCTCATAGATCATCTTGATGGTCATCCCGCCGTCGATGATCAGGTTTTGACCGGTGATGAAGCCGCTTTGCTCCCCGGTCAGGTACAGGCAGGCGGCGGCGATATCCTGCGGTGTGCCGACACGTCCGGCCGGATGCTGCAGCCGGTCCCGCTCGGTATGGACAGGCTGGGTACGGGCCGACGACTTCTGCCAGTCGCCCGTCTCGATCCAGCCAGGGCTGACCGCATTGACGCGGATCCCCAGCGGTCCCAGGCTGACGGCCATCGCATGGGTCAGGGCGAGCAGTCCGCCCTTGGACGCGGCATAGGCTTCCGTATGGGCTTCGGACATCAGTCCGCGCGTGGAGGCGATATGGACGATCGCACCTGCACCCCGCGCCTTCATCAGGCGTGCCGCCTGCTGGGAGCAGACAAAGGCCCCGCGCAGGTTGACCCCGATCACCTCGTCGAAGGAGGCGAGAGGCAGTTCCAGCATCGGGGCGTTGCGCGCAATTCCCGCATTATTGATCAGCACATCCAGCCGTCCGAGATCTGTCCGGATCAGCTTGAACCACCGCTCGACCTGCTGCTCGTCCGAGACGTCCACAGGCAGGAAGAAGCCCTTGGCTCCCCGCTGGCCGAGCTCCTGCATCAGCTCGCTTCCGGCCTCCCGGTCCGTGTCCGCAATACAAATTTCATACCCGGCCTCGGCGTAGGCCAGCGATACCGCCTTGCCGATCCCCTGGGCTCCTCCGGTTACCGCAGCAACCTTACTCACAGGCGTTCTTCCTTTCCTATTGGCAAAGCCGTTGATTTTTCAGAAGTATATCACTACTATAAAGAATAGCACAAAAATGAGCCGGAGGTGCCGTAACTTGGAGCCGGAACAAAAGAAAAACCGTGAGATCACTTATCAGGTCGGCTGGAAGAGAGGCAAGATTACGCTGGCTAAGCCGGATCATGCCTCTATCCCTGACTTGCCGCAGACCTCGGATTCCTCAGAGAGGGCGATCCAGGAAAGCCCGCTGCAAGCGTGGAACCGCATGGTCTTATGGCGCAAGGCTCCCGTACCGGGAAATGCCGTCGTGCTGACGGTGTGCCTGTTTGCGCTGCCTGCGGTTTTGTTTACCTTATTCGTATGGGCCGTCTACGAGCTATCCCGGCTTTCGTAACAACAGGACAAAGGGAGTGAATGGAACCATGATGACGTCATTAGCCATCATCGGAGCGGTGGTCGGCCTGCTGGTTACCGGCTCGGCTATTTTTCTGGCAGTAACCGTGGCGATGCGTCCGCCCGCCGTACTGTCTGCAGATTCGCAGGAGCAGGAGGGCGGCAAGCCCCGAGTGCTCGACAGGATTAAGAGCGCAGCTCCTCAATTGCTGCAGTGGACTTTTTTTGATTATGCGCTGCTTGTATTGTTTCTGATAGGAAGTTTGTTCTTATTCACGGACTTGGTTGCCGTGTTGCGGGATGCGGAGTCTTTCCCGCCGTATCATGCGCCTTATCTGCTGTGCGGATTTATTTTTACCTTTGCGGCAGCCTTGATGATGCTGGTAAGGCTGGCTCTCGTGCTAACGGTCACGCGGCAGGAGAGCGTCGGTTCGCCGGAAAACCAGGAGCACCAGCCAGGCCATGCTCATCATGCCGAATAACGGATAGAGCGAGCTGACCAGCGGCTTGAAGCCGATCTGACTGCCGGCATAGCTGGTCAGCAGCACAGCCGGCATCACGACGGCATAGCGGATGCCGAGCCGCTGCTCAAGCTGCACGCACAGCCCGTACACATTGGCGAGCAAGGTAGTGAAAATTTCCCCGTAGATGACCAGCAGGAACATCCACTGGACCCATCCCCCCAATTGTCCGATCAGATGCCCCATCGGAATGTCGAATTGCTGGATGCCCGGCATCTGCGAAGATAATGCAATATGAGCGGCCAGCAGCATCGCTCCGATCGCGGCTCCTCCCGTCAAGCCTCCCCAAAGCAGTACCTTTCTGTCCTTGATTTGAGCCCCGAGAGGGACTAGCACAGCCTGAGCCATCGCCAGATTAAACGCCGAGTACAGGAAGGGGGCCAGCCAAATCCGCAGAGGCGAGAAGTCTGTGGTCAGTGTCAGCCAATTGCCCGCGCTGGGAGAGATGGACGCCTGCCAGACATTAATCAGACTGAACAAGGCCATCATCGGCACCACGACCGTATTCACGGTAATAATCGCGTCCATGCCGCGGATCAGCAGGAAGTAGGCGGATGCCAGGGTCAGCACCAGACCGATCTGATAAGGGATGTGCAGCTGCTCGGCAAATACGGAGCCTCCCCCGGCGAGCATGACCATGCTGACACCGAGCAGGGAGATCAGCGTGAGCAGACTGATGTATTTCCCTACCTGAGGGCCGAACAGCAGGTTATTCACGTCCTCGTAGGACTTGGAGTTCAATTGCCCAGCCAGCAGCATCAGCTTGATGCCCAGCCAGGTAAAGAGAAGGGTCGTGATGCCTATGGTAGCCGTAGCCATCCAGCCGTAACGGGTAAAAAATTGCAAAATTTCTTGTCCGGTCGCGAATCCGGCCCCGACGACCGTTCCAACATAGGTGAAGCTGACCTGTATGACGCTTCGCCATTTTTTCATACGGGATGCAATCCCTCCTTGCACGGCTTGTATACCTTAACGTATGAAATTCGGCCAAGCCTGATGACTTGTTTGTGTATATTGGGAAATGTCGTAATTTCTGATACAATAGGGACAGGCATGACTCTTCACCCGAAAGAGGTGCCAGGGAAATTCAGGCGGTTGGAGCGTGTCATCTTGGAACACTTACTGGCTTTGATTGATCAATATGGATATATTGCGCTTTACGGTTTACTGGCGCTTGGGATTGTCGGTATTCCGGTGCCTGATGAAATTCTGATGACAACGGTAGGGACGCTTACGATTGGGAACGATCCGCTGTTGAATTACGGGGCTTCGCTGGCCGTCAGCTTCGGCGGTTCCATGACGGGAATGATCGTCAGCTATTGTCTGGGACGAGCGGTAGGCAAGCCGTTTCTGTACAAGTACGGCCGGTGGATCAAGCTGACGCCTGAACGGCTTGAACTCGCGGAACGGTGGTTCAGCAAGTACGGGCTATGGGCGGTTGCTTTCGGGTACTACGTGCCTGGATTGCGGCATTTCACTTGTTACTTATCGGGTGTAAGCAATGTCAACTTCTTTCGCTATCTGCTGTTCGCTGGCTCGGGAGCGTTGGTCTGGTGCACGACCTTCCTGACACTGGGGCATTTGATAGGACGTAACGCGCCTGTTCTGCTTCATGCGCTTAAACCGTATCTGGGCATCTGTGCGGTTGTTGCCATTCTGTTGGCTGCAGCGGGGTATATGCTCTACCGCTATCGTCAGCGCAAACGTGCGTCGTCAGCCGGATCGAAGTGAAACGCAGGCGTACTTAGTTTGGCTAACGCCACCAGAACAAGCCGGGACTTCGCGGCAGAAGTCCTTCATACCACGAAGAAACGGGAGCGCAGCGCAAACTCGCTCCCGTTTCTTTATGTTTAGCTGATAACCTTCAATTGATCTTCTCCGTTAGAAGCGCTTTGCCAGCTCTGTGGCTTGCTGCAAAGCCCGTTCTCTAATCTCCTGAGCTTGATCCTTGTGCTGATCTATGCCTTCCACATAGCCCCACGTATGCCAAACAAGCTGGCACCGTTCTTACACGGTACCAGCTTGCACAAACAAATCCTATAAATATGGCTATGCTACTCGGCAAATAGCTTGATGGAGTTTACTTTTTGCGTTTTTGGATCGATATCCAGCTTCAGAATCGCTCCGCTCGTCTTGTAGGTATACACGTAGTTGGTGTTGGTTGTCGGCTTGCCGAGCGCCTTACTGATGCCGGTCGACGGATCGCCCAGCTTTAGCCCGTTAAGTCCGGGATCTATGTCCGAGCTGCGTACATCGATGAAGTGAACTTCCTTCTTGCTGTTGAATCCGATCTGGAAGTCGCTGTAATCATAGACGTTCATGGGGTCGGCGTCATCGTCCATCACGAATTCATCCTTGGGCTTGCCGAACTTGTTGAGAATTTCCGTTGCACTGGTTTTTAAAGTCAGACCGAGCAGGGTAGGCTTGGCTTGCGTATACGGATTCTCGATTTCGAATTTAGGTTTGGCGTTGCTTCCTGTGCCTTTTCCTTTATTGGCTGGAGGCTCGGTTTCGGTCTTGGTTTCCTTGTCTGCGCCGGCTAATGACACCTTCTCGTTGCTGGAGAGCGTATTGGCCGGGGCCGGGATGGTATTGGCTGCTCCCTGTGTGTCCTTGTCCGGCACTTTGATCGGCTCGGAGATCACGGCGCTCTTCTCCTGCTGGGCAGGCGGATCGGCAAGAGGGGCTTCAGCAGGCGGCTTGGATTGACAGCCGGCCGACAAGACCGTGAGACATATGGCAACGGACAAGAAACCGATGAAGGATCTCTTTCGTTTCATCATGTACTTCCTTTCCGTATTAACTATAGGGTTGAATGATCTTACTTATCATACTCTGTCACGGCACGCTTCACAAAGACGAAAAACGACCAAAAACCATCGAAAAAATTATGAAAATAAGCGTTTTTCATTTTCAAAGTTACTGTATCGTGCCGGGAGGCATTCTTTTCCGGCTTCTTACTTTAATTAGACGGATTTGCGGGCAGAAGGTTGCATTTTTTTTTGAAATTCTGGAAATCGTCTTATATTTTTAATGAAAAGCTACTTGAAACGGGGTTTGCCGTTGTGATAAGTTTACGAAAAAGATTGTTCTTTATCGAAAGGCGTGGAACTTATGGAAATGTTGAAGCAGAGAATAAGGGAGCTTGGCGTCGTTCTGTCAGACGAAGTGCTGAAGCTGGACGCGATATTGAATCATGCCGTAGACCCGGTGCTGACGACGGAGATGGGGCGTGAGTTTGCGCGTTTATTCCGCGAGGAGAAGGTTACGAAGATCATGACCATCGAATCATCGGGCATTCCGATCGCTTTCGCAGCCGCACAGGAGCTGGGGGTTCCGCTCGTATTCGCCAGACGCAAGAAGCCGCTCAACACGGATGCGGAGACCTACTCTGAGCGCGTGCCTTCCTTCACCAAGGGATTCGTCACGGATATTATGGTCTCCAAGGAGTTTCTGAGCGAGCATGACCGTGTGCTGCTGATCGACGATCTGATTGCCAATGGCGCTGCCGCGCGCGGTCTGATCCGCATCATCCGCCGGTCGGGGGCTGCGCTTGTCGGCGTCGGCATAGGCGTGGAGAAATCGTTCCAGGCCGGAGGCCGGACGATCCGCGAATCTGGTGTGCGTGTGGAGTCGCTGGTGCGCATTTCCTCATTGGCTGGCGGGCAGGTTCATTTCGAATAGCAACATTTGCACATGACGCAAATCAGCCGGAAGCCTTCCATATCTAAGCGTTTTCCTTTATAATAGTGGCAGTGACTTTTATCAGAATGATAAGGGGAAGTTGGTTTCGACTGACTACTTGGGGAGGTGCTTCTTGCATGGGGAAAGAAATTCCGGCGGATTTTTTCGTGACCAAATTGAATGAGGCCAAAGTGCATTTTGAACGTGCCCTTGATTGTAAACATACAGATTTTGACGATCTGTATCCTTATATGATTGAGCATCCTCAATTCTTTTGGTACAAAAGGTATGTAGCCTGGTCTGAACTGTTGACAGTCGTGAAGCTCTGCAAGGAACTGGACATCGCTTGGGAAGCCCAATTCACCGAGCAGCAGGCTGAGTATATTCATAAACGGGTCATGTCGAGCAAGGTGCTCGATTACTGGTTTGAAACAAATGATTCCAGAGAGCATGTAGGCTAATGCTGTCTAACGCTAAGAACCTGAATGCCGCTGGTGCGCATTCAGGTTCTTTTTTGATATATGCGAGGACCTGTTAGCCAAGTCTCACGAGGACGAGGGAAGAACGCCCATGGCTTCGATCTGCTTGCGGGTTTCCGGCGTTCCCAGTCGGTGAATCATCATATAGATCTCGGTTAGCGTCCAGTCGTAAGCGTCGTTCTCCTCGTCATCTGACAATTGCCTGTACGGGGTAAGTCCTGCCAGCATGGTAGACTGCTCGTCGTCCTCCTTATCCTCGAATAGCTCCTGAAGCTGATCGATTTCTTCCTGGTCGGCCTGAATCTCGAATTCGAAATTGTCCGTAACCGCGGCAGGCTCCAAAATCTCTCCGCTGCCAACTGCAATGTAGTAAGTTTTTCTGTCCATATACCGGATACTCCGCTCCTCGCGTGGGGGTATGACTCTCCTTTATTGTATCCCCTGATTGGTGTATATTTATAAGATCTAGGCAAATCTATAACCTCACAGAGCATGAAGGGAGAGAAAATCGATGATTACCGATGAGCAGTTGGATCAATATCGCGTGGAAGGCACCAAGGTGCGCGTGATTCGGGACGCTGACCGGGCCAATGATGTAAGAGGCATCGTTGTAGCTTGGGATGAGGAGACCGTCATGATCCGCAGGCCGAACCGGCGTGTCGTGAAGCTCGATCGTTCGTACACGTACCAGCCCTCGAAAGACCCCAGAGTGGAGCTTTTCGGAGAAGAGGACATGGAGTCTTGAAGCGATGGCTTGTGGGTAGGAAGTGAGCTTCGCCCGCGTATGATCCCGGTTTCTTCCGGGCATATTACCGAGTATTAGATCTTCCGAAGGGCGGCGAAGGCAGGATGACGAAGACGACATCCGTAGTCGGACTTGCAGGCGGCATGATGCTGAGGGTCAAGCAGCATGGGCAGGGAGTGGTCGGAGAGATCATCATGCCTGACGCGAATGGACAGGATAGCGGAACGCTTCTGTTCCACAGCCCTCCGCATAGCAGTGTAGAGGAACTGACACAATGGTCGAACCTTGCTGTTCGCGCTTATGTGGAGGGATAACTAGCGGGCTGTTTAGATGGGAATGACAGCCAGAGATGGTGATTTTTTTCTCAGGGGATAGTATCAACCGGTTCCGGCATGCATACTGTAGTACCTACGATATGATTCGTCAGGGAAAGGGTGGGCTTGGGATGAAACAAGGCTCTGCGATCCGCGGTACCATCTACGGTATTTTATTTACGATTCCGATCTGGGTGGTCATCATCTGGGGAGTCCGAAGCTGGTTATTGGACTGATAAAAAAATATTAAAAAAAGGTTTGACTTCTTATATAATCGATGTTATTATACTTCTTGTCCCCCTGAGAGGGACGAAAGAAATAAACAATATGCGTTCGTGGCGGAATTGGCAGACGCGCTAGATTCAGGTTCTAGTGGGGTAACAGCCGTGGAGGTTCGAGTCCTCTCGAGCGCATCAGAAAAAGCAAGGGCCTCAGCAATTATGCTGAGGCCCTTGCTTTTTCTTTTTTGGAGTAGCTTTATTTATTTAATTTGTTTGAAGAATAGGTCAATGACCAAAAGAAGAGAAAGGCAACCTATGATGATTATCTTTATATCCTAACTGCAGGTATAGCGGAAGTGTATAGACAAAGCTATGCGGGAACGATGGTTTCCTTATACATGTATGATTCATATAGCTGTTTTGGTGAGATCGAAATCTTTAATGAAAAAATGAAAACGCTCGGCGAAAAATATCTTGAACATTTTTTATCAAATTGATTTTGCGGGGGTAACAGCCGTGGAGGTTCGAGTCTCTCGAGCGGATCAAATCAAGCAAGGGCCCAAGCAATTATGCTGAGCCTTTGCTTTTTTTACTTGACTAGCCTGGTTTTCGAGAAGACGCTCTGAAAGCTTGAAACCTACTCGGCGGGCAAATCCCCCTTTGAGGTATGACTGTTTGCAATAGCCCGCAATGTGGTGAACGATCATTTCAGAGTTAAGAGGAGGCAACTGCCTATTACGTTCCACAACTTTAAAATCTGCTGTTCGAATTTTTTCGCTTTTCTGGCGGCAGTATGGCTTCGATGACATCCCAATGCTCGGCGATCTTTCCATTCTCCACGCGGAACAAGTCGTAGAAAGCGGTAGGCTCTCGATTAATGAGACCTTCGCTTACAGTAAGCACAAAATCGCCTTGACCAATCACCTGATGAATATGAGTGTATTGCATGTCAATATGCTGCTCCTCCAAGGCCCGTACTGCGGCACCGAGACCGGAAAGGCCGTCTGCAATATGTGGATCATGCTGAATATAATGATCTCCGTCAAAGTAAGTGGTAAGCAGGCCCCGATTCTTCCCAATCATGATATCCTCGACAAAGCATGTGACATATGCTTTATTCGCATCCGTCTTCTCTATATCCTTAATTGTGACCGGGCCGTCAATCATCGTATGATGGCTTGGTGTTTTCTCCACCAGATCCTGCAAGTTGTCCCAATGCTCGACGATGAGTCCTTTCTCAAAACGGAAGATATCAAAGCCGATTTTAGGGCCGTGAAAATCATATACAGAATGAAGAGCTACATAATCTCCATCGACTAAGGTGCGTTTAATGCTAACCTTGGTACCCCATTCCTTGAGATGATCAAGTGCAGCCAGCATGGCCGCACGACCATCGGGCAAAGCCTGATTGTGCTGAGTATAGTGATCCGGATGAATGTAATTCGTAATCGCTTCTGGTTGCCCGCTTTCTAAGCTTTCCAGTACTGCGATTGCCTTAAGGACAAGCTCATTTTGATTGTTTAATGTCATCAGAATAGCTCCTTTTATTTGAAATATAGTCATTAGATAAATAATGAACATGTTGTTGTTTATTTATCTTGTACTCATTATAATTGGGATGTATACCACGCTCAATATTCAATATTTTTGAATATGAAGGATAACATACAATTCCAATCACTTTGTCGCTTAACGACTCAAATTTTTTTCAAGGAGAGAAGATCATGAACAAGAAAGTCGATCTGAGAATACTGCGCACCAAGCAATCGATTCGAACGGCTTTTTTTGAGCTTATTCAAGAAAAAGGATATGAAGCGATAACGATCCAGGATATTGCCAATCGGGCTATGATCAATCGAAACACGTTTTATCTTCACTACGAAAATAAACCTGACTTATTGCATACATGTATGGATGGGTTGTTGAGCGAAGTGAAGGATGTCATCGTTCAATGTCCAATCAGCATGAAGCCTTACCGTATTTCTAAAGTCGAGACCGTTATGCAAGCCATATTGGAACATATTTCGCGCAACACATCTTTTTACTACGCGATGTTCATTGATGAGAACAGAATCTATCCGTTTCGAGAGAAAATGGAGACTATTATAAAGGATAAATTAAGTGAGGGGGTTAATCCTGCTGCAGGAAAATCGCCTTTAGCCATCTCCCAGGAATTGCTGCTCGAATATCTCGTGTCGTCTTTCATGGGAGTTATCATTTGGTGGATTAAAAACGATCAGCCTCTTTCTACGAGTGAAGTCTCCTCCCAGTTCAGTAAACTGGTTGCCTACGGGCATCTGAAAGTTGCTGGTATCGAATAATATGAACGTAGTAGAAGCATAAGAAAAAGGCATGACCTGGAGCATGTCCCTCAAGAGAACGCCCGCTGATCATGCCTCGATACGAATTTTAAAGTGTGCGTGCATTCGTTTGCAGGGCTGGAAACCGCAAAACAAACGCTGCGCCGCCGTCCGGCTCATTATGAGCCGAGATGCGGCCACGGCACCGCTCAACGATGACGCGGGAAATGGCAAGGCCGAGCCCCGTCTCTCCGTTTTTTCCTTTCGCAAACCGCTGGAAGAGCTGGGGTAATAACGGTTCAGGAATCCCTTCGCCGTCGTCGGTGATGCCGATGTCGATTCCATCAAGGTCAGCAGAAGCTTGGATGCGAATCGTTTCCTTGGCATATCGAGCCGCGTTGCCCATGATGTTGATGAGCGCCTGCAGTAGCTTCTCACGGTCCGCATAGATCAACAGCTCTTGGCCGTGGTCGAGTCCAGTTATCTCAATCTGCAAATCGTTCTTGACGAGCAACGGATTGATGCGCTCGAGCGTCTCCGTAATTAATTCCCGAACCGGAACACGGTCCATATGGAAGATGCCTTCTTCGCTCTCCAGCTTGGCGAGAAGAATCATTTCCGTCACGATTTTTTTCAAACGCTCGCATTCCTTGACGATGACATGCAGACCTTTGTCGGCATGCTCCCCTGTGAAAATGCCGTCCTTAATGCCCTCGGCGTATCCCTGGATGGACATCAGCGGAGTCTTCAGCTCGTGCGAGGCGTTTTGAAAAAATTGCTTCTGCGTGCGTTGATATTTCTCCAATTCGCCGGCCAGATCATATACGGCCTTCGCAACTTCTCCAATCTCGCCCCCCGTTTCAATTAATCGAACCTCAGAGAAACGGCGCATTTCCACCTTACTTAATTCCTTCCTCAGATCCCCGAGCGGTTTGACAAGTCTTCTCGTGATGACGATGCTCAGCAGAAAAGCGACGATCCCGCCAACGGATAAGATGATCATCAACCGTTTAAACAACGCGAGCTGCATCGCTTTCACTTGGCTTAGCGGGGTTGCCATCATCGCCGTAACCCCTTGCTTGTCCGGTTCGATATTTGGGCTCGCCTGTAACGTCTCGACGATATACTGATCGTCCTTGCCATGCCAGATTCCTCTTGAACCGGGAATATCCAGCTTGGAGAATTTCATCAGATCTGCCGTCGCTTCGCTGGACAGGGTACTGTAGACCACCTTCTCCCCTGGCGCAACCAGCACCGCGTTTGTGGTCGCAACAGCTGGCACCTGCATGGCGAAGGTCTGCGCATATGTTTTCTGCACCGGCATTATCGGCATGAGCGGCATGGCCGGCATGAGCGGCATGACGGGGCTTAATTCCATCAGGAGGCTAGCTTGATTCCGCAGCTCTTTGCGCTGGTTGTCCACCAAATTATTGAGCAGCAGCGGATAAATCAGAACAGCAGTAATCGCGATAATAAATAGCAGCAGCAAGGCAAATGAAAGATGAAGCCGATAAATCATTTTCATCTTAGTTTCCCGTCCTTTCCAAGCGCAGCCGATAGCCGTGTCCCCACACGGTATCGACCGGAAGCTCTTTGATTTTTCTACGCAGCCGCTTCACGAGATCATCGATCGCCCGGTCACTCCCGTAATAAGCATCTCCCCAAATCAACGTAAGCAGTTCATCCCGGGTAAACGCGCGATTCGGCTGCTCGGTAAGCGTCTGCAACAACTTAAATTCCTTCAGCGTTACTTCGATTTCTTCCCCATGCCAAAACACGCGCCGTTCTTCCAGGACGAGCCGCAGTTCGCCCACTTCGATCGTTGCAGGTCCAGGCTGCGAAGGGGCGGGATTCTCCAGAGCTTGGCGAATCGAGCTGACCCGATGGAACAGGCGGTTCACGCGCGCAACCAATTCCCGCGGGCTGAAAGGCTTGGTCAAGTAATCGTCGCCGCCGAGCTCGAGCCCGAGGATGCGATCGACTTCTTCATCACGCGCCGAGATCATGACGATCGGTACTTCCGCCTCTTTGCGGATTTGCCGGCATAACTCGAAGCCGTTCATCCCCGGAAGCATAATGTCGAGAATCCACATGTCGGGCGGATCGTCTTTCCACAGCTCCCACGCGTCTTCCGCCGTCGAAAAGGCGACTGTACGATATCCTTCTTTATGTAAATAAGCCTCGACGATTTCCCGGATCTGGGCGTCGTCGTCGACTACGGCGATTTGATAGGACTTCATGAGTAACCTCCCAGCGTTTATCGAGAACCATTTTATCATATTAGATTCCGCTGAGGCCGGATTCCACACTTTTTCCACATTGCTTTCATATTTACTCCCCGAATTTATTTGTACACTAATCGACGTAAAGCTGTTCCTCAAAATCGTTTGCCGGCTCCCGAATGGAGGTTTTCACTTGAAATTACATCGTCTGGTCCGCAGGGAGCTTCTGGCTGCCCTCGGTTTCCTGGCTCCGAGTCTGGCTGGATTTTCCGTTTTCTATCTCATTCCGTTCGGCCAGAGCATCCTGAACTCGTTCCAGGATCGGCTCGGAGGAGGATTCACGTTGTCCAACTATGAGGAGCTGCTCCTGAGTTCTTCGTTTCAGAAAGCGGCGTCCAATACGTTCTGGTTCACCGCGATCAGCGTACCGATTCTCGTCCTCATATCGCTCTTGCTGGCCCTGCTCTTGAACCAGCGGGTATTTTTCCGAAACTGGCTTCGCACCGCTTATGTACTGCCGCTCGTTGTACCGGTCGCTTCGATCGTGCTGGTCTGGCAAATCTTGTTCGATTGGAACGGCGCATTAAACGCGGTTTTGCAGCATTTCGGCTTTGGCCGCCAAGACTGGATGAAATCCGATTGGGCTGGCTTTGTGATCGTGCTGGTCTATGTATGGAAGAACATCGGATACAACGTCATCCTGTTCCTGGCCGGCTTACAGAACATTCCGGATCATTATTATGAAATCGCCGATCTGGAAGGGGCCGGTCCCGTTCGTAAGCTGTTCGGCATTACGCTTACGTATTTGACGCCGACGACATTTCTGGTCGTACTCATGTCCGTGCTGAATTCATTCAAGGTGTTTCGCGAGACGTATCTCGTCGCCGGCGCTTACCCGCATGACCGCATCTATATGATGCAGCACTATATGAACAATATGTTTCTGTCCCTGGATATCCAGAAAGTTTCGTCCGCAGCGGTGTTGATGGCGCTGTGTATCATGGCGCTCGTGTTCGTGCTGTTTCGTACGGAGCGGATTTTCCGCTCTTATATGGAGTAAGCACAAGAAAGAGGTGAATGACATGACCAAGAAATGGGTCATACCGCTGTTGCGCTCGTTGCTCTTGATCGCCGTCGCTGTCCTGCTGCTGATGCCCGTCGTCTTGACTGTCGTCAGTTCCTTCATGACGGAGCGCGAAATTCTGGCGAATTACAGCATGTTAGGCAAAACCGACACGAGCGTATTCGTCAATCTCAAGTGGATTCCCGACTGGGTGTCGTTCCAGCAATATGACAAAGTATTGATCGCCACCCCCATATTTTTGTATCTGTTCTGGAATTCGGTATCGATGGTGGCACCCATCATCATCGGACAAGCGTCGGTGGCAACGCTCGCCGCATTCGCGTTCGGAAAGCTGAATTTTCCAGGCAGAGAAGGATTGTTCTTCCTCTACTTGATGACGATGCTGATGCCGTTCCAGGTGACACTGGTACCCAACTACTTGATGGCTGACCGGCTGGGCCTCCTGAATCATCCCAGCTCCATCATATTGCCCGGCATTTTCGGCGCCTTCGGTGTCTTTCTGCTTCGGCAATTCATGCTCCATATCCATTCGGCTTATATCGAAGCGGCTAAAATGGACGGGGCGGGGTACTTGCGCATCTTCATATCGGTTGCGCTGCCGATGGTGAAGCCGGGCATCGCCGCACTCGTCGTGCTGCTGTTCGTCGACTATTGGAACATGGTCGAGCAGCCGCTTATTTTTCTGCAGGACGCCGAGATGCAGCCGCTTTCGGTCTTTCTCTCCCGCATCCAGAAGGATGCGCTGGGCGTCTCGTTTGCCGTGTCGGTTGTCTATATGATGCCTATGGTGCTCCTGTTCCTAAGCGCCGAACGGTATTTTATCGAAGGGATTCAGCTTTCCGGCGTGAAAGGCTGAGCGAAAGGAGATTGGCAACATGGTACTGCAGAAACAACGGGTTGCGGGCATTGCATTGGTCGCGTTCCTCCTCGTATTGGCGGGGTTGACGTTGTTCAGCCAAACCCTTCAAACGGCATTGCTGCCCAAAGTGACCACAGAGAAGCCCGCGAAAAAAACGTTGGCTCATCGCATCGAGGGCAGTGGTACGATCACACCGCGCCGGCAAGTCGAGTTAAACAGCGATAGCGGCTGGAAGGTGGTGAAGGTGCATGTCCAGGGGGATGAACAAGTAAAGAAAGGCCAGGTTCTCGTTACGTTCGACGGAACGGAGGCCCAGCAGCAGCTTCTCGATGCGGAAGACGAGCTGAAGAAACGGAATTTAAACGCGGAGCTGCTGCAAGAGCAGTTCGTGAACGCCCAGCGAATAGGGGACGAGGCCGTGGTTCGCAAAGCAAAGCGGGACTTGGAATTGGATCGGCTGGATCGGGAGATAGCCATGCGGAGAATCGAAACCATGCGCAATGATCTGGCACGAAAACGCACGTTGATAGCTCACGCGGACGGCAAAATAGTGAATCTTCAAGCCAAGGAAGGCTTGAACGTGCCTCAAGGCCAGCCGGTGTTAACGCTGATGGAATCCGGAGAAGGGTTTCAATTCACGTTCACGGTGGATAAAGATTCTGCCGATTTGTTGCGAAAGGACGAAAAAGTGCGTGTTACCGTGAATGGGGGTGAGCCGCAGCAGGTCGAAGGAACTGTCGCCGAAATCAAGGCCGCTTCCCCGGGGAGCGGCGGCGGAGGGGCCAACAAACCGGAGATGGATAGCGGCAATCCGGACGGAGGCGCCAAGGTTCAAAAAACGATCGTCGTCTACGTGTCGGACGACGGTCTGCAGGGAGGTGAGTCAGCCAGCGTTAGCCTGGAGAAGCCGCTTAAGGACCAGGGGCTTGTCATCAACAAAAAATGGCTCAAAAAAGACGGAACCGGCAGCTACGTGTTCGTCGTTCGCGAGAATCGAAGTTCACTCGGCAACACGTACACCGTCCAGAAGACTTACGTGAAGACGGGGAAGGCGAACGACGAGGAGATCGCCGTGCTCGGAGGCGTTTACCAGGGGGAAGACATTGTGACGGAATCGAGTGAGCCGCTGCAGGAAGGCAATCGGGTCCGATTAAATTGAGAGGATGATTCATTTGAAAAAAACAGGGTTAATCGTGACGCTGTCCAGCGTTCTGCTGTTATCCGCTTGTTCCGGCAACAGCGGAGGCGAATCCAAGGGTGAGACGAAGGACGGTAAGAAAACCGTCGTCGTATCTGTTATGATGAAAGATCGCTTCCTGGAAAGCGCAGTGCAGAAATTTGAAGAAAAGCATTCGGATATTCATATCGAATTGAAGGAATACAAGGCTGCGCCGAAAGCCGTAGAAGGCGGTATGGGCGTGGAAGCCATCTCGTTAGGAGACGTGGAAAAGTACGTTCAATCGGTAACGACGCAGGTTATTTCCGGCAAAGGGGCCGATCTGATGCTCATGAATGAATTGCCCCAGGACAAATTTGTCGGCAAAAAACTGTTGGTTAACTTGTACGACCTGATGGCCAAAGACAGCTCATTCGACCGGAACACCTTATACCCCAATATCTTGAAGGCATCTCAAGACGGGGATGGCCTGTATGTCATGCCCATTTCCTTTACGCTTGATCTTGTTCGGGGAAATACCGAGCTATTGAAGAAGGCGAATATTTCAGTGGATAAGAATAAACCTTGGAACTGGAATGAATACAAGGATGTCGGCAAGAAAATGAAGCAACAAGGATACCAAGGTTTCGACAACCTGAATTCCACGGAGCTGCTTTTCGATTATATCGAGGACAATTACGGCCAGCTCGTCGATAAGGGCAAGCCGAACTTTGACTCGGATCTGTTCCGCAATATGATGAAGGAAATCAAGTCCATGTATGACGATGGACTGGCGAATGAAGGGCTCTCAGGGCTTTCGTCCGAATTCAATAAAATGGCCTTTCAAATGGCAGGCATCTACGGCACAGAGGAAATACTGACGCTGCCCGAGTACCTGGAGTATTACCAGAAGCCAAGTGCGAGCGGAAAAAAGAATGGTGTGCCCTTCAAGTTCATCTACAGCTTGGCACTGAACAGTAAATCTAACGTTCAACCGGAAGCATGGGCTTTCATCAAGTTTTTGCTTTCCGATGAGATGCAAACTTCGCCGAATCTCACGGGATTGCCGATGAATAAAGGCGCTGCCGATCAGAACTTCAACGAAGTATTGCAGAAAATCAAGAGCGGCACCCTGGAGAAATATATGCTATCGGATGAAGCGAAGGCGAAAAAACGGATTGAAGAGGTAAAGAAGTTGATTTCGGAGGCGGATGTCCGAAAATCCAGCGATATGAAAGTGTTAATGATCGCATCGGAGGAGTTCAAAAGCTACATGAGCGGGCAGAAGTCCGCGGAAGAAGTCAGCAAGCTGATCCAGAACCGGGTGAAGACGTATTTGAATGAGTAACGTCGAATCAGAATGAATAATCTATCCCATTGTTTTTCCACATTTCGTCCAAAGTTTTGCCTAAGTTGAGCGCTACAATGAATCGTGTAGGGCAATTAAAAATTCTAGTATATGATTTTAAGGAGCTGGTATCATTGAAAAAAGTAATCTTTGCACTCTCACTCGGTCTGCTGATCGGATCCGCAACATCGGCCTTGGCCGCGACGAACGAGACGGTGCAGGCGACGGTTACGAAGTTTGTTATTAAGGTCAATGGAACAGAGAAGACGCTGCAGACCTCGCCTATCGTGGTGGACGGCTCTTCCTATCTACCAGTCCGCGAAGTCGCCGGACTGCTCGGTGCCGAAGTAGACTATGAGGATGCAACCCGTACGATTTCCTTTAAAACGCCTGTTGTGGGTGAGAGAATGGATATGGGAGGATTAAAATAACCTCCTGGAGGTTTAGGTCCTCTCGATCACACACCTTATCAACGAAAAGGCTCTCGATCTGCTTGTGAGGCAGACGGGAGCCTTTTTACTGTCTCCCGATACTCCAGGTTTGATCTGAGTTATTTGATCGTGAAACTTGACTAAAAGGGAGAAAACATGTAATGAACGGCTGGAATTGGCGGAATCGTGGTCGATCGAATTTCCTTATCGCAGATCACCTGGGTTGGGGCGACCAGTGTATTCATGGCTTTACTGGCCTTGTTCTTGTTGAAGGGGCAAATGAAAAAAATGCTTTCACATCTCGGAGTTAATAGCTGGTGAAAAGCGGTTCCTGCGATAGGGGAAGCCTTAGAGCTCTTGAATTTCTCATGTAGAAATTCAGGGGCTTTTTAGCTAAAAAACGCATTGCGCACCTCTATCCTGTGTGTTAGAATGACAACTAATTAAAGATATTTAATAAGTGGGTGAAGACAATAATTAAACAAACCTTTATGAATCCGAAAATGATGGGAGATCTAATTCGTCAACATATACGCGCGGCGCTATATGGTGTTAAAGAATCGACCAAGGTTGAGATTGCGCAGAGCACAGGCATCAGCTTTCCAACGATAAGTAAAACGATAGATGAAATGAAAGAGGCAGGCGAGGTGCTGCTGGTGGGCCTAGGCCTATCCAGCGGCGGTAGGCGGCCAAATACTTATAAGCTGAATCCCGCCTATATGACGGGACTCGCCGCATGTCTGGAGAGTGATTTTTCATCCTATTTGATCCTTAACTACGAGGGAGAGATCGTGGCCAGGGAAACGCTCCCCGCTGTGCTGCAAGCAGGTCCGGAGCTTCTTACCGAACAAATTGGTGCTTTATTGGCTCGGTATCCTTCCACGCGTGTTCTTACACTGGGGATTCCCGGCGCCGTGAATGATGGATGTGCATTCCATATTCCGGGTTATGACAGGTTTCAGAATTTTAATTTTAAAACCTTCTATGAGGAGCAATTCGCTCTTCAGGTTCAAGTTGAAAATGACATGAACACAACGGCTATCGGCTATTATGACCGCATCGGCAACGATGATTCGATTTCTTTGGTGTACCTGTATTTGGGCAAGAATGGGCCGGGTACCGGAATCATTGTAAATGGACATATCGTTAGAGGGAAAACCTTTTTCTCAGGCGAGGTTTCCTATGTACCGCTATCCGGTATGAGAAACTTTGCACAATTGCTGGATGACGCTTTAACCGCACCGGATATGAATAAAAGCCGTCCAATGCTTCTTGAGGCCATAAGCCGGCTTGTCGCTGCCTTCACAGCCACTATTAATCCGCATACTATCATTTTTTGTAATTCCGAGCTGAACAACCATGACCTTGTTCAGATTCAAACGATAAGCGCTTCGTTTGTACCGAAAGAGAATCTGCCGGATTTCGTTATTAGCGATTGGCAGCAGGATTATTTTCATGGGCTGCAGCAGTTGACTGTGAAGCGTATGCTGGCAGCAGACTGAATCAGCAAAACTTGGGGGAATGAAGATGAACCGTTCATTAAGCAATCGACAAATTCAATTATGGCGTCTCGCCATTTATTTTATTTTTGCACTGCCCGGCTTCGCCATTGCATCGTGGGTATCGCGTACACCTGCCATTCGGGACACGCTCGGGGCTACCACGTCACAAATGGGATGGATTATTTTCGGTCTGGCCGTAGGCTCCATTATAGGGTTATTATGCGCCAGTCATCTCATTGCCTATAAGGGCGGGCGTTTTGTGATGACAGCCAGCCTTGCTGTAAGCTCGGTGGGTCTTGTCGTTGTGGGCTTGGGGGGATCATGGCTAGCTAGCGGTGCATGGGTGTTTGTGGGCCTGGCCATTTTCGGATTCGGTAATGGCATATGCGACGTGGCGATGAATGTAGAGGGAACCGCCGTGGAGAGAGCTGCTCAAAAATCACTTCTGACCGGCTTCCACGCTTCGTTCAGTCTAGGTACGCTCATCGGAGCGATGGGTGGATCAGCTGCAATTAAATTAGGTCTTTCCGTCACGATCCATCTGGTCCTTGCCGTGGCCGTGATCATCCTGGCTATGATCCTTTTGTACCGTCTTGTACCAGCCGGTACCGGGAAGGAAACAGGCGGTGATTCGAATGATCCGCCGATGAGTGCCAGAGAACGCATGGCTGTGTGGAAGGAGCGCCGTACGATTTTGCTCGGTATCATTGTGCTTGGCATGTCTTTTGCTGAAGGCTCTGCAAGCGACTGGCTGCCGCTTATCGTTGTCGATGGTTTTCATACGACCCCAGCGATGGGTTCGTTGGCTTTCGGTCTATTTGTGGGTGCAATGACGATCAGCCGTGCAGCAGGCGGCATCTTGCTTGACCGTTTCGGTCGAGTATTCGTTCTCCGGGCGTCCGCGCTTTTTGCGATTGTCGGGCTGCTTATCGTGATATGGGGGCAGAATTTTGTGATGGCCTCTGTAGGCATTGTGCTTTGGGGATTTGGCGCTGCATTTGGCTTTCCCGTGGGACTTTCCGCTGCAGGAGACGACCCGCGTGGCGTAGCGGCAAGGGTAGGTGCGGTCTCTACGGCCGGTTACCTCGCATTTCTTGTAGGCCCGCCTTTTCTAGGCATTATTGGTGAATCGATCGGTCTGCTTCGCGCCTTGATTTTTGTTCTTATCGCAGTCACTGTAGCCGCCTTGTTGTCTCAAGCAGCGAAACCCATTGGACAGGATGGTGTATCCCCTAGGAGGAAGGATGCTCAAGCTCCCAACGAGATTTCAAATACTTGAATACGGGCTGTTTCAAAGTCCAGTAGAAAAACCGAGGTGTTTTTGCTATCATGAGTAAATTTCCAATTCTTATTCATATGAGTGATACATTGAATAGTCAACAAGCCATAAGACATGTCGCTCAGGATATCCTGTTGGATGGGAAGAACGTAACTCGCATTCATACCGCTTGGGAGCTGCAGAATGGTCATGTTATGGTTCATGAATACTCTTCCGTCAATGACCCTTCAAGCACGATATGCTTTTTCGACACCTTGCACGAGTATATCGAAGTGTGCGATGACTTGAGTTGGATGTGACTGTAGGTATCAGAAAGAAAAATATCCCTCTATATTCGAGCGGACCATCAGGATGGTCACTCGAAACATAGAGGGATATTTATGGAATCCTATCTCGGTTAAGCCGTACAGCACATGCATGAATTAAGGTTGATCCGCCATGACTTTGATCCATTTGTATCGATTTACTTTCACAAGAGCAACAAAACATTTCAGGATCTGATCGCTCTTGAGCAGGATGAAGATGATAACCGGCGAGTAATTAAATACGAACGCTGCTAGTAGTGACGCCGGTAAGATCAGCAGCCACATGAAAATAAAATCATTGTACATGACGAATTTTGTATCTCCGCCGCTCTGTAAAATCCCTGATAAAGCAGGCATTTCGTAAGATGTTCCTATAACGGTTATCGATAGGATCGTCATAAAGGTCAGAGCAAGCGTTTTGGCTTCATCGGAGATGGCATACATGAATAAGACATGATCCTTGGTAACAAATAATACGATGGCCGTAACCAGACCAATACCTAGATATAAGATCTGCAGGGTACGGCTATAGGCTTTTACTTTTGCTAAATGACCTTCTCCCACTGTTTTTCCCATGATGACCGCTGTTGAACTGGCAGAAGCATACGTGATGACCGTTACAAACTGAAATATCGTCGTGGCTACGCTGTTGGCTGCAATGGCAGATGTGCCCATATGACCTAGAATCCCGCTTTGTACAGCCATGGCTCCAGCCCAGGACAGGCTCGATATTAAGATAGGGAAAGCAATTTGTGTATATTGCTTCAGGATGGATGTATCCAGTTTCAAAAAGTTACGAATAGTTAGTCCTAAGCTCTGATTGTTTTTTAAGACGTACACGATGACGATGATACATTCTATGATGCGCGACGCTAACGTAGCGGTGGCTGACCCGCTTATGCCCATTGCCGGTAATCCGAACTGACCATACACCAATAGATAGTTCAATGAGACATTGATAACGAGCGTACAGAGGGAAACGAATAACCCAATCTTTACAATCTCCATACTGCGCAGGGAGGCCAACAAGACCGTGGTTATAGCAAAACATACAAACGAAAACGATACAATGCTTAGAAATTTGGCTCCTTCTTGAATAACAAGTTCATCCGTAGTTAGTAACGACAACAGCTCCGTTGAGAAACCAATAACGGTTACACAGGTAACCACACCAATAGCAAGTGAGAAGGCCATGCCAACTCCAATCACTTTTCTAATAATCGTGAGCTGTCGGGCCCCCCATAAGCGTGAAGCCAGAATAACAACGCTTTGTGAGCAGCCGATCATCAGAAATGTTGCGATAAATTGAATCTGATTAGCCAGCGATGCTGCAGATAAAGCGATCTCGCTGTATCCGCCAAGGATAAGGTTATCCGAAAGGTTAACTCCGATCGTAATGACGTTCTGCAACGCGATGATCAAAGTTAAACTAATGAAGCTCTTATAAAAGCTTTTTTCCCTAACTAAAAGTGCCATTGTCATCCATGCTCCTTTGCCGTTCATGTAAAAGATCTGAACGCTGGCTACACTTTGCGGTTCTTGTAATAATACATTTTATCTTCCTCCGTAATTTCACGAAGAATCCTGCATGGGTTTCCAACAGCGATCACATGAGGAGGAATGTCTTTCGTAACGATACTTCCGGCGCCAATTACGCTGTTTTTTCCTATCGTAACACCGGGGTTAATGATCACGCCGCTGCCGATCCAAACGCCATCTTCAATCACGACGGGGAAGGCATACATTTGCCCCGTAGCACGTAATTCAGGATCAACGGGATGTCCCACGGTACAAATCGTAACGTTCGGGCCAAGTAAGACCCGATTGCCAATCGTAACCGTTGTGTCATCAAGGATGGTCAAGTTGGTATTGGCGTAAAAATGATCCCCAATAAAGGTATTGGACCCGTAGCATAGGTGAAGAGGAGGTTCAATCCAGCACTTCTCCCCGTAGCTTCCGAACAGTTCTTTGGCCAATACCTGTCGTCGATCCTTCTCTGATGGCCTGGTCAGATTAAAGTCGTACACGAGCTCCTTTCCTTTAAGCCGTTCCTCCGGCAATCCTTCTCCCATATCTGTGAAAAGCTTGCCGTTCTTTATATGTTCACGTTGTGTCATGCCAGTATGCCCTCCTATTTACTCATGTTGCTATCTAATGATAGTACAATTGAATCGTTCTAAATATCGCATTTGAGCTTATTTATATAACAATCGTATCTCGGACGGTGATGTGTGATGCAATTGAACGTAGCGGAGAATCTATCGGAAATTGTAGAATACGATACGCCATATTTGCCTATTCGTACGAGACAATCCCGGATCTCTTACTTTTATAATCGCAGTGCGAGCTGCCATTGGCATCATGATTTGGAATTCATACTCATTTTGGAAGGTTCAATGGATTATTTTGTGGATGGAGAGTATTATCTTCTTCAACAAGGGGAAGGCATCTTCGTAAACTCGAATCGGCTGCATTATGGTTTTTCCAATCAAGATGAGGATTGCAGCTTTCTTGTATTATTGTTGAACCCAAGTCTGCTTGTCCGAAATACTCACATCGAAAATAAATATATCAAGCCGTTTCTGCAAGATTCCAATAGTGATGCGATTGTCTTCACTGAACAAGTAGCATGGCAGAGCGAGGCGCTGCGATTGATCCGAAGGTTATATGAAACCTGTCATCATCAAGAAGAAGGTTATGAAATGTTAGCCATTACTCAATTTGAGTTATTATTTTTACATTTGTATACCAATACGGTCGTGAAGCATGGATTCCAAGAGGCGTATTCGAAGGATATAGCCGCCATGAAAAAGATGATCGCCTACATTCAGATGCACTATGCAGAGAGTATCAGCTTGCAAGATATTTCAACAGCTGGAGCGGTTTGTCGGAGTAAGTGCTGCAGATTGTTCAAGCATTCATTAAAGAAATCACCGATAGCCTATCTTACCGATTACCGCTTACAGAAAAGTATAGAGCTTATGACGAACAATAGTCTTAACATCACCGATATCTCCGCTGCCTGTGGTTTTAATAGCTCTAACTATTTTGCAGAGCTGTTCAAAAAAATAATGGGTGTGTCGCCAACGGAATATAGAAAAACAATGGCATATCCTTGAGATTGATAAAGCCGTCGGACTGTGATAAAATACTGCTAATATCCATATGAAAAGCGAAGAAGAGAAAAAAGCGCAGGGCTCTTATGTCCAGAGAGCGAAGGAGAAGCTGGAACCTTTGCCGTAATCCACTGCCGCGATGTCGTCTCGGAGCTTTTGACTGAACATCGGTCCAAGTCGGACGCGATAAGTAGGCTCAAACGAAATGGCACACGTTACTGTGCCAGAGGTAAGTAAGTCTTACCTCATGAGGCTCGGAATCGCAAGATTCCGGCAAACCAGGGTGGTACCGCGAAAATCAACCCCTTTCGTCCCTATGCAGCTGGCAGATGATCTGTCGGCTCGGGATGAGAGGGGTTTTTGTATCTAAATGTAAATAAAAAGCGAAGAAGAGAAAAAAGCGCAGGGGCTCTTAGGTCCAGAGAGCGAAGGAGTAGCTGAAACCTTTGCCGTAATCCACTGCCGCGAAGTCGTCTCGGAGCTTTTGACTGAACATCGGTCCAAGTCGGATGCGATAAGTAGGCTCAAACGAAATGGCACACGTTACCGTGCCGGAGGTAAGTAAGTCTTACCTCATGAGGCTCGGGATCGAGAGATTCCGGCAAACCAGGGTGGTACCGCGAAAATCAACCCCTTTCGTCCCTATACAGCTAGCAGAGATCTGCCGGCTTGGGAGGAGAGGGGTTTATCATTTTCGAGGAGGATTTTCAATGAAGCCATCCATGGAACATCAAGAAAATGCCGAGTTGATTACAGGATCAGAGGGTCTGTTGCGCAGTTTATTGCTCGAAGGGGTCGATTGCGTATTCGGGTACCCTGGAGGGAGTGTTCTGTATATTTACGACGCCATGGTCGGAAATCCGGAATTTAAGCATTGCTTGACCAGACATGAGCAGGGAGCTATTCACGCGGCAGACGGTTACGCCCGCTCGACAGGCAAGGTAGGCGTATGTATAGCCACCTCAGGACCTGGAGCGACCAACCTGGTTACCGGTATCGCGACGGCTTATATGGACTCCGTTCCTCTTGTTGTGATTACGGGTAATGTTCCGACTACCGTTATGGGGACGGATGCCTTTCAAGAAGCGGACATCGTGAGTATAACGATGCCGATCACTAAACATAATTATTTGGTTCGTGATGCCGAGGATCTTCCGAGGATTATTCATGAGGCTTTTCATATTGCGAACACGGGAAGGAAAGGGCCGGTATTGATCGACATTCCTAAGGATGTGTCGAATCAGCAGTTTTGGTATAAGCCGTGTGATCACCTGGATATAAGGGGCTACAATCCGGAGCTCGAATTGGATCACTCCGAGATCGATAACCTGCTTCAGGCCATAGCCGAGTCACGGCAGCCTGTGATTATAGCCGGTGGCGGAGTCGTTTACTCGAATGCGGCTGAGGAGTTGGCCGAGTTCGTGAACCTAACGAAGATTCCCGTAGTCACCACACTGCTTGGTTTGGGAGGATTCCCAAGCGCCCATGAGCTTTGGATGGGGATGGCCGGACATCATGGCGCATATGCAGCCAATATGGCTATACAAAACGCCGATCTGATCATTTCCATCGGCTCGCGTTTTGATGACCGGCTCACGATGAAGGTGAGCGGCTTCGCTCCCAAGGCTAGACGGATAGCGCACATAGATATCGATCCGGCTGAAATTAGGAAAAACGTTCAAGTCGATATCGCCTGTGTCGGGGATATCAAAGCGGTGTTGTCTTATGCCCATACAAAGGCTCGGCCGGCTTTGTCCGAGATGTGGATCAAGCAGCTCAAGCAGGATAAAGCGGATTATCCGCTTAGGTATCAAGATTCGGAAACCGAGCTCAAGCCGCAATTTGTCATCGAAATGATCGATCAAACTACACAAGGGAATGCCATTATCACTACAGATGTGGGGCAGCATCAAATGTGGGCCGCGCATTATTATACATTCAATCATCCCCGATCCTTAATCACCTCGGGTGGTCTTGGAACGATGGGCTTCGGACTTCCATCCGCTATCGGCGCTCAATTGGGGAATCCTTCCCGCCTTGTGGTATCTGTTAATGGGGATGGCGGTATTCAGATGTGTGCGCAGGAATTGGCCGTGTGTGCCATTCACCAAATCCCTGTTAAAGTTGTTGTGTTAAACAATCAGGTGCTCGGCATGGTCAAACAACAGCAGGAAATTATCCATGAGAAAAGGTACAGTCAAATCGATCTTGCCGGCAGTCCTGACTTCGTCAAGCTTGCTGAAGCTTACGGCATTAAAGGACTTAGAGCCAGTACGAAGGAAGAAGCAGCAAAGGTCTGGCAGGAAGCGCTGGAAACTCAGGGACCTGTGCTCGTGGAGTTCGTGATCCCTAAGGATGAAAATGTATATCCGATGGTGCTTGCCGGAACGGCTTTGGATCAAATGATCATGGGGAACTTCTATTGATGGACGGGACGGGGGGAAGCGGGAGAATCCTCTGGATTTGCTAAGAAACTGGTTAGGGGTTCGGCTCTGGTTAGGAGTACGAACCCTTCTCAGGCTTCACTTTAAAATACCTAAATATTCTCGCCACGCTCCTACGTCCGTACCGTATCTCTTGGCCATGACTCGAAGGATTTGAGTCATATGCGTCAAATCATGCACGGCCCAGGTCGCGATTAGTTCCTTGACTTTGACAACGCCGAAGGCAGGGTGAAATCCCGTTTTTTCGAGGGTTGATTCGAATGGAATAAGCTCCTTGAGCCTGAGAATATTTTGCAAACGTATCGTTTTAAACTCGAGCAGCTTCTGGTTAATCGTCGTTTCAGCCTTTGGGTTCAAATGAGCGTAACGGTCAAAGGCAGGGAAGGGCTGGCTCTCACCTTCGGCCAGGATAAATTCGAGTCGAGGAATCCAGTTCTGCTTCTCGCCTTCAATCAGATGCTCAATCACTTCATGGACATTCCAGGTTCCTTCGCCCTCGTTATTCTTCAGCCAGTTCTCGGAAAGACCTGTTAAGAATACCTCCAGTGCTTGCGGTGTACGCTCCAGGATCTCCAAGCTTTCGGTGAGATTAAAGTTCACGCTGCTGCTCCTCTCCGATATTACTGCACTCCAGGAAAGTCTTCTCACATGCAACTGTGATTGTATTCGTTGTTGCATATAGATGAATATGAATCATAAAAAAATAACGATCAAGTCTTGACTTTATGGTGATAAATTCATATAATCAAAAAGTCGTCTAAAGTAACCGGTACATAATTGGTTTTAGATCGATACATACGCGGTCGTGGCGGAATTGGCAGACGCGCACGGTTCAGGTCCGTGTGGGCTAACCCCCCGTGGAGGTTCGAGTCCTCTCGACCGCACCACTTCATCAATGATAGGTTTCTGATCTGCTTTTCTGGCAGATCGGAAGCCTTTTTTATTGTTTCATATATGCAGGCCGCTGTTCCCGCTGAATTCGTTTCAGGACGCCGACAGACGTTGTTTTATGAGGTTGATAAATTCGGGGGAGTGGCTCTTTACTTTTGAACGGCATGGTGATATTATTGATTTCGATAGTTGTAGAACTGAGGAAGTAAGTTAGGGAGGTGATAATAATGGGCGAACATCAAGACGATATCAGGCAAGCAGTTAAAGTATATAAAGCTTTGGGAGAACCTACCCGGCTGAAAATCGCTTTGCTGCTCGCGGGTGAGAGTAATTTATGCTTCACCGCCATCGGTGAAAAGCTTGAATCGGTTGCTGGCTCGACGCTGTCGCATCATCTGAAGCAATTGACGGACTCCGGCTTGATTAATTCTCGCAAAAATGGATCGTTTATTCACTATAATGTCAATCGAGAAATAGCGGAAAAATTTGCGCCCTTTTTAATGGCGTAATTTTTTTAATCGATAATTCTATAGATTTAGAACTGTGGAATTCAAGGATTGTCCCTATTCCATATAAAAAAGGAGAATATGACTATGAGCGACCAAACGAATACGATGGAAATTGGAATTAGCACATTCCTCCATGTAAATCCCGGCCATGGTGGTGTCTCGCACGCCCAGAGGCTGCGCCAAGCGGTAGAAGAGATTCAATTGGCAGATCAAGTCGGCCTTGACGTCTATGCCATCGGCGAGCATCATCGAATCGACTACACAGCCTCGTCGCCAGCCGTCATTCTGGCCGCCGCTGCCGCTTCAACGAAGCGGATCCGGCTCTCGAGCGCAGTGACGGTGCTCTCTTCGGATGATCCGGTGCGGGTATATGAGGACTTCGCAACGCTGGACGGTCTGTCGAACGGGCGAGCGGAGATCATGGCCGGACGGGGTTCGTTCATCGAATCGTTTCCTTTATTCGGCTATGACCTGAAGGATTACGAGGCATTGTTCGAAGAAAAACTGGAGCTGCTGTTGAAGATTCGCGCTTCTGAGAAGGTGACCTGGCGCGGCGGTCATCGACCGGCGATTGACAACATGGGCATCTATCCTCGTGCAGAGCAGGAGCTTCTACCTGTATGGATCGGCACGGGTGGCAGTCCGGAATCGGCTGTTCGCGCCGGCTTGCTGGGACTTCCGATTGTCTTCTCTATCCTGGGCGGGATGCCGGAGAGATTCGCACCCCTGGTGGAGCTTTATAAGGAAGCCGCGGTGAAGGCAGGTCACGATCCGAATAAGCTGCAAATTGCGACGCATTCGCATGGTTTTATTTCGGATACGACCCAAGACGCATCAGAACGATATTACCCGGTCATGGCCGACCAAATGAACCGAATTGGACGAGAGCGAGGCTGGGCTACCTATACACGTGACTCGTACGATGCAGCCAGCAGCCTTCACGGAGCACTGTATGTCGGAGACCCTGAATATGTCGCAGAGAAGATCGTACTGCTGCACAAGAACCTGGGCTTGACTCGATTCATGATGTACGTCGACTTCAGCTCGTTGCCGCATCGCGACTTGCTGCGGACGATTGAGCTTCTCGGCACCCAAGTCGCACCGATTGTCCGTAAGGAGCTCGCCCGTCAGACGTCTGACCGGTAACGCTTAATGCAGTGGACGAACGTTGGAGTAAAGAGACCTGATGGGGCCAGAAATGGCGCCGGCGAACTTGAGAGTTCATTTTTTTTAATCATGATTTCTACAAATTTAGAACTATAGAAATGAAGAGGAGAGAATCGAATGAGAAACGCTTGGAAATTATATATATTGGCCATTATCAGCTTTTTAGTCGGAACTTCGGAATTCGTGATTGCCGGCATTTTGGACATGCTGGCAAGTGATGTTGGAGTGTCGTTAGCGGCGGCCGGACAACTGATTACGGTCTACTCGCTTGCTTATGCCATCGGCACACCGATTCTTATTGCAATCACGGCAAGGATGGATCGAAGAACGCTTATGCTATCAGCTTTGGCATTATTTTTCGTAGGGAACCTGATCACAGTCACAACCACAGGCTACGGCATGCTGATTGGAGCAAGAATTATTTTGGCGATAAGCACGGGGGTATTTATGGTCGTCGCCCTGACCGTTGCAGCCAAGATCTCTCAACCTGGAAGACAGGGCGGCGCTATTGCAACGGTTCTCTTGGGCTTTAACCTCGCGCTCATTCTCGGAGTTCCGCTTGGGAGGATCATTGCGGGCTCGTATGATTGGAAAATCATCTTCACGGGGATCGGAGCACTCAGCTTGATCGCGATGCTGGTTCTTCTACTGACGCTTCCGAAATCGGAAGGAGAGGCTCCCGTTCCTATTCGGGAACAGCTCGCCTTGTTAAAGAATCCCCGAATCTCTGTCGCGCTGTCCATCAGTTTTTTCTGGATATTGGGATATATGATTCTGTACACCTATATAACGCCGTTTCTGCTGACCGTTACGGGAATGGGCGAGAAGATGGTAAGCATCGGATTGTTTGCATTTGGACTGGCCAGCCTCATAGGTTCTCAAGTTGGCGGCTACGGTGTAGATAAATGGGGCATACCCCGCACGATGATTGGAGGCTTGCTCTTTCATTCCGGCATCTTATTTTTGCTGGCGGCGTTCTCCCATTCGTCGATGTTCGTGTTGCCTTTGCTTATGTTATGGTCCTTTTTCGCTTGGTCGATGGGGCCGGTTCAACAAGTATATTTATTCGGTATGGCTCCTCAGGCTTCGGGGATCATCCTGAGTTTGAACAATTCTATCGTGCAGCTCGGCATGGCCGTAGGGGCTGTAATCGGGGGCGTCATTGTTGAAAGAGTCTCGCTTACAGCCGTCGGCTGGCTTGGTGGAGTTGGCGTCGCAATTGCACTCATCCCGGCTATTTTTTCTTTATCCATGCGTCGCAGGTCTGCAATAGGTGAACAAAAATTGAGCGTAACCGATAAACCGTAAGTTTGAAAAGACGATCTATTCCACACTGTTTTTCTATGGAGACAGTTCTACTTGGGCAACTCCAAGGAAATGGATGAGGCTGTCAAGATCGACGGTGGCGTTCACCATGTATTACCGGATGATCCTGCCGCTCTCCATCCCGTCGCTGGAGACCGCAGCTATTATGAAATTTATGCTTAGGGTAATCGATCAGCCCCCTTTGCTGCACGTGATCCGGTGAACGGTATACGACGCATGCGGCAAGGGGGTCTTCATTTGTTTACATATCGATTTCCCTCGGATGATGTGTGAACGGTGAAAGGTAGGGAAGGGCTTGCTCGTGCCTTCGGCAAGGATAAATTTCCGCCGGGTAATCCAATTCTGTCTCTCCCTCCATCGAATGCTCAATCCCTTCATGAACGTGTTTCTTCTATATATAGTTGTGAACCTTATGATTCCATTGCTACCATTCAGACCGATGTCACGCTTACTTTACCAACAGAAATTCAATTCTCCTCACCTAACGAATAACCCCCGGTGACTTCTCAACCCGCTCATAGTTTGATACAATGACCATGTTGTTGATAATAATTCTCATATTAAAGGGTGCGGTTGTATGCCTTCGATGTTGAGCCTGGAGGAACATTTGCAATTATGGAATCAAGCTCATGTGCAGCTGATTGAAGTGCGGCTATGCACCGTCGAGGTTGCCATGGCTTTCTCCATGCCTGCGAGTGGATTCGTATATGTGGCGGATAACATCCAACATGTCGAATTCGGTGATGTCCGTTACACAGAGCCTGCCGATATCGTACTGCACGGGGGAGAGGGCACGCCTGTTCAGATCGTCCCCCGCTTTAATCGAGGGCGATTTTATCTGGTGACTTACCGAGTAGAATGGGGACAGCATACGGATACCCAGTGGCGTCAATTGGCTGAACAATCGCAGTTTGGCGAGAGGGTCAGCACGGTACATGCCGGAGTGGAAACTTCGCTGCGCACCCTGCTGCACACGATGGAGGCAGCTTGGCAGCAGCAACAGCCGGGTGCGCAGCTGCAAGCCAAAGCGTATTTTCTATCCTTCATATATGAATGGGTCCAATTGCAGCACCAGTCCTCCGAGACGGCCGATTCTAGCCCAATCACGCAAGTGATTCAATACATGCAGCATTTTTACGCACAGCCCATCACACTGAAGCAGTTAGCCGAGCACGCCAATTATAGCGTTCCTCATCTTTGTGCGCTGTTTAAAGACGCTACGGGGTACACGCCCATCGAATACTTGACTCGAATGCGCGTCGAGGTTGCCAAGACACTATTGACCGAGAGTACGCTCAGTCTGCCAGAAGTAGCTGAAAAAGCCGGCTACCGTGATCCTTCTTATTTCGGAAGGATATTCAAACGCATGGTCGGCTTGTCGCCCCTGCATTTCAAGCGTACGGGGCAGGACAAGTCAAGCTTGACGGCTGGCCCGGCAACAGAAGCATCGGAGTTCAACCCGCTGATGATTAAGCGTTCCATGCTTCGGCATATCGAGCACGCGCTAGGCGAAGCAGAGATTACGGCTATTCCACAGCGTATCGTTGCGCTCGACTGGACGATGGCCGAGTATTTGCTCGCGCTGGGAATCGTTCCGCTAGGTGTCTCGGAAGCGGACGAAATGCCTCGCTGGCTAAGTCTGCCGATTGCCATTCCTGACGGCATCGTAGATGTCGGCCCGCGCCTCCAGCCGAATCTGCAGAGGATTGCCGAGCTGTCCCCGGACTTAATCATCGGCACTCGCATGCTGACAGAACCCTATTATGATGCTTTACAGCAGATCGCGCCTACCGTTGCCTACGATCTTTTTCCATCAAGCCGGCAAACGTCTGAATATGAGTCGCTGGAATACTCTTTTGGGCATCTGGCCTCTGTTTTGGATAGAGGAGCGCTTGCGACCGGCATTCAGTGCCGATTGGAGGACTCATACAAGGTCATGCGTGAATATATCCATCCCCGAATCGCAACGAATAAAGCGATGGTTGCTATTGGTTACTCCAGCGAGCAGCATTACTTGCTGCGCTTGTCCAATGACGGCTCCTTGCCCGTCGGGGTTTTGGAACGCCTCGGTCTAACGAATGCCTTCAAGCCAGGGCATTATGAACCGCTCGGGTTCACTACCATCGAGATGGATAAGCTCGAAGTGGGTGACAATGCCCATATGATGTACCTCGTTCAGCGCGACGATAAGATCGCAATCTCGCGGTTGCAGAAGGAACGGACTTGGAGGATGCTGAACGTTTCCTCCCACAGAGGAAGTCGAATGAAACCCTCTGGTATGATCTGGCCCTACGGAGGCCCGCTTTCTGTCAACATGTTTGCTGTCGCTGCTACACGTTCGCTGACCCTGCAATCATCCCGCTATCGCTGACATGGCTCTGCCGTCAACCGGCCATGATTTATCAGCGATAGCTTTTTTGTGTGGGAAAGTGGCTTGAATCCGAATATCGTCCGGTTTTTCAGGCGAATATTGTCTATTGCTGCCATTTCCCCTACTTGCTATACTGTTATCGATCATAATTTGATAATGATTATCAACATCATTCAGTAGTTCGCAGATCGAAGGGATGGTCCGCAAGGGATGTTGGACATACGCAACAAGAAAGGGTTGGAGAAATGAGACATAAACCAAAAGCCACGGTTCTATTTATTCTGCTTGCCGTACTTGTGCTGATCATCGCGGGGTGCGCAAGCTCGCCATCTAATTCTGCACCTTCGTCTACAGGCTCCAGCGGTGCAGCTGAACCATCCAAGGTATCCCCAACACCTGCTGTCGGTTCCGAAAAAGCTGATGTGAAATATCCGATTGAGATCGAGCACGCTTTGGGAAAAACGGTCATTAAAAGCAAGCCTGAGCGAATCGTTACCGTTCAATGGGCAAATCATGACATCGTACTGGCTCTTGGCGTGAAACCGGTTGGTTTCTCGGCGGCTAACTTCGGCGTGCAAGACGGAAGCGGTATGCTGCCTTGGACACTCAAGGAAGTGAAGAAATTAGGTCTCGAGAAACCGAATATTTTTAAGGATACCGACGGACTTAATTTTGAAGCCATCTCGGATGCGAAGCCTGATGTGATTCTGGCCGCTTACTCGGGCATTACGAAAGAAGATTATGAATTGTTGTCCCAGATCGCACCGGTGGTTGCTTACCCGACATCGCCTTGGACCACGACATGGCGGGAGCAAGTCATCCTTAATGCAACGGGCATGGGGATGGCTGCCGAAGGGAAGCAATTAATTAAGGATACGGAAAAACTGGTTCAAGATAAATTGGGTCAATATCCGCAAATTAAAGGCAAGAAGGTAGTTTGGGTCAATTTTTCGGCCAAGGATTTGTCCAAGCTGCACATCTATACACCGATCGATTCACGCGTTGCGTTTTTGTATGAGCTTGGACTCATTTACCCTGATGCTGTGACCAAGCAGATTACGGATCCGAAGAGCTACTCCTTGAAATTGAGCAGTGAAAATGCTCAGGCCTTATATGAAGCGGATGTCATTGTCGGATATGGTAATAATGAATTGCTTCAAGCGCTTAAAGCAGATAGCTTGCTCGGCAAAATTCCGGCGATTCAGAAGGGAGCCGTAGCGTTTATCGACAGCGATACGCCGCTAGTAGCAGCCGGCACGCCAAACCCGCTGTCCATCGCTTACACGATTGATGAGTATCTGAAGCTGATTGGGGACGCTCTGGATCGAGGCAAATGAATCATTCAGCGCCATCTATACCCGAACCAAATTGGGGTGTGCCCAAGCACTTCAAGCTCATTCTGCTGTGCAGTATCGTCTTGCTCGTGGTATGCGCAGCCGCATCCCTGATGCTGGGCTCGCGAGGGATCGGGTTTACCGAAATGATGGACGGCTTGTTCCGTCCGGAGGTTGATTCCTATGAAGCCAATATCGTTCGGAAGCGCATCTCACGAACGGTGTTTAGTTTATGCTGCGGGGCAGCGCTTGGCGTATCCGGTGCGCTGATGCAATCCGTGACGCGCAATCCGATTGCCGATCCGAGTATATTGGGCGTCAATACCGGTGCTGCTTTGTTTGTCGTAACTGGAATGGCCTTTTTGAATGTCAGCTCTGCGGGATCTTCCATCTGGCTTGCTCTTGTGGGTGCCGGGGGGACAGCGGTATTTGTGTACGGAATCGGGTCGATGGGGCGGGGCGGAGCCACACCGATTAAGCTTGTGCTGGCCGGCGCGGCAACGAGTGCCGCGCTGTCTTCCATGGTTGCCGCTATCATGCTGCCACGTGCTTATGTGATGGATCAGTTTAGATTTTGGCAAGTAGGAAGTGTGGGGTCCGGCTCTTGGGGTGCGATCGCTACGATTGCCCCGTTTCTAATCCTGGGCCTTCTGATTGCGATCGTGACTGCCCCGGCGCTTAATGCCTTAGCGCTGGGAGATGAAGCTGCAGCGGGTTTGGGTGTGCGAACAGGGGTGCTGAGACTTATTGCCGCCTTTGCCGGCGTCATCTTATGCGGTGCAACGACAGCACTGGCGGGCCCGATCGGTTTTGTCGGTCTACTGGCGACTCATGTGATGCGTCTGATTCTTGGCCCTGATCTGCGGTATGTGATCCCCATGTCTGGAATTTCGGGGGCACTAATCTTGACGATATCCGATGTATGCGGCAGGGTAATCGGCAGACCTGGCGAGCTGGAAGTCGGTGTGGTCACAGCTTTTATAGGAGCTCCGATTCTTATCCTGCTGGCGATCAGATCGAAGGTTCGATCACTATGAACCATGAAACGATAGCTTTGATTCGCAGGGGCAGGTATTTGCGCCGCCGCCGCTGGGCGCTGGTTACCGCCTTGCTTGCCGTACTGGCATGCGCACTCTGCTGCGCTATGCTTCTGCTCGGCAACACTATATATTCCATTCAAGATGTCACCCGGGTGCTGCTTGGTGAGCAGATCAAGGGAGCGTCCTTTGCGGTCCATACGATACGGCTGCCGAGAATGCTGGCTGGGCTGTTTGCCGGATTCGCCTTTGGTATTGCCGGGTACACGTTCCAGACCATGCTGCGCAATCCGCTGGCCAATCCCAATGTGATCGGGATTACGTCCGGTTCTAGTGCAGCTGCCGTATTTTGCATCACGGTGCTGCATGCGAACGGAGCTGTTGTATCTGCCGCTTCCATCGTTGCCGGTCTGGCGACAGTAACGGTGATGTACATATTGTCCAGAGGCAGGGCCTTTTCGATTGGAAGACTCATTCTGGTCGGTATCGGGATACAGGCTATGCTGGACGCCGTCATCTCCTATCTGATTCTGATCAGCGCCCAGACGGATATCCCGGCAGCGATGAGATGGCTCGGAGGCAGTCTGAACGGCTCGCAGATGCGGGAACTGCCGCCGCTTATCATCGCTGTGCTGGTTCTCTCGCCCATCCTCATGGGGTTGGGCAAGCACCTGAGTCTACTGGAGCTTGGCGAGCATTCGGCATCTTCTCTGGGCATAAATACGGACAAAACGCGCATGATGCTGATCTTGATCTCCGTGTTCATCATTGCGATTGCCACGGCTACAACAGGGCCTATTGCCTTTGTCTCCTTTCTGGCCGGACCTATAGCCAATCGTTTGGTTGGCAAAGGTTTCTCGAATATCCTTCCTGCGGGACTTGTTGGCGTGAATTTGGTATTAGCGGCCGATCTGATCGGACAATTTGCTTTCGAGACCCGATTCCCCGTCGGCATCGTCACGGGGATGCTCGGAGCGCCGTATCTGATCTACTTGCTGATCCGAATGAACCAAAAGGGAGAGCTATGATGAAACCGACACATCTATTTCAAGCGCAGCAGCTGGTTACCGGCTATGACCATCAAGCGATTATTCATGGCATAGACCTCACCATCCCCAGTCATAAGATCAGCGTCATCATGGGGTCTAATGGCTGTGGAAAGTCGACGCTGCTCAAAACATTGGCCAGACTCATCAAGCCGATCTCCGGCACGATCACGATCGACCAGGAAGCAATTGGAGGCATGTCGCCGAGGAAGTTTGCCAAAGTGGTAGGCCTTCTGCCGCAATCTCCGATTGTACCGGAGGGGATTACAGTCGCAGACCTGGTGGGCCGAGGCAGATTTCCCCATCAGACTTGGCTTGGCGGCTGGACCAAAAAGGATTATGAAGCTGTAGCCGAAGCTATGCAGATGATGAATATTACTCCGTATGCCAATCAGCATATGGACGAACTGTCAGGCGGTCAGCGGCAGCGGGTATGGATTGCTATGGCGCTTGCCCAGCAAACGGATATTCTGTTTCTGGACGAGCCCACGACCTTTCTGGATATCACGTACCAGGTAGAAATTCTGGACCTGCTAACAGACCTGAACCGCAAGCAGGGGACGACCATCGTGATGGTGCTTCATGATATCAACCTGTCGGCGCGTTATGCCGATCATGTCTTCGCGCTGCGCGAGGGCAGGCTAGTGGCCGAAGGGACGCCGACGGAAGTCATCACCAGCGCACGGATCAACGAAATCTTCGGGTTGAACTGTACGGTCATTCAGGACCCGCTATCAGGATCGCCTTTAGTCGTGCCCTGGGGGCGTCATCATGTACAAGAATCTCCGTTTAGCAGACAGGTTAAAGAATAGAATAAGATGAAGCGGCCCTAGTTCTGAATGTCATCGGACTGAGGCCGTTTCTTTTTGCTTTAACCAAGAGGTTCAGTTCTGCCGAGACGGACATAGAATTGTACCTTTCACTCACGTACGATCCTCTTGCCAACCTGTTAGATTGTGATACAATACTTTTTATAGATAAATATATATTTAGTCATGAAAATATTTCTAATGAATAGGTGAGTTTATGAATTCCGAATCCAAATACTTTGTTCTGCTATTTTATAAATTCGTAAAGCTTCCCGATGCTGAGCAGTTTAGTCAGGAGCATCTAGCTTATTGCAAGGAGCTGGGAGTCAAGGGCCGTATCTTAATTGCAGATGAAGGCATTAATGGAACGCTATCCGGTACGGCTGAGCAAACCGAGCAGTACATGCATGATTTACGTCAGAATCCTTTATTTGCTGATATGGTGTTTAAAGTGGATGAGGCAGATGAACATGCGTTCAAGAAAATATTTGTTCGTTACAAAAAAGAATTGGTTACGTTTAGGGTTGAAGATGAACTCGATCCCAATGTCCTCAGTGGTGAGCGCCTGAGTCCCAAGCAGTTCTATGAACAGCTTCAGCGGGACGATGTCATCGTGCTAGATGGACGTTCCGGCTATGAATACGACCTCGGGCATTTCCGCAATTCCATTCGACCGGATGTCGATTCCTTCCGGGAATTTCCGGAGTGGATAGATGAACATATGAGCGAATTTAAAAACAAGCCCATTCTGACGTATTGCACAGGTGGGATTCGCTGTGAGAAATTGAGCGGCTATCTGCTGCAGCAAGGCTTCCAGGAAGTTTATCAGTTAGATGGCGGCATTGTCACCTACGGAAAAGATCCTGACGTGCAAGGCAGGCTTTTCGATGGCAAATGCTATGTGTTTGATGAACGGATATCCGTGCCGATCAATCACACGGATGAAGCCGTTGTCGTCGGACAATGCCATCATTGCGGCAGCCCCTCGGAGCGATATATCAATTGTGCAGAGGATACTTGTCACCTGCAGCATATTTGCTGTGAAGCGTGTGATGACGTTCATCATGGTTATTGCTCGGAGGCATGCGCGTCCCCTTCAGCTGCGGCAACGAAAGGATAAAAGCACCCCTTCATTTCGTGATTTAAGGCGGAGTTATTGTAAAAGTGTTCTGTATCTGTATAGCCCGTACATGGCTCTCGCGGCCATTTGCGGGCTTTTTGATTACTTGGCCGCACATGGCTCCACAACTCATCGAGATGGCGAAGTCAGAAGCTTCATGGAGTTCCCTATCAATATCTTTCAATGCTTAACATCAATATGATTCAAATTCGCGTAGGAGGAGGTATGGTTTTTGAAACCGAATACATAATAAAAAGACGGATCTGCATAGGGGGAGCCTGACAATGAAGCATATGAGCATCCGGTTCCGGCTCATGATCCTTATGATATTGCTGACGACGCTGCCCGTTGTCACGGTCACCTGGATAGCCACCAAGAATATGAGAGCTTCGGTGGAAAAAGAGATTTTCAGCGCGAATGAGTCCCGTATGAGGTGGGCGGACCAGTACTTAACCGAATTGATTGAGCAGGTGGATGTTCTTTTCTATACGCTGCAGATCAATCAGACGCTAATGACGGCTGCCCAGGAGCTGGAAAGTCCGGACATTGGCGTGCAGTTTCGCAGTCAGAATGTCGTTTGGCAAACACTGACCTCGGTCTTTTATGCCAACTCGCGCAAGTTTGATCAGGTCACGCTTTATCTGGAGCAGCTGAAGCGGGCCTATGATGTGAAATTCTCCAGTAACGAAAGCTTCCCGCTATCCGATCTGGAGGACGAAGCCTGGAGCCGTATCCGGCGGGCGCCGGTCAATATGTACTTCAAGCAAACCAGCAGCGGAATCTATGCTTTCCATAGCATCAATCGCTTCGAGGACCGCAAGCTGCTGGGCGGAATCTCGGCCCGTATCAACAAGGAGGTGTGGGAGGAGGTCGGCTCGATCCTGAGGTCGGAGGCCGATAGCTCAGTGTTTCTGCTTAATGATGAGGGCGAGCTGCTGTCCGGCTCGACAACGCTGGATGTCACCGATGAGCTGGCGAGTTATCTGAAGACTCTGCAGCTGCCTGATGCTGAGCTATTCGCTGAGCGGGGGCACAATTATTTGTATTTCGCCAAGAAGGTGTCGGATGGACCGCTTACGGTAATCAAGGCTATTCCGGTTTCCACTATCAATCAGAGCGCTAACGCTACGATCCGGGCGGGTTTGCTGACAGGAGCAGCCTTTGCTCTGGCGTCCCTGCTCTTATCGATTCTCGTGTCGCTGAGGATTAGCCGTCCGATCGTCAGTCTCGCGCGCGAGATGCGGTTAGCCCACGTCCATAGCTTCGAGATGAAGACGGTGCAGAACCGCGATGAAATCGGTCTTCTGGAAACCGGGTACAATTCCATGATGAGGCGGATCAAGGAATTGATCGAGGGGGAATACCAGCACCAGATCGAAGTAAAGAATGCGCAGCTTATGGCTTTACAAGCGCAGATCAACCCCCATTTTATGTATAATACGCTTCACTTGATCGGCGGGATGGCGCTGGGGAAGAATGCGCCGGAAATTTATAAAATCATTCACGTATTCGGCGATTTGATCCGGTATTCGATCGGCTCGGATGAGGACATGGTGTCTCTAGAGGAAGAATTGAAGCATACGCGCAACTATTTGTTCATTCAGGAGCACCGTTTTGTAGGGCGCTGCACCATTTCGCTGGCGGTCGATGAGCGGGCACTCGAGAGCAGGCTGCCCAAGTTTACGCTGCAGCCAATCGTGGAGAATGCCTTCGAGCATGGTCTGCAGAGGAGGGAAGGAGCCTGGAGGCTGGAGATTCGTGTGCGGCGGGTCGGAGGCCGGGTGCTGCTAATGGTCAAGGACGAAGGCATGGGCATGGAGCGCGAGGTGCTCCTGCGGCTGCGCCGTGAGCTCTCGGAGGAGCTGCTGAAGAAGACGGCTCCTGCTCAGAGAAGGGAAGGCAGGAGGAAAGGGATCGGCCTGCACAATGTAGATGCCAGGCTCAAGCTGAGCTTCGGACCCTCCTATGGAGTCCGGCTATTCAGCACGCCAGATAGCGGCACCTTGGTTGTTGCTGTGATTCCTTGTTAAGGAGGCAAGACGCTGCCATGTATAATGTACTGATTATTGACGATGAGCCGTGGTCCCGGCAAGTGGTGAAAACCCTTGTTCCCTGGGAGTCCCTGGGGCTGCAGCAAGCTGGAGAAGCGGAGGACGGCAGGGAAGGGCTGCGCCTGGCGGATGAGCTGTCTCCGCATATTATCATCACGGATATGCGCATGCCCGGGATCGACGGTGTGGAGCTGCTCCAGCAGTTGAACGATCAATATCCCGAGATTAAAATTATCGTGATGAGTGGTTATGATGATTGGCCGTATCTGAAGCAAGCGATCCGTTCGCGTGCCGTTGAGTATTTGCTGAAGCCGATCGATGCGGATGAATTGCTGGGTGCTTTATCCCGTTGTCTGGCCGAGCTGAGAGAGGCAGCCTCTCGTTATGACGGCGCTGATGATGCCGGGGAACCGTTCTTATTTGCCGACAGCGCTCTGCTGAACGGGTATTTGGCCACGAAGCGCCAAGTGTATGCCCTCATGAGAGAGTTCCAGGCGGGTGGAGTCGAGCAAGCCTTCCTTAAGCTGCAGCAGGAACTGACGGAGACGCTCACCCCGGAGAGGCAGAAGGGAATGATTCCCCAGCTCGCGTATGATTTTATCCTGATGCTGCAGGAGTTTCTCGCGGAGAACGGACTGAGCTCCGACTATGCGCGTGACCCGTCCGCCGTATCTGTCACCGAATGGTCCAGTATTACACAAGCGATGAACGAGCTGGGTTCCCTCTATGTGATTGCGATCAGGGAGGCGGAGCTGCTCCGCAGAAGCCGGGGAAGTCTATCTATCGCCGCGATCCAGGCCTATATCGACAAGCATTATGGCGAACCCATCTCGCTGGAAACGATCGCTCAGCAATTTTTCGTCAGCAAGGAGCATTTGAGCCGGTTGTTCAAAGCTTCGGCCGGCGAGAACTTGACCGATTACTTGCACCGCAGACGCATGGAGCGGGCGAGGGAGCTGATCGTGGAGCAAGGCTATTCGATCAAGCATGTGGCTGAGCTGACAGGCTACGCCGATCTGACGTATTTCTACCGGGTATTTAAGAAGCACTTCGGAATTACGCCCGGAGATCTGCGCAAGGAGGAGTAGGCTGACATCAATATGTTTCAAAACAGGATGCTAAACTTGTCAAATGAATGCGGTCCGCTATCCCCCTATACTTAGAGCTGTAACGAACTATACGACTGACAAAGGGGATTGACAAAATGAAGAAAGCGCTCGCTTTATTATTGACCTCAAGTCTGGCCCTGGCTGCCGCCGGCTGCGGAGCTTCCGGCACCACAGAGAAATCGGCGGCCCCCGCTTCTGGCGAACAGGCCGCGGCTGCCAAAAAAGTAGAGCTGAAGGTATTTATGAGCTTTCCGCGGTTCAAGGACCAGTTCGATAAGTATTTCGAGCAGTTCAAGCAGAAGCAGAAGGCTGAGAAGAACATCGATGTGACAATCAAGCTGGAAATGCCGAATCCCGATCAGGCCAAGCAAATTCTTCAGACGAGACTGGCTTCGGGGGATGCGCCGGATCTGTTCACGCTTCATGCGATCGCCGATATTCCGACTTACTCCAAGGCCGGTTATCTGGCCGATCTGTCCAATCAGCCGTTCGTGCCGAAGATTTATGAGAGCGTAAGGAAAACCGTGACGTATGACGGCAAGGTCGCCGCTCTTCCGCTGGAGAGCTTGTCTTGGGGCTATCTTTACAATAAGAAAATGTTCAAGGATCTCGGACTGACGCCTCCCCAAACGCTGGATGAAATGAAAGCGGTTGTAGAGAAGCTCAAGGCGAGCAAGGTTACTCCGTTCGAATTGTCCTTCCAGGAAGCTTGGATTCCGCAATTGATGATGGCGCTTTCGCTTGGCGGCATCGTGTCCTCGGAGCATCCGGACTGGGTGGACAAGATGAATAAGGGTCAGGCCTCCTATGGCGATGTGAAGGATGTCTTCAATATCATTGATTTGATTATGGCCAACGGAACGGATAAGCCGTTCGAGGTAGGCAGCGCAGCCGGTTCGAGCGATTTTGCGAACGGCAAAGCCGCGATGTGGGTACAAGGACCGTGGCAGGCGGAATCGATTCTGAAGGCGAACCCGAACGCCGAGTTCGGTGTGGCGCCGCTCCCGGTGAGCAACAATCCGGCTGGCACGATGATCAATCTGGCGACCTCGACCTCGCTGGCCGTTTCCTCGACGAGCAAGAATAAGGAGGTCGCGCTGGATCTGCTCAACTATGTGCTGGACGATAAAGCCTCCCCGCCGCTGTTCCAGGAGCTCAAGTTCAACCCGGTAGCCGACATTCATAAGTATGAGACGTTCCCTTGGGTGACCGAAGCGAGCAGCTATGTGTCCAAAGGCAAGGCTTACCTGGATCTGTCGCTGCCGAACGGGGTGACTGATGAAACGGCCAAGCTGCTTCAAAGCTATTATGCGAAAAACGTGACGAAGGATGACTTGATCAAGGCCCTGGATAAAACATGGGCGAATGCGATCAAAGCCAGCAAGTAAATAGGCAGGTAGCTACCGCTCTAGGGAGGTCATCGGATGGGATGGACTAGAAAGTGGAAATCCTCGATCATCCTGCTTGCCTTCGTCGCGCCGGCTCTGCTCTTCTATGCTGTATTCACCCTCGCCCCCGCTTTCGGGGGCGTCTGGTACAGCCTGACGGATTGGAACGGCTTGAATCCGCACTATAGCTGGGTCGGATTCGCTAATTACGTGGAGGCGCTGACGGATGATCCGGTTTTCCTGGATTCGCTAAAGTTTACGCTCAAATATGTGTTGTTCATGGTCGTGCTGCAGAATGTGATCGCTATTGCGCTGGCGGTGCTCGTCGAGACGAGGGGAAGAAGCAAAGCCTGGTTTCGGACGATCTTCTTCATGCCGAACATGATCAGCATGATCATCGGCGGGTTTATGTGGCTGTTTATTTTTACGAAGGTGCTTCCTTATGTAGCGATTCATTGGGGTATGCCGTTTCTGGACCGGTCCTGGATCGGCGATCCGAATACTTCCTTTTATTCTATTTTAATCTTATCCTTATGGGGCGGGGTCGGCTACTTGATGGTCATCTACATGGCCGCCTTGCAGGGGGTTCCCCAGTCGCTCAAGGAAGCGGCGATGATCGACGGAGCGAATGCGGGAGAGATTTTCCGCCATGTGACGCTGCCGCTGATCTACCCGGCGCTGACCATCGGTATTTTTCTCACGCTGAACAACTCCTTCAAGGTATTCGAGGCTGTCTTTGCCTTGACCGGCGGGGGACCGGGCAGATCTACCCAGGTCATCGCGCTGAACATTATGGAGGAAGCGTTCAAGCTGCACAGCCGGTACGGCTACGCTAGCGCCAAGGCGATGCTGTTATTCCTGATCGTCTTCCTGATTACGCTCATCCAGCTCCGCATCATGAAAAACCGGGAGGTGGAAGCATGAGCAAGGGAACGGCTGCTCTTCGCTACCGGATGGGCTCCACTATCATTTTCCTGGTTCTGCTTGTTGCTGCATGCTTCACCTTGTTTCCCGTCTATATGGGCATTCTGAATTCCTTGAAGACCGAGGGGGAGATGATGAACAACATTCTCTCCCTGCCTGCGAAGCTTCAGCTCGCCAATTATGCGGATGCTTTTCATAAAACGGAGTTCCTGCGCAGCTTGGGCAATACGGTCGTGGTCGCGGTCGTGGGGCTCGCGGGGATTATCGTGTTTGCCTCCATGGCAGGGTTTAAGCTTTCGCGTACGGCTGGACGCTTGAGCGGATTTATCTTCGGTTTGTTTGTGATGTCTATGCTCATCCCCTTCCACTCCATCATGATTACGCTGGTGAAGATCGCCAAGGAGTTATCCGTTCAGGGATCGACGGTCGGTCTGGGCTTCATCTATATCGGTCTGGGCGTTTCCATGGCAATTTTTCTGTATCACGGATTTGTGAAATCGATCCCGCGGGAGCTGGATGAGGCGGCTGTGATGGACGGCTGCGGGGAGTTTCGGTTATTCTTCACGGTGATTTTTCCGCTGCTGCTGCCGATTACGGCGACCGCTGCAATTCTGAATTTGCTCTGGATGTGGAATGATTTCCTCCTTCCGCTGCTTATGCTGACGGATTCGGATCAATACACGCTGCTGCTGTCGATTAATATGCTGTTCGGCCAGTATGGCAACCATGATTGGTCCGCGATTTTGGCGTCTCTGGTGCTGACACTGCTGCCGGTCATTCTGATTTATTCGGTGCTTCAATCATATATCCTGAACGGAATCGCGGAAGGTGCCGTTAAGGGATAGACAGGAGGAGAAGAGAACGATATGGGGAACGAACAGGTACAAGGCTTTCTAAGAGCGGATGGACGCAAGCTCCGTAATGAAGCCGGGGAGGACGTGCTGCTTCGCGGCGTAGGCTTCGGGAGCTGGCTGCTGCCGGAGGGGTATATGTGGAGGTTCCCCGAGCAGGGAGACCGTCCTCGCAGGATGGAGGCGATGATCCGTGACTTGATCGGGGAGGAGAAGGCTCGCCAGTTCTGGGAAACGTACTACGACCGTTATGTGGCGGAGGCGGATATCCGGAGAATTGCCGAGGAAGGCTTCAACTCCGTGCGTATTCCGATTAATGCGCGCTTTCTGCAGACGGAGGCTCCGGGTGTCTATCACGAAGGTCATCTGGCGCTCCTCGACCGGATGATCGCCTGGTGCAGGCAGTATCGCTTGTACGCGATCCTCGATCTGCATGGTGCGCCGGGCGGGCAGACCGGTACGAATATCGACGACTCGGAGAACAATCTGCCAGAGCTGTTCCTGAATGATGCCCATCGGGCTGAGGCGATCGCCATGTGGAGAATGCTCGCCGAACGCTACAAGGACGAGTGGATCGTAGCGGGCTACGACCTTCTCAATGAGCCGCTGCCCAATTGGTTTGCCGAGCATAATGACAAGATCATGCCGTTATACCGGGACATGATCCAAGCGATCCGTGAGGTCGACGACCGCCATATGATCATCCTGGAGGGTGCTCATTGGGCCACAGACTGGAGTATCTTTACCGACAAGCCGGATGATAACCTGCTGCTACAATTCCATAAGTATTGGAACAATCCGGACACGGCAAGCATCCAGACCTATCTGGACAAGCGTGAGGAATTGAATGCTCCGCTGTTCATGGGGGAAGGCGGGGAAAACAATATCAACTGGTATGTTGGGGCGTTCCAGCTTTTCGAGGATCATGACATCTCGTGGAATTTCTGGACGTGGAAGAAGATGGACACCGACAATTCCCCGTACTCGATCCGCAAGCCGCAGGGCTGGGAACAGCTGGTGGCTTACTTGAATGGCGGTGCCCGTCCGAGTGCGGAGGAGGCAGAGCGCATTCTCCAGGAATATCTGGACCATCTGCCGCTTGATCGATGCGACTACTATCCCGAAGTAGTGAACGCATTGCTGCGCAGGGCGCCGGTTAGGCTTCCGGCGATTTTCTACGGCTATCAGGGCGAAGGGCTCGGCTACCATGTCGGCGAGCCTGTTACCCATCAGTTGGGCTTCCGCCAAGACGACGGGACGGATATCCGGTTTGTGCATAGCGAGCGAACGCTGCCGAATTTCCAGCATGGCGGCGGAGAGGCTTGGACGGAGGATGAGAAGCTATGCGTTCATCTGAAAGCCGGTGACTGGTTGGCCTATGAGATCAACCTTCCGGCCAGCACGGACGTTCTGGAGGTTGCGCTCAAGGTGCAGCCGGAGGCAGCAGGCACTGCTTTAGACTTGTTCTTGGACGACCGTGAGCTTGTTGTCTTATACCTGTACGGAGAGGATTGGCGCTTGAGCGGGAGCCGGCTGGCAGGTACAGTTGCCGCAGGAAGACATACGTTGAAGGTACGGGTGCAGACAGGTCAGGCTGCATTAGAGTGGATAGAGCTGAAATAAGTTCATTCTGGAAGTTCTACGCGAAATCGGCTATACGAGTTGGGTCATGTGGGTCATGCGCGAAGCGGACGAGTCAGTAGATTTCCAGCCATTCACGGAAGTATTGACTGCGTGCAGCGGATGAGATGAGCCCGCTGCAATACCAGCGTGAGAAGGTTTGATGGATGCTGGCCGCGAAGAGGGCGGACCGCCTATCTGCGGCTAGATAGGAGTCGTAATGCCCAATAGACAAAGTAAAACGAGCGCTTAGATTAACTTCTAAGGCTCGTTTTTTTCATTACCATAGTATGGGTGGATAGATTGATTTGTATGGAGTTCGGCGAGGATTACGATCCTTTTCTGCTTTTCAATATCAAGTATAAAGTTCCTCCGATCAATGCCGGAATTCCAATCCACATACAGATTTGAAGGAAGGCCGCCATATAACTTTGGAAGGAGCCCGGATGAAGCATAGACGTTGCCGACATGGTCAAACAGCATATTCCGATGGCGACCAAAACAAAAGCGACTAACCAATCCATCCATTTCATGGGTATTTACTCCCTCCCGTAAACCAAACAATCTCAAACCTTGTCCCCTGACCCAAGCTGCTGGAAACCTGAATCGATCCCCCCTGAATATTGACCAGTTTCTTCACAATGGCCAGTCCAAGTCCGGTTCCCCCGCGTTCCCTGGAGCGAGATTTTTCCACGCGGTAAAAGCGTTCAAAGATATAGGGCAACTCCTCCGCCGGAATACCGATTCCGGAGTCCTCGATGACGGTTATTACCCGGTCAGGCTCTGCCGTGCTCACCTGTACATCAATGTTCCCGGCTTCGGTATAGCGAATCGCGTTATCCAGCAAATTCATGTAGATCTGTTCCATGCGCAACCCATCCGCATAGACGAGCGGAACCGATGCGGGAATTCCAACGCTTAAGTTCAGTCCTTTGCTTTTTAGGTTAAGTTCAACTTTCTTCAGCGAATGTTCGATGACTTCGGCAAGATCTATCCATTCCAGATCGAGGCTTATTTTGCCTTCCTCCATTTTGGACAAGGCAAATAAGTCCTCAATCAGCCTGGTCAATCGAACGGCTTCTTTATGAATAATGTCCAGATAGCGCTCCTTTTCTTGTTCCGACTCGTAAAGCCCTTCTTTGAGCACATGCGTATATCCTTCCAAATAAGCCATCGGCGTACGAAGCTCATGAGAGATGCTGGCAAAGAATTCACTTCTCGAGTCGCGGTAGCGTCCCAGGTCCACGGCCAATTCGTTGATAGCTGTAGCTAATGAACCCATCTCGTCTCTTGCCGGAACTTGGACCCGAATGTTTAAGTTGCCTGTAGCCATTTGTCGGGTTGCCCGTTCCATTTCGATTAATGGGTGGGAGAGCTTTCTTGAAAGAATAAAAGTGAATCCGAGAGCCAAAAAAAACGCTCCGATGCCAGATAGGATTAATAGCTCCTGAACATTCCGAAGGGACTGGCGGACATCCTGAGTAGAGGCTAAGACATACACGGCTCCGCGAAAATGCGTACCGTTCATGATGGGAGCGGCCGCAACTAAAAAACGATCCCCGTTAGATGGAGAATTCATCTCGCGGAGCAGCGTCTTCGCTTCAGTGAACGCGTTCATGTCCTCCTGAGCAATAACCGTTTCTTGAGCCGCCCAAGGTACTCCGGAATTTGCAATAATATGACCCCGGTCATCAGCCATAACCATGCGAACGTTCGTGAATTGCGAGATTTCTTCAAACTTTCGGACAGCTGCAATCGGATCTTGGATTGTCGATATCGACTCGGCATACCGAGCGGAAGATTCGCTGATCTCATCCTGTATCTTTTTATAATAAAATCCGGAGACAATTTGATTAGTAACATAACCAAGAGGCAGAAGGACGACAAGGAAAAGAATTATAATGGCTCCGCCTAATTTGGCGACAATTCGGTTAAATTTCATGAATCACGATCCTCAATGGCGTGGAATCTATATCCCACCCCCCAAACCGTTTGAACAGGCGTATCGTTCAGGCCGGCTTGCCTCAGCTTTTCTCGGATATTCTTAACATGGGTATCTACGGTTCGAATATCCCCAAAGTAATCATCCCCCCAAACCTGTTCCAGCAAGACTTCCCTTGAAAAAGCCCGATTAGGATGCTCGGCCATATAGCGAAGCAATTCAAACTCTTTGGGCGTGTATTCAACCGGCTGCTCGTTTACGAAAACTTGCCTTGATTTGGAATCGATGAGAATGCCCCTATATGAAATGGTCTCGATAGGAGAGGGTTGAGTCTCTGCCATCCCGGCTCTTCGGATCAAAGCAAAAACCCGGGCAATCAACTCTTCGGGTTCAAAGGGCTTCACCACGTAATCATCCGCTCCAACGTTAAATCCATGAACTTTATCTTGGGTTTCGGTTCGGGCGGTCAGCATCAGAATGGGCGACTGATTGACTTTGCGTATTTTTTTGCAGACATCCCACCCGTCCATATCGGGCATCATGACATCTAAAATAATCAGATCGAAGGAGGATTGTTTGATCACACTTAGAGCTTCGCTTCCGCCGCTCGCTTCCGTGACCTGAAAGCCGCTCTTGGACAAGTAAATACGCAGCAGGTTCCGCATATTCCATTCGTCATCGACAACCAATACATGAATTTTCTGCATAGGGTACACCTTTTCTATCGCTATTTACTATCTAGTTTATCATCCACATTTGTTGAAACTGTGAAGAAGCGGAAATTTGAATCAAAACATCGATCCTGGCCTCCCTCTATAGATTGCCACATTTGTTGAAGGAAACATACGGACCTTGCCTGATTAAACACAATGATTCTCCATGCTTTCATCAAACTTTCAACACATCTTGGGACTATACTGAGCATGTTCTTACACGGATCAAGGAGGAATCGCAAATGCAGCAACTATTATCGATTTTGGCACTGTTGGCTTGTCCTATCATGATGCTTCTGTGCATGAGGGGGATGTTCGGCGGAAGCAAGAATAAGAAGGCAGATCCATCGCAATTGGAGGCTTCCCAGCAGAACATGCAATCTTAACCAGAAATGGCCGGAGGGAGTATTTGGATGTTGTCGATCATAAGTATGGGGTTAGTCATGCTGTTAACTGGATATAGCGTGTTCTACACCTACAAGCAAAAAGAAAAATTGAGCTGTATGGCCGGTATGATGATTGCCATGACTGTCGGCATGATGTCCAGTCTTGCACTTGGTGTTCTGTTGGGCGTTGCCCTGAATCATGACTTAACGCTCTCCACGATCCTCTCGATTTTATTCGGGATGGGAGTCGGTTACTTAACCGGAAAACCAGTCAGTCTCATGGCTGCCTTGGATGGCATGATGGCGGGAGTCATGGGCGGCATGATGGGCGCTATGCTTGGCGTCATGCTCGTTGTGTCAGATGTCATGGTCATATTTGTAGATGTCATCTTCATTTTTATCATGAGCGTGCTCATTCAATTGATCGAACAAGAATCCGGTAAAACCAAAGAAGCTCGTCAGGCGGTCGGCAAACGATTTGTAGGCAGTCTCTCTGCACTGATCTTAGGCATGGTATTGGTTGCCGTATTGTTAGTTGTTCAGTATCAAGGGACAAGTTCGGTGTTCGGGGCAGCCCCAAGCACGTCAGCAGGGGAAGGGGCGGCTTCGGAGGAAACCGCAGGCTATGAAATTGTTAATATTCAGGTAAGTGCTACCGGATACGCCCCCAAGGATATTGAGGTGAAGGCAGGAGTGCCCACCAAAATTAATTTTATTGCCAATTCAGCGCGAGATTGCACGGCTACGGTTGAATTCGAAAAATTGAATAAGGATGTGCAATTAAAAAAAGGAAATAACTATGTCGACTTGGGAGACTTGAAACCGGGGGTTTATGATTACCATTGCCGCATGTATATGTATGGCGGTAAGATCACGGTGAAGGCATAGCTTGAGAATTTTATCAAAATTAAAGAAATGGCGGTGCTCAAGGATGTTAATCCCGGGCATCGCCATGTTTATTCGGGCCCGAATGGAGGGGGTCCAAACTTTAAGCCTGCCTCCCTCAGGTTCAGGAAGCTTTGGCAGAACGGCGCATCTTCGCCATGAAGCGTCTGTCCAGGATGAAACCGACGAGCAAAGCCAGAATGCCGACGGCTATCGGGATCCCAAACGCTTCATAAGAGAACGGCGCTCCTTCCAACTTAAGCCGGTCTGTCGCACGATACTCCAGCCGCTTGGCTGCAAAGGCTGCCGAACGCACATCCTCCTGCTTGGCCAGTTGTTCAAAGGCAGGCTCCATCGCGAACCGGTCCGGCGCATCGCTATGCAGGAACAGGGTTGGAGTCTGGCTGCCCTTGTCGTTCCACTTGCGGATATCGTCGGCAGCGCGCATCTTGACATCAGATCCGACAAAGATCAGGTTGTCGAGCTGCGGAGCATCGGCGAGCGTATAGCGGGCGATCAGGTTCAGGCCATGACGGCTGACTATCGGCTCGCGGCTACTCGATATCGTGGGCGTTATCGTGGTACCGGAAGCCCCGTACGTGTCAAATGCCGAGGATAACGCCAGCTCATCCGCGCCGTTGTACAGAAATACGCCGTTCTTTTTCTTGTTCCATTGGAACGCATTGTTCAAGATATAGACGATATCGCTGAGCCCTACCGGGAACGGCTCCATCTGCGGATGCTCCACAAAATCATAGGAAGGGTAATTCATGGCCTTGGCGACTTTAGCCGCCGCAGGCTCCCCGATTTGCCGGGCAATCACGTAAAGCGTCGCATCGATGCCGGATGTCAAGCCAGCAGAGGAGACCAGATTGCCATCAGGCACGTAGCGCTGATCCCTTTTCCATTGAACCTTCGTGTAGGTTTTCTCCAGCCTGTCGATATCTCCCCAGTGCGTGGCAGCGGATTTCCCGTCCAGCAGGCCGGTATCGGCCAAGTTCTCCGCTCCGTTGCAGATCGAGAGGAGGATCGTATTCGGGCCGGAATGCTTCCTGATCCAGTCGCGGACTGGCTTGTACTTCGCTTCGTCCAAGATCGGCATGAAAGGAATGACGATGATATCCGGTCCCTTGCCCGTCATATGGTCCAGCTCATCGAACGTGTAATGCGGAACGACGTCAAGTCCGCCGGTCAGCGACTTCACCTTGTTGTCGGGGGCCGCGGCAAACACATTATACGCCTCGGTCATCGAGAACATTTCATAGGGAACCAGGAAATCGAATACTTCTGTAACTTCGTTGGCCAGTATAACGGCTACGGTCGTTTTTTTGGAATCATAGGGCGGTGGTTGCAGATTGGATAACGAAGCCGGAAGGGGCCGATCGTACATGGACATCGCCTCCTGCATCGTCGAAGCGAACCCGACCGCTCCTGTTCCTCCCACAGCCACGACGAAAACGAACACATACACGAGAATCCGCCAAACTTTTTTCAACTTCATTTCTCTCCCTTATTTTTCTCTAGTTGCAATTCCCTTTAAGAATAAGGGGAGGGCGCCTTGGAAGAAACCGCCTAAAGACTATATAGGACTTGGACTTAAGTCCAGGCGTTCCCAAATCAAAAGCCAGGCTTCGTGAAGTTGTTCACGAGACCTGGCTTCAATTCTGCTCCTAGGCAGTTCATCAGAGTCAGTTAGATGCAGCGTACTTCCGATCCGACATCAGGCAGGCAATAGCCAGGAGCAGCGCCAATCCTACGAGTACAGCCCCAACCCAAGGGAGCGAGGCAATAGAGAGGTGGATGATGACCATTCCCCCGATGAAAGCCCCGGTTGCATTGCCCAGATTACCCGCAGAGTGGCTCATGGTAGAGGCCAAGGCAGGCGCTGACTGCGCCAGGTTCATAATGCGCACCTGCATCCCAGGGAAAACTGCGAAGGATGCGACACCCCATAGGAATATCGTCAATACGGCGGTAATCGGGTTGTACACGGTCACGGTGAATAGGGTCAGAATGACACAAGTTGCAAAGTAAATGCCGAGAATAGTAGGCATCAGCTTCCAGTCCGCCAGCTTGCCGCCGACGAAGTTGCCGATGGTCACTCCGCAGCCGAAGAGAACGAGTATCCACGTTACACTATGCTCGGCAAACCCGGTCACTTGCACAAGCAGCGGGGTGATGTAAGTGAAGATGGTAAACAAGCCGGCATTTCCCAGCACGGAGATCAACAGGAAGGCCAGAAGCCTTGGATTGGCCAGAGCTGCAACCTGCTGGAGCATCCCGGCACTCTTCTCCTGCTTGAACTTCGGGATGAAGATGATGATACCGATCAGCGTCACCACGCCCATAATCGCAATGGTGGCGAATGAGGCACGCCATCCCATGTTCTGACCGATAAAGGTTCCCAGCGGTACGCCAATAATATTGGCAATCGTAAGACCCGCCATCATCATCGACACGGCCCCGGCCCGTCTGTCCGGATGGACCAGCTTGGAGGCGATCACGGCCCCTACCCCGAAGAAAGTGCCATGCGTCAGGGCGGTGATGAGCCGTGCTCCCATTAGAACGGCATAGTTCGGAGCAAAGACGGCAAGGATGTTTCCGAAAATAAACAAACCCATCAAAAAATATAACAGCTTTTTTTGAGGAATTTTGTGGGTCAGTACGGTCAGAATAGGAGCGCCGACCGCTACTCCGAGCGCATACATCGTGATGAGCTGCCCAGCGGCAGAAATACTGACGTTCAAATCGTTCGCGACATTAGGAAGAATACCCATAATGACGAATTCCGTCATGCCGATGGCAAAGGCTCCGACGGTTAATGAGATCAAAGAAATAGGAAATGATTGACTAGGCGCCTCTGGCACGATAGACGGTTCTGATGCTGCCATGATAGTTTGTTCACCTTTCGACCACAGGATCGGGTTTGGACTAGGCTCGGAACAGTAACTTTGAGCCCAAGTAAGTGTAACAATTTTCTCAGATTGTTTCAATTGCTAGATATAGGGCTCTTTGCTAGAGAGTCCAGTAGAAAATCCCCGTTCATGGACTATAGGATTCGCGCGGCAATTAATGCACGCGGCTAGGCGGAACGCCGTAATGGCTCTTGAACAACTTGACGAAGTAACCCTTGTTGTCATAGCCCAACGCTTGGGAGATATCTTCAATCGTACGATTCGACTCGTTCAGCAGCTCTTTGGCCCGCTCCATTTTCATGCGATTCACGTATTCGATAAAATTCTCGCCGGTTTCCTTCTTGAACAAGCGGCTGAAATAGCTTGCATTCAAAAACAACCGCTCCGCCACTTCGCCTAAAGTAATTTTTTGATCCAAATGCAGGAGAACATACTTCTGGGCATCGACGATCTCCGCTTTCTTGCTTTTCGTCGAGATCTGGTCCATCAAGGTAATGGCTCCTTCGAGAAAACGGATCATCCATTCCTTCAATTGGCTGATATTGTCCATTTCCTCCAGATGGCCCTGAATTTTCTCGTAATTGTACTGATGACTGAACGTTAATTTCATCTGAATATCCAGCATCAGCTTGAACAAGAAATGTTTCACCGTGATGGGTTGAACCCTGCGCACCGTGACGAATTGAATGAATGAATCGACGACCGGGTGAACGTCTCGATTACCCTCTATGATCAAATGATTGACTTGCTCCGTATACTCAGAGTAAAAAGGCAATAAATCTTCCGGGTTATTCAGCGGCCGGATCTGACTCGAACGGAGGATTTCTGGCGTCGCTGAGTAAAAAAACGGATCGGCTGCTTGCAGCAATCCCAGCAGCTGATGCTTAATCGCCGCATGATGCTGCTCGATCTCTCCGACGAGAAAGGAAACCTGAACCTTCAATACTTTGGATAAGGTTCGCTGCAGCTGCTTGCATACCTGTTCGACCCACTCGTCAGGATTGGACTTCAAGCCCTTCCGGCAGGCGAATAATAAGCAGAAGGACTCGGCAGAGTAGGAGAAAGCGAGCACATCGGGCTCACTCTGCAGCAGCTCGTCGAGGGCGTTGCAGATGATAAATTTCACCATGTCCTCATTCTGATACCGGGTTATGGCGTCCTGAAACCGGTACATGCGGCAGACAACGGGAACAAAATGGGTCAGGCTCAGGTCTAACCCATATTCGGCGAGCTGCTCCCGCCACTTGATTTCTTCGGGGAGGGGAGTCGTCAGAAAATCGCGCAGCCAATGTTCCTTCCAGACCGACTTGCTTTGCAGCGCTTGGAAATGCAGCTTTTCTACCTTCTTCTGCAGGCGGTTGTCTTCTTCGAGCCGGTGATGGACGCGTTCGAGCAGCTCCTGCACGATTTCGATATGGAGTGTTTCCTTCAGGATATATTCCTGCACGCCTAGCTGGACGGCCTGTTGAGCGAATTTGAAGTCGTCATGGCAGGATAAGATAACGAAGCGGGGATGCTCGTCGGTTTGCTTGACGGTCTTAATAAATTCAATCCCATCCATGCCGGGCATGCCTATATCGGTGATGATCAGGTCCGGCATATGGTCCTTGCTTAGTTCCAGAGCATCCAGAGCATTCGTACAAGCGCCGATCAATTGATACCCGTAGTCCTCCCAACGAATCATTTTGCTTAGAAACGTAAGTACCGCCACATCATCGTCGACGATCAAGGCTTTATACATGGCCGGTTTCATCCTCCTTCATAGACAGTGGCAATTTCATCGTAAGGGTCACGCCGTTGCCGGGCGAGCTGTCCACTTCAATCGCATAAGCGGAACCATAAATAATCTTCAGACGTTCATGAACGTTGCGCAGTCCGATCCCGGAGATGTTCGCTCGGGAGCGGCTCGGAGGGCCTTCCTCGACCTTCTCTTCAAAGAGTTTCATGACTTCTCTCAATTCCTCTGCGGTCATGCCTTTGCCGTTATCTTGAACGGTTATATAAAGCGAGTTCGCTTGTCTTCGCGAAAAAATCGAGATCTCGCCGTTTTTCTGTTGTAATCCGTGAATATAAGCATTCTCAATTAAGGGTTGTAGCGTAAAGCGGGGAATCGGATTCAATAACGTATCGGAAGCCAGATTGGCGGTAAATCGAACCTCCTCCAGATGCCTGAAATTCATCAGCTTAATGTATTGCTCTACGGTGCTGACCTCCTCATGTAACGGAAGAAATTCGTTGTTCCGATTGATCGTCATCCGCAGCAGAGTCGATAGAGACTCAATGATCTTGGCAATCTCGTTCTCGCCCTTCATCATGACCTGCAGACGAATCGAATTCAGGGTGTTGAATAGAAAATGCGGATTAATCTGAGCTTGCAGAAGCTCCAATTCCGCGATTCGTTTGCGGTTTTGCTCCCACTCGATCTGCCTTACCATATTGCTGATGCGGTCCAGCATGCTGTCGAAGGACAGGCCCAGGTGTCCGATCTCGTCCTCGCCGTGGATCTTGGAGCGTACATCCAGGCTGCCCATCTCGACCTTGCGGGCTGTCTTGGCCAGCCGGGTAATCGGATTGGTGAGCTGCCTCAGCAAGTAGAACATCGCGATAGAGAACACGACGAAAAATAAGATTTGCAGGATGAAAATATAATTAATGAAATTGCCGAATTTGCCGATCACGTCTTTGGAACTCATTAAGCTCTGAAGCGTCCAGCCGGCGAACGGCAGCGGATGGCTGACGCCAAAGTAATCAGCTTCATTCCAGCGGAAGGAAGCTTCATCGCCGCTAGTGAGCGGAGAGGGAATACTTTGACCGATCAGCCGGTCGTCCGTTTGCGCGAGCACCTTGCCCGCGGCATCCTTCAGCATGATGATCTGATCGGGCTCGTAGGTGCTGAAAATCTGATGAAACTGGTCCTCCGGCTTGCTGATCATAATATATGCATTGGGGCTGTTCGCATACAGCTGGAACGTCCGGATGATCGTAATCAGATGTTTATGCTTGTCTGCATCGGAAGGCACATAGTTTGTTTGGCTGCCCAGCCAGTAGGTCGTATTGATCGGAGCCTTGGACAGCTCCTGCAGCCACGGCTGTTGATACATGCTGGACAGATCGGCCTTATAGGTGGAATAATTGGTGAAATAAAGTCCATTCGGCAGCAGGATCGTCATATACGTTTTCTCGCCGTACAGGGTAATCGTCTCCAATTGCTCCGTAATCCGTTTGAAGGAGAACATATCGAGTGCCTTGGAGTCATCGCTGTTGTATTTCGTATACGAGGTCCGCAGATGGGTAATCATCTCGCTGTCATACTGGACGGAATTGGAGGCGGTAATCATATCATGGACCAGATTCGTCACGTAGAGATCGGCTACCTCCAGCGATTGCTCCGCCTTCAGGAAAGCCTTCTTCTTGAATTCATTCTTCGTATGCATACCGGTTAGAGCCAGGGTAATCACGGAGGGCAGAACCAGGCACAGCAGAGAGGTCGTAATTAGCTTTTGCCTCCAGCTCATGGCCGGGAGCTTCATGAGTCTCATGACAAGGCCTCCGTTCTTCAAGGTGAATGAAAAAAGGGGATGCCGGTTAAGACATCCTCCTCATCAGTATAACGTAGCTGATTACTTATTTGAATCGACAATTTTCTTCAGCTTGGTTTTGATATTGCTAATCGTCGTATCGAGATCGTTTACTTTCAGCAGGAAAGCCTCCGATTCCGCGATATATGCTTTTTCGATTTCCGAGTTGTAAGGCACCACGGTAGGCGGGTTAGGCAGCTTGGTTACCTTCAGCGCGTTCATCAGGGAAGCTTTGTCGATCTTGTCAGGGGTTTTGGTAGACGCGATGATCGCATCGATTTCCTTCTCCAGATCGGCTTTCTTCCAGGCGGATAATTGCTTCGTCAGCGCCATTCCTTCTGTCGACAAGAATCGGATAAATTCATAGGATTCTTGCTTATGCTTGGACTTGGCCGAGATGACCAGCGAGTCGGCACCGCCGAAGGAGTATATCTCGTCGCCCTTATTGTTGGTAGGCCATGGAGCGAAGGCCGAGACGAACGTTGCCGGGATTTTTTCCGTTCCGCCGGCTTCGGCAATCATCCATGAACCTGTTGGTACCATGCGTGCTTTTCCTTGGAAATATTGATCCCGGTAAGGAATTTTCTGCGTAATGACATCCTGGTAAGGAGTTGCGGACTTGTCGACATACTCCATATCATAACGGAGCTGCAGGGATTGCTTCATGAGTGGGTTATCTGCATCCACTGCCGTGCCTTGGTCATTCATAATGCCTTGGTTGCTTGCTGCGCTGTACTTGCGCAGCAGCAGGTAGTCTTTCCAGGAATGGAAGTGTGCTCCGTACTGCTTGTTGGCGCCTTCGCCGCTTGTTAATTTCTTGGCATACTCGCGGAAGTCATCCCATGTCCAGTTGCTAGGAACCGGCAGGTTCGCTTTATCCAGCTCGGCTTTGTTGAGCAGGACCAGCCATGGACCGAACTTGCCCGGCAAGGAATAGCGCTTCCCGTCTACCTTCATCTGCTCGGCTTTGTACTCGTCCTCGTATTTCACGCCTTCCTTACTGATGTAGCTGTCCAGCGGCTCGAGCATCCCATTGGACGCTCTCTGGCTGAAGTTTGGCGTTGAGTTGAGCGAGAAGACGTCAAAGTCTTCTCCCGATGCATACATCATGTCGAGCTTCTTCAAGGTTTCATTGGAATCGTTTTCGACCAGCGGAACATATTTAACTTTAATATGAGGATACTTTTTCTCGAAGGCATCGATCGCCGGCTGGTAGACGGCAGGCGGCTCCCAGTTAATAAATTTGATTGTGACATCCCCCGACTTCCCACCGGAGCTGCCAGCATCTTTGCTGGACTCGCCAGACGGTGAGGTGGAGCTGCTGCAAGCTGTGAGAACGCTTGCCAGAAATACAGCGGATGCAGTGAGTGTGACCAGCTTCTTCATGTAAAAACCCTCCCTATTTGTCTATGGATCAATGGATATCTGAACTTTAACATCACGAGGTATTCGATCAAAGTACCTATTTTTACTCTTTTTGTACTATCTTTACCCTTTTACGCCGCCCAATGCGATTCCCTCGATGACTTGTTTTTGTCCGATAATGAAGATGATGATCAGCGGGATGATGGCTGATACCGTTCCTGCCATAATCAGCGAGTAGTAGACACCGCTCTCGGAGGCAAACTTCTGGATGCCGATCTGTACCGTCTCCAGATGATGGCTTCTGATGAAGACGAGCGGGTTAGAGTAATCGTTCCAGGTCCAAATGAACCGCAGAATGGCATAAGTGGCCAAGGCCGGCTGGACGAGCGGAAGGGCGATGGTTGTAAACATTTTGTACTGTCCGGCTCCGTCCATTCTGGCGGCGTCCAGCAGCTCTTTGTGAATACCCAGGAAAAACTGTCTCAGCATGAACGTGCCTAGCGCAGAGAAGGAGCCCACAAGAATAAGACCAAGATGCGTGTCGATCAGATTCATCCACTTGAGAATCATAAACTGTGGGACGATAATCGACAAGTTGGGAACCATGAACGTCATGAGTACGACGACGAACAGGGCGTTCCTTCCTTTGAAATTCACATGGGAAAAGCCATAGGCCGCCATGCTGGATACGATAACGGACACCAGTGTCGTAAGCAAGGTCACCTTGATCGTATTCCAATAGTAGAGGGAGAAGGAATGCTCGCCAAGCCACACTTCTTTATAATTCTCCACGATCTGCCAGTTCGTCGGAATCCACTCAATCGGATACTTGAACACATCTACTTCGGGTTTGAAGGAAGCCGAGATCATCCATAGGAAGGGCATCAAAAATACCAAACCCAGGATGAGCATAAGCACCGTGGAGATCACTTTCCCGAGATTGTAATTCTTTGTCATAACAACCCCCGCTTAATGTAAATTAGTAATTGACCCATTTTTTCTGACCGTATAATTGAACGATGGTAATGAGCATCACGCATCCGAACAAAATCAATGCCATGGAGGAGGCGTAGCCGGTTTTCAAGCCCTCGAAGGCTGTATTGTACAAGTAATGGGTGACGACAGAAGTGGAATTGGAAGGACCGCCGTCGGTCAATACTTTGATAATATCAAACGACTTGAAGCTGCTGATCAAACCGGTAACCATAAGGAAAAAAGTCGTCGGCGATACGAGCGGCATTGTGACTCTCCAGAACTTCATCCCCGGTCCGGCGCCATCGATCTCAGCGGCTTCATACAGCTCCTTGGGAATGGATTGCAGGGCAGCCAGATACACGATCAAGCAGAAGCCGATCCCGACCCAGACGAGAATGATCATCACCGACGGAAGGGCGAAGTGAACGTCCGCCAGCCACTTGGGCGGGTTCTCCATACCAAGGGCTCTCAAGGTTTGATTGACAGGTCCATGGGACGGATGGAACAACAGCTGGAAGACGATCGCAACTGCGACAATACTAGAGATGTAGGGCATGAAGAACATGACCTTCATCAGGTTTTTGAAATAGACGAATTTATCGATCACCACGGCAAGCGCCAGGGCGACCAGCAGCTGAACGGGAACCGCCAGCAGCAGAATCAGGTTGTTTTTAAACGAAGTTTGGAACACCGGGTCATCGAATAGCTTCACATAGTTCTGAAAGCCGATGAATTTGATTTTATCGATACCGGAGATAAAACTCCACTGCGTAAAGCTTAGAATAAAAGTGATGAGCGTCGGAAGGATGGTTAGGACAATGAGTCCGATCATCATCGGCGCGATCAGGATGTAACCGGCGAGATTTTCTTCTCTTTCCTTCTTTATTCGCACCCGCGGCTCCTTGCGGTTGAGTTCGGTTTGCATAGGGTTTCACCTCACATGATTCGTTGTCTAGGCTATTTGTTGCTATAAAACTCCTGCATGACATAGAAGGCCGGCTTCGTGTAGCTCTTGTCCTCGGAGAGCAGCCCCTTCGTATTGTAATAATTCTGGGTCGTCGGATGAAGCCTGCGCGGGCAGCGGAAATCATACAAAATCCAAGGGCTGGTGCCTTTGACATAAGGAATTTTCCCGAGGACATCGACCTGCTTCTTGTAAATGTCGAGCTGGCAGTCTTCGGTTCCCTTCTCGTCGATGGTACCCCGGTGTCCGGCCTTAGCATCAGCGCCGAACTCTGTAATGACGACAGGCTTATCCGGCTTGCTGTTCTCGAACAGCGTGATCAGATTGTTGAAATCCGTCTGGTACCAGCCGTAGTATTCATTGGCACCGATCACATCCAGGTACTCCGCCAGTCTGTCATCGATCACATGATTGTCATGATCCAGGAGGCAGGCCGCGGAGACTAGCCGGGTCGGGTCGAGTTCCTTGGCTTTCATAGCCAGAGAGCTCATGAACTTGAGCCTGGCTTCCGTGTCCGCATTTTCATTGCCGACAGACCAGATGATGACGCTGGCGCGGTTGCGGTCTCGCTGGATGAGCTCGGTCAGCTGGTTCTCGGCATCCTGATACGTATCCTCATTGTCAAACTCGATTGCCCAGTACACGGGAATTTCTTCCCAGAGCATGATGCCCATCTCATCGGCCAGTTTGGCCGCTTTTTCCGTATGAGGGTAATGCGCCAGCCGCATATAGTTGCAATTCATTTGCTTGGCCAGGTTGAAGTTTTCAATAATTTCTTCGTCTGAGATCGCCTTGCCGTTCGGGACGCTCTCTTCATGCGTGCTGATGCCTTTCAGATAAATCGGCTTGCCGTTCAGCACGATGTCGGTACCGTCTACACGGATTTCCCTGAATCCGATTTTCTCGCGGATGCTGTCTTCCCCGTACGTGAGGGTAACCTCGTACAGCTTGGGGTTTTCAGGACTCCACAGCTCCGGCTGCGCATCGAGGATAGCCGTTCCCTTGCCGTTCAAGGCTTGTATCGATAGCGAGATGCCAAGCTCTGGGATCGTCAGGTTACCTTCGCCTTGAAGTTCCGGCCCATCAACGGCGAATGCTGCGCTAATTTTCGAAAATTCGCTGCCTGGTACGAGCTGGATCACGAAATCCTTGATGAAAGTCTGGGGAAGCCGGATGATCTCCACATCCCGGTACACGCCGCCATAGTTGAACCAATCCGTATTCTCATTGGGCACCTGCTCACGCTTGCGCGTATTGTTGGCCACGACGAGAATCCGGTTCGATTCCTTCAATCGCCCCGTCACTTCGATAAAGAAGGGAGTGGAGCCGCCCTTATGAAAGCCGAGATACTCCCGGTTCAAAAAGACTTTGGCGTCATAGTTGACCGCCCCGAATTTGATGAAAACCCGCTCTTCGCCGTTGTTGATGTATCGGAAAGTACGGGTATATACCGCGCTGCCTTCGTAATAGAAGAACTTCTCCTGCTGCGTATTCCAGGATGAGGGAACCTTGATTTTCTCCCATTCGTCAAAGCTGAAATCCATCGGATTCGTCCGGCCTTCGGCATCTGTGTAATTCTCTTCAAACCACTTGGCTCTCAGGCAGGTATCATATTGATCGATTCCGAAATTCCAGAAGCCGTTCAGGGATTCTTTGTCTCTCCCGTTGTCATAGATCATGCTCTGATGCGTAATAGGCTTGGATAAGTACGGGTCGAGATAAGAAGGGTTATGGAGATGATCGACGAAATTCGCCGGCTGCTTCATGTTGAAAACTTCCTTTCGCTTAGATCGTATGGACTTATTAAACCTTGCCCGGCAATCCGTGACAAGGAAGGGAAATGACCGATCCTTAAAATATTTTTACATGGGAAAATAATCCATAAAATGTGAGGAGAAGTAGTCAATTTTTTTCGAAATGAAGTAAAATATGCAGCTTTTCTTTCTCGAAAAAGCTGTTACATGAAATAGTACGCTCCGACATATCGTCACGAAGCAAGGCGGTGTTTTTTCATGGAAGGAATGGCCGCGGCGCATTAGGGGTGCAATTGTTATCAAATCGTGTTAACATGGGAAGTGAGCTTGCAGGCCGCAGGCCCGTAAGGAAAGGAGCACCTTCAAAAACATTGCGTTTTTGTAGAGGTGTTTATTTTTTTAATGACGAGGAGAGAACAATGACCGACAGCATATCCAGTACAAGATGGTTTGGATTAGCCCTTCAGATCCTCCTTATCCTTGCCGACCATAATGAACTTTGTCCTAGCGGTAAAATTGCTGAGAAGATGAAATCCAGGCCTTCCTTTTTAAGAAAGATATTAACTCATCTCGTGAAGGCAGAAATCATTCAAGCGAAAGAAGGCAGGGAGGGCGGCTATACGCTAGTCAAAGATCCAAAGGATATTTCTCTGATGGAGGTTTACGAGGCCATCAAAGCCGAGCCTCTCACGAAAGGCTTCATCTGTATGGAAAACACAGCGTGCAGGACGCCTTCGATTGAAAGTGGCTTATTAGAACTTCGCGACGAAATAGAAGGATGGATCACGGACGGACTAAGGAAAAAAACCTTGGCGGATCTGCTTAATAAGTGAATAACCGGCAGCAGTTTAAAAGCTAGTTGGCGTTGAGTTAACTGTTCTTGACGGAGATACAGTTACGCATTATACTGTTCCTGTAGGAGGATCAGTTTAGAGTAAACTGTTCCTAACATATATACAGTAAAAAGGAGAGAGACATCATGGCTGAAGAACAAACAATAGTGGGTGCGACGGCGGAGAAAAGGGAGGATGCTGTGACTGCAGATTTCCTGAACTTAGTCAGAGAAAGAAGCTCCATTCGGCATTACGATCCGAATTTCAAGATCGAGGAAAGTGAGATTCGGGAGATTTTGGAGGCAGCGGCTCTAGCGCCGTCTTCGTCCAACCTTCAACCGTGGAGATTTCTTGTCATTCAAGATCAAGCTGCCAAGCAAGAATTATTCCCTATCGCTTTTAGCCAGCAGCAGGTCCTTGATGCTTCGGCCGTGATTGCAGTGCTTGCCGATAAGCTGGCCTACAAAAATGCCGATCGTATTTACAGCGGATTGGTGAAGCTAGGTGCAATGAACGAAGACGTGAAAACCAAATATGTCGCGGGAATTCATCAGAACTATGGGAATCTTTCTGAGACTCGTTCATTAAAAATTGCTGCGACCGATGGTGGTCTGGTATCGATGCAGCTGATGCTGGCGGCAAAAGCCAAAGGGTATGACACGGTACCTATGGGGGGCTATGATGCAGACAAGTTCGTGGAAGCCTTCGGTGTGCCGGAGAACTATGTACCGGTTATGCTCATCGCTATTGGTAAAGGCGTGAAAGCAAGTTATCCCAAAACGCGTCTCCCTCTTGATGAAATTCTAACGTGGAATAAATATTAATAGACCGATAAGCAGCCCGTAAATTTGCTCTGGATAGAGCGATTTACGGGCTGTTTTTTGTTCGTTCACATAATATTCACAAATGAAAACCTAACAAATAGTCCATGCCTGGCCGACATAATAAAAGTGCCAATCAATAAATTTATCCATTTATGGTAAGTAATAGATGCTTTAGTCCTAAATAAATAAGGATTTGAACAGCATAACCTATCACAGACTCTCTATGGAATGGGAATTAAGGCGCAATTTGATGAAAGGAAGGGGTAGGCAATTGGACCCTGTCGTATGAGAACGACAGTCCTATGAGGCAAGGCCAGAGGAAAATCAGATGAGATAATCAAAAAGTGGAGGATCACGCAGATGAAGACACGTTGGATTGGAATTACGATCGCTTTAACCCTTTTGGTAGGAAGCACAGTATCGGCCGCGGGAACGAAGTACAATTGGATCGAGGGCGGGAAAAAAGTAGATTTGAAGCAAATTGCGACGTTGGATCTGGACCCGTCCCTTTTGTTTCTGGATGCGGCGAATACGATGAAAATGAATAAAGAAAATGGGGATGCACCGTCCGGCAGGGAGATCGGAAGCGTATATCCGATGGATGAGAATCAGACCTGGTCCGTGATTTTCGAATATGAAGAATCCGGTTATATTAAAGATGAAGAGAAGAAAAAAATAGATGCCAAGGGTATTTTGAAAAGCTACAAAAAAGGAACGGAAGAAGCCAATAAGGATAAGCAGCCTGGAGAACGTCTGTATGTGACCGGCTGGGATGTAGAGCCCTTTTATGACGATAAAACGCATAACCTGACTTGGTCTATGCTGGCGGAGGATGACAACAAGGATCAGCTGCTCAACTATAATGTCCGCTTATTGACGAGAAAAGGCTATGTATCGGCGATCCTGATCTCGGACCCCGAGCATCGTGAGGCCGACAAGAAAGTACTGACCGACAAAATTTTAAGTAAGCTGGAGATTAAAGCTGGACAGCGCTATGAGGAGTTCGATGCGTCCACCGATAAAGTCTCGGAATACGGGCTAAGCGCGCTGATTCTGGGCGGTGCTGGCTTAGCCGTAGCCAAGAAGGTAGGCTTGCTGGCTACCCTGGCTCTGCTGGGCAAAAAGTTTTTCATCGTCATTATTGCGTTCTTCGGAGTCATCCTAGCCTTTATTAAAAAGCTATTCACCCGAAAGAAAACGGAGCCTGCGCAAGCTCCGTCTCAGGATCAACAAGACCAGACGCCGCCGGTGTAGCGGAACGAAGCTTTATCCATGGGTCAGCCCGTTCTCGAGAGAACGGGCTGTTTTAGTTAGGAGAGGGATTACTGGAGAACAACAAGAGGACTCAGCGTAATTTCGAAGGCACGTCCCCAGATGTAATTGGGATTTCCGTAATCTAAAGAGGCGCTGCTGTAGCCCGCAAATGTCCAAGTTGACCCGCTAATTTGCTTGACATTGTAAGCGGTGGCGGCGTTGCCAATCAGGAATGCACTCTTGGCGCGAAGCGTGGCCGTGTGTGTTTGCATGCGATTGCGCAGTACGCTGAGCAAATGCTCGTAATCAGCAGTTGAATTAAACAGAAGCATATTCTGATCTGTCGTACTGTTCGGAAGGTTGGTATATTTGTTGTGATCCCGTGAATAAGTGCGAATCTCGCTGATCGATATTGCTTTGTAGTAGTAGTCTTTCAAGAAACGCTTAAATAGCAGCGAACCATGCGCACGTACCGCATCGCTTAGGGCGGAAGCTTGCGTCTCCGTAACCAAAAACGCATAACGTGCCTGCCCCATACCTAACGAAATCCCTATCTTGTTCCCCGCTGTATTCCAGCCGCTGTACCCCAGAAGCCGTCCGGTATTCTGGCTTCCTAGCAGCGCTTCTGTTACCGTAGCATCCGAGGAGCCTGCTCCGACAAAATCCACCACCACCGTTGCCCTGCGGTCCGCTCCATTGGTGTTTATGCGGCTCACGGCTTGGGCAACCTGAGTAGAGTCCGTAATCGCAATAATTTCAACATCCGGAGAACTGGTCACGAGCTGGCCGCCGATCATATCCACATGCCGCACAATATTATCGTGCACATTCATATACTCGTACGGGTTGATGATGGTGGAACCGTGAGGTCCATAATATTGAACCGCATATCTCGGCTTAGCTCCACCGCGGTACAGTTGGTTAGCCATGCGCGCCACGAGGGAGTGCCCGAGGCCATCTGCGTCCGGAAGAATAATCGCGCGGTTGGGATTTTGTCCTCCGCTGCCGCCTAGCGAGTTGTTGATATAGTTTTCTACGAAACGGATTTCGTTGATTTGTACGCCTTGGGTTTTGGCATCGTCTACGCCTACAGCCACAAAATCAATATAGCCGAGTCGAACGAGCTGGTCCAATACGTAGTAGTTCGTCTTAAACTTATGCTGCCGCGTATAGTAGTACTCGTTCTTGTTAAAGTAAGTCGTGTTTCCATAAGGAGTACCGCTGCTGGATACATTATATCCATTCAAAATATCGTTAAAGGCTGTAAACGTCTGACGCGCCTGCCCCATGAAATTACGGGATTCGTTGTAGGCGTCTAGAGTAAGTCCCTCCACAAATACGGATGAGGCTAGTCTCAAAATTGTATCCAACACATAAACAGGCTTGTTGGGATAGGATTGCTTAATCTGGCGTAGGACATCGAGCAGGTTGGCTGTAGCCGTATCATAGTTAGGGTAGGTTCCCCCTCCGCTTGTTCGGAGACGCCGGCTGCCGATCAATCCCCCGTAAGCGAGCATATCGATGGAAATGATGAAGCCGTCTACAGAAGCTGCTTGGTTCAAGATAAACTGACGAATATTGGCGGTGTTGCCGAACGTAGGGGAGGACGTGCCGATCAGTTGGGTTCCCGAAGCGTTCGCAACGGAATCAATCCGGTTGCGGATATCGGCAGAGCTTGGCGTAATCAAATTCAGCCCCGCTGATTTCGCCTGCATAATCACATCATCCAGATTAACCGGACGATCATCCAGCGGTACGTACAGTACATTTTTCATAGTTGTATTCTCCTTTTCGGAAGAGGTTAGGCCGTTGAACCGGCCCTCGCTTATATAGGTAATGGGGAGGCTAATTCTACAACCTGGCTATTCATGTTGCTTCACATATTCCAGAAATTCTACGATAATCTGCGCGACTGCATCTTCCTGGGGCATAAAAATAAATCGGCTTAACCGGGTAATGTCCCCCTTAAAGAGCTCCAGAAGCTGCAAGGTCGCTTCCGGGTCATTAGTTCTGGTGCTTTGTAAAAGCTCTACGAACACTTGATCCGGGATAATTGCTGAATCATTTTCTTTTTCCATTTATTCACCGCCTGCTGACTTATGTTTAGTTGTTTGGCCACCTCGGCCTCTGTTTTTTCCTCGATAAAGAGCTTGCGTATAATGGTTCTTCCTTGCGGAGGCAATTGGCTTAACAGCTCTTGGATGAACAGTTTGTTGTCGCAGTGAGCCGTGAAGCTGGCCTGGGCCGCTTCGATTTCAGTGAAGGAAATCTCACGCTTTCTGGCAACTTTGGCCTTGTACTGCAATCTCCAGGCAATCCTATAAATTTCGGCTTGGTAATGCTCAAAAATCGTTTTGCTTGCATGCATGAAAGGTCCCCCTTTAGATAGTCTTGTTTTAAAAAAGGGAAAATTTAAGTGAAAAATAACAACCAAAACAAGAACATATGTTCCGTAAATTATACTATAATATGTATCAAAAGTGAAATTATAGTCAATTCCATTGGCTCAAAAGAACCCGAGATTCCTCGAAAGCTTGACTAAAAGAAGGAGTTTGGTCCAGTATGAGGAATTCATCTACTACGAAATCAGCCTCCGAACAGTGACATCCCAGATTCGGAATTTGAGAGGTGAATGCTTTGAGCAAGGTACTTATTGTCGAGGACGAGAAGGAAATCCGTCATGGATTAGCGGCCCATCCGATATGGCAGGAACTAGGGGTAGAGCAGGTGCTTACGGCTGATGACGGGATCACCGGCCTGGAGATGATTGGAGAGTTCCCCGATATCCGGCTGGTCGTGACGGATATCCGGATGAAGCAGGTATCGGGTCTTGAGTTTATTCAGAAGCTGCATGAGGAGCTGGACTTTGAAGGAAAAGTCATCATCCTAAGCGGCTATAACGATTTTCAGTATGCGCGCAAGGCGATGAATTACGGAGTACTCGATTATTTGCTGAAGCCAGTGGATCTGACGGAGCTGAAGCAGGTGGCCCGCAAAGCTCTGCTGCTGCTAGAGGATGAGAAGAAACGGCAAAGCAGCCTGAGTCTGATGGAAGACGCGATGCCCAAGCTGCGGGAAAAGTGGCTGCAGGAGGTCGTCGATCGCGCGGCTATGGCCTCTGTTGCTGAGCCTTCGACCTGGAACCGGCTTCAGCAGTACGGCTTGCTCTGGCTAGGCTCGGACAAGCTCGTGATGATGGTTGTCGAGGCGGACAATCTCAAATCCTATGCGCAGCAAGGCTACTCGGTCAAGGAACGGGACAGAATCGGCTTCGCCATCGGCAATGTGCTCGAGCATTCGCTGATGGAGCAGGCCGAGCAGGCGGGCAGCTACGTTTGGTTCCGTTCTCCGGACGGAGGCAAGTGGGTAGTCGTTTTCGGCCAGCGTACCGGCTCCCGTGCTTCGTTCAACCGCTGGTTTGGCGAATTCAAGGCGCTTCTGGCCGAACGGATCAAAATTTATGTGAAGGCCAGCGCTACCTTCGTTCTCACGGGGGAGGGCTCGCTGGACTCGCTGCCGCAGCTGTATGAGGAAGCGCTCCACAGCCTGATGCAAGCTAAAATATATGGCGAGGACGAAAGCGCAAGAGAGCTGGAACAGGAAGCCGGGCCTGCTTACCGGGATCTGGACCTGCTGCTGGAGCCAAAAGCGTTGGTCGATCTGCTGGGGCACGGGGAACCGCATGACGTGCAGGAGGCGGTGGAGCTATTCCCGGCTCTCGTACGGGAATGGGGGATTACGCTGATCCGCGATCTCCATCAGCGGCTGTTCGAATGGCTGCTGGAGGTGTTCGAGGAAGCGAGGAAGGCCGGCTGGAAGCGGGATGAATGGTCGAAGAAGCCGCTTCTGCTCTGGGAGAGCATCGAAGCTTTTGATACGTTGGAAGCGCTTCAGCCTCTACTTCTCAAATACCTTCTGCAGGTGAATGCCGAACTGCAGGGTCACTCGAACTCGAACAATCAAATTCTGCAAAGAGCGGAGCAGTATATCAAGGAGCATTATACCGAGCCGATCACCGTGCAGACCGTAGCCGATCATGTCTTTCTGTCGCCGGAGTGGCTAAGCACCCTATTCAAGAAGCATGCAGGAACGACGTTCCTCGATTATGTGACCCAGCTTAGGATGGAGAAAGCCAAAGAGCTGCTGCAGGATGTTTCCCTGAAAATTTATCAGATCGGTCCTGAGGTTGGCTACCGGGACACCGTCTACTTCTCCAAGCTGTTCAAGAAGAAGTTCGGCTGCACGCCTAAGGAATACCGCAATTCCATGGGGATTTATGGAAATGAATGAGCGCCGGTCCCGGTTTCAGCTGTCGATGAGATACCGATTTATGTTTGTTTTCTTTATTCTTACCGTGCTGCCGTTCGTGCTTGTCGGGTATATTGCACTATCCAAGTCGGAGAAGACGATTCGGAGCAGCAATCTCGACTCAGTGGTCCAAGCGAGTAAAAATCTGGACCATTTCTTGCGTTATGTACTGAACGAACAAGATAAAATCATGGCTTCCGATGAAACGCAGGAGCTGCTCGACGGAGGGAAGCTTGCCGCGCAGCTGGGCGAAATTCCATACGCGAACAAGTTGTCGGCTTATACGGATACGCTGAACTATGCCAATAAGCTCTTTAAGATTCGTCTGTTTCCTCTTGAGCCGTCCCGGTACCCGGCCTATATGAAATCCGTCTACGGTCCGGCGGAGCTGGAGCAGGTCCCGTGGTTCGCCGAGATTGTCACGAAGGGGCGGTTTTTCTGGAAAGTATTCGGTCCGGCCGATCATCCGAGTCTGTACGTCCAGCCTACACTCGGGAGCGTCAAGCGGCTCCACAGCCTGAAGACCTTCCAGCCTACAGGCGTGGCGGTGATGGAGATCAGACCGGCGATGCTCGCGGAATTCATCGATCCGGTGAAGCAATTCGACAATCAGCGGCTGATGCTCGTCCACAAGGATCAAGCGATCATCTACAGCACGGATGGCAGCTATGACGGAAAAGATGCCGAGGAGCTGGAGCGGGAGCTCTCCGTACCCTTCGTCTCCAAGACGATGAAGTATGCGGGGACAGAGTCTCTCGTTAACGTGTCCGCCCTGCTAGGAGGCGAGCTGAAGCTCGTCAGTGTCGTGCCGATGAAGGATCTGAATAATCCCGTGGCCGTGCTGAACAAATTAACGATCGCGTTTCTGGTGTTTTATTTCCTCATGTCGCTGGCGCTTGCCTGGTATATTACGGTGAAATATACGAGCCCGATCTCTTCACTCGTCCGCCAGATGAAGATCTTGGCCAGAAATCAATTCAATGAGGCAGCTTTGGCCAACTCCAACTGGGTGAAGAGAAGCGATGAGGTGGGCTGGCTTTACCGCGGCATGTCCCATATGGTTAGCGAGATTCACAAGCTGCTTGAAGAGACGAGGGAATTCGAGAAACGCAAGAAGCAGCTGGAGTTTCAAGTGCTGAATTATCAGATCAATCCTCACTTTCTGTACAACACGTTGGATACGATCCGCTGGAAAGCCGAAGCCCATCAGGTTGCTGAGATCAGTGAGATGGTCAGCTCTCTCAGCTCGCTGTTTCGTCTCAGCTTGAACGGAGGGAGGGAATTGACGACCGTACGACGAGAGCTGGAGCTGCTCAAGTCGTATATCCAGATCGAGAAGGTGCGGCAGTCGAGTCTCGTCCGGATGATGTACCGGATCGAGGAGGACATCATGGAGCTTCCGCTTATCCGTCTTATTCTCCAGCCGCTCGTCGAGAATGCGATCCGGCACGGCATCGCGGGGAAGGGAGACGCTGGAATCATTATTATCCAGGGCACGCTGGAAGAGGACGGCATATGCTTCCGGATTACAGATAACGGTGCAGGCATGGCTGAAGACGTGAGGGACAGGCTGCTGGACCCTTCGGCTGAGTCCAGACAAGACCGTGAAGGCGGACTCGGACTGATTAACGTCCATGAACGGCTCCGGCATTATTTTGGCGAGCCTTATGGCCTTGATATTCAGAGCGAGCCCGGCAGAGGCACGACGGTCATCCTTCTGCACCCGCGATTGCCGGACAACACGACCGAGATTGACAGGTAGATCATTCCCCCGTTCATTTCCATAGTGAAGTAAGTAGAGGCGTCTCCCGACAGGGGGACGCCTTTTCACTGGTTTTGTAACAGTAAAGCTTATGAATGTCTCATGGGCTGGCGGAAGCGGGAATGATATCTTGTTAGTACAGGAGGGGAGCACGATGAACAAAACAGACACCGCGCTGAAACCAAGAGGAAATGGCAACTGGAAAGTGTTCAAATCCCAAATCACCTTACAGATGATGATCTTGCCATGCATACTGTTTCTCATCCTATTCGCGTATATTCCGCTAGCGGGAAATATTATTGCGTTTCAGGATTTTAAGATTATGTCGGGCATCACGGGAAGCAAATTTGTCGGGTTAACCCATTTTGCCGAGATGTTCTCGGATCCGACCTTTTATCTCGCGATTAAAAATACAATCCTATTGAGCCTGCTCTACTTAATTGTCGTTTTCCCGGCGCCGTTGATTTTTGCTCTGCTCATTCATGAGATTCCATTCCGGCGTCTCAAAAAAATCGTGCAGACCACGAGCTATTTGCCGCATTTCATTTCGTTCGCGATGGTTGCTTCCATGTGGATTATTTTGCTTGATCCTAAGGGACTGGTCAACGAATCGATGCTGCTGCTGCAACTGATCAAGCATCCGATTGAGTTCTGGACAGAGCCTGGATTGTTTCGTCCTTTGTCCTTGTTGATCAGCATGTGGAAAGAGGTCGGCTGGGGTGCGATTATATTCCTGGCCGCCATCACCGGTATCAACCCGGAGCTGTACGAGGCAGCGATGATCGACGGAGCCGGCCGGATTCGGAGAATCATCAGCATCACCCTGCCGAACCTGATTCCGTTATTCGCTATCTTGTTTATTCTCAAGATCGGATCTTTGTTTACCGGCAATCTTGATCATTCGATTCTGCTCGGCAATTCCTTTAACAAAGAGACCTCGTATGTCGTCGAGTATTACTCGCTGCAGATGGGTCTGGAGCTGACGCGCTATTCTTATGCGACGGCGATCAGCCTGTTCCAATCCGTCATGTCGCTGCTGCTTGTCTTGTTCGCCAATTGGTTTTCCGGGAAAGTATCCGGCAATCGTCTGTTCTAAACTGACCGTACGGGAGTGACCGCGATGTATGCACATATTAAGCTAACCCGGGAAGACAAGGTCGTGAACGTTGCGGTCGTGATCGCAGGCATTCTCGCCTTCCTGGCGACCTTCTACCCCTTGTACTACTTATTGATTTATTCCTTGAACGATCCGATCGATTCGGCGAGCGGGCAGTTGTACTTGCTCCCAAGACAATTCACGCTTGCCAATTATAGCGTGATCTTCGCCGACAGCCAGCTGCTAAGCTCGTTCCTGGTTACGGTTGCCCGGACCTTGCTCGGCACGTTAACGGGAGTTCTCTTCACCGCTATCGGCGCCTATGCGCTCTCCAAGGACCGGCTGCTGTTCCGCAAAGTGTATTCCTTGATCGGGTTGGTTACGATGTATGTAAGCGGAGGGCTGATCCCAACTTATCTGCTGCTGCAAAAATTGCATCTGCTGAACACCTTCTGGGTGTACATCATCCCGTCCCTATTCAATATTTTCAATGCTCTGCTGTTCATGGCTTTTTTCCGGCAGATGCCGGATGAGCTGGAGGAATCGGCCAAGGTAGACGGCGCCGGAGATTTCTACATCCTGATGCGCATTATTCTTCCTCTGTCCAAGCCGGTGCTGGCAACCGTCTCCTTGTTCGTAGCCGTCAACCATTGGAACGACTGGTTCAGCTCCGCCTACTTCGTGTCCAATCAGAAGCTGTGGACGCTGCCGACGATCATCGTGCGAATGCTGTCGGATACGGCCATCATCGACAATATGCAGAGCTTGCCGCCGAATATGAGGCTCAACCCGCTATCCACACTGCTGGCGATCAAGTACGCGACACTGATCGTCACCGTATTGCCGATTACGCTGGTGTACCCGTTCATTCAGAAATATTTTGTTCAGGGTATGATGGTTGGAGCTATCAAAGCTTGACGCAATATCAACGGCTTGCGGGTCAGAGCCTTCGATATCATAGAGAGTACATTAGGGGAGGTAGTTTTCTGATGAAGGTTTCGTTCAAAGGCTTGTCTGTGCTGCTGAGTGCCAGCTTGTTCGTGACGCTGCTTAGCGGTTGTACGGGCGGCAGCCAGGGAAATGGCGGAGCAGCGGATACGCCGTCTGTGAAGGACGGTCAAGCGGACAAGGGGACGCTTACGCTGGATCTGTATTCCGATCGCTCCTGGTACAGCGATTGGTCCGGACCTGGGGCCAAGCGGATCACCGCCAAGACAGGGATCAGCTTTAATGTGAAAAAGCCTGTGCAGGATGATGGCGACGGCAAAGACATCTCGCTGATGATCGCCAGCAACAGCTTGCCGGACGTAATGGTTGTGGATAGAGGCAATAAGATGCTTCAGCAATTGGTGGAAGGCAATTATTTATACTCCATGGATGAATTAATCGACAAGTATGCGCCCAATCTGCGCAATATCTTGAACGAACAATACGGGCCGGAGCTGCTGACGAACTTCAAGGAGCAAGACGGTAAAACCTATAAGCTCGTTTCCGGCTATCAGACAGCCAAGTATTTGGAGCAAGCGAAGAAAAATTCCGGATTGGCGCCTGTATGGCTGCCGCAGCTTGTCGTGCGCAAGGATTACTATGATGAGATCGGCCGTCCGGATACGTCGAGTCCGGAGAAGTTTCTGGCCGCGCTGGAGCAAATGGCCAAGAAGCACCCGGATAAAATTCCTTACCTGGGTGACAAAGGTCAGCATGCCAACGATCTCGGCTGGTTCCTGAGCCAGTTCGGCATGGAAGAGTACTATGTGAACGGCGACAAGGTGCAGCATAACCTGCACAATCCGAAGTGGAAGGACGTCATCAAGTTCGGGAACACCATGGCGAGCAAGGGCTTGCTGACGAAGGAGTCGTTCGTTAATACGGGCGAGGTCACCAGCCAGAAGGTCGCAGCGGGCGACGTCATCGTCTCGGCGCTCAACTCGGCAGCGGAGAACAATGCTCCGCCGAAGGACAATCCGAATACGAAGTTCGAGATGCTCCCTCCGTTCTCGACGTATATGTTCTCGACCATTCCGAAGGGCTGGATGGTGCTGGTTATTCCGAAAACCAACAAAAATCCGGAGCGCACGATGAAGCTGCTGGAGTACGCCGCCTCCAAGGAAGGCCAGGCTGATTTCTCCTACGGCGTGGAGGGGCCGGGAGCCGACGGCTTCAAGAGCGTGGACGCTGGACCGCATTTCTTCTATGACAAGACAGTTCCGAATGACTACTATGCTCAAGGAAAACCGACCTATACGACGGGCTTTAACGATGCTCTGAATAAGGATTGGGGCGGCACCTGGAAGCAAGCCGGACTCGGCGAGCCGGTCATGCTGATCACGAATTGGGCGGTGACCAATGCCCCGTTCTGGAATCCCAAGGATGAGAAGAAGGTGGCGTATGACAAGCTGATGGCGCCGAAGATGAAGTTTTTTCCAGAGTTTAACTTTGTCATCAACGGCACAAGCGAAGTCGGGATTACCGAAGCCAAGCTCAAGACACTGCGCGGCGATTACTTGCCGAAGCTTGTATTTGCCCAGTCTGAGCAGGAATTCGAGTCTCTATTCGGCGATATGCTGAAGAAGGCGGACGCGCTCGGCATCTCCAAGCTGGAGGAAGAGTACACGAAGCAGTATAACGCTAATCTAGCGAAGCTCGGCAAAAAATAATACGGAGTGCCCAAGGGGAGAAGCAGCGTATAGCTGCTTTCTTTTCCTTTGTGCTTCTGCAGGAGGATCTCATATGTTTACTTTAGAGAATGAACACTTGGTCGTCGAATTATATGAATGGCCGGCGATCCGGCAATACACGCATAAGGCTACCGGTCTTGCGGTGTCCGGCAGCGGACCGGAAGGCCGGTGGGCCATCAACGGAAAGCCGACACCGTGGGAGCATTGGAGTATTGCCGCTTATGATGCGGAGGAGCTAGCGGTGAGCTATGAATTGACCCTTGGCGAAACAGGGCTGAAGATAGCGATCATCTACCGTCTGGAAGAGAACGAGGTATTCTCGCAGCTTCGCGTACTGGAAGATCCCGCCGGGCTGCTCAAGCAGCTCGATTGGATCGGTCAGCCGATGCTGGCTTGCGCCGACAGCTCCTTCTCGTATGCCCGTACCGAAATCCATCCGAAGAGCTGGAAGCTTCTCCCTGGCGGGGGCCGGGGCTTGTACGACAGAAAGCAGGTCATGGATCGGATCTCCGACTCCGTTCCGGACCGCCATACCGTTCCGACCATGCACACATGCCTGTTCAATGACGAGCTATGCTGCTTCGTGAAGACCAACTATCCCGTTATTCCGCTGCTGAGCGAGGTATCGGGAAGCGGTGAGTTCGCAGGGAGATCCGACAGCTATGCGATCAGCCTGAATACGTATCAATACCGGGTTCGGAATCAGGTGATGGACCCGCTGGAGATGAGAATTGTCTTCCTGACGGATAGCAATGGCGACGGCAAGGCGGATGATTGCGATTACCAGTTATGGCTCAACCGGCACTATCCGGATGCCAATCCGATCTACAAGGAGGCGATCTGGTACAAGATTTTTTGTGCGGAGAGAAAGCGCGGCGTCCTGACTTCGTTCCGTGAAGTGCTGGACATTGTCCGTCAGATCCATCATATCTCCGGAGGCGTGCCGCAGATCGTGTACCTGGTCGGATGGCAGTTCGATGGTCATGACACCGGCTATCCGGCGCTGAACCGCTTGAATACTAAGCTTGCCGAGAATCCAGACCGGGCAAGGGAGGAACTGCAGGAGCTCGTAGACGAGGCGAAAGCGGCATATAATTGTACGATCAGCTATCACATCAATGCAGATGACGCGTATACCGATTCCCCGGCTTGGAATCCGGATATTTTGAGCCGGGATCCCGACGGATCAGCGCGCTTGTGGCTGGATTTGGAGCATCAGGCTTATCACATCTCGCATACGAAGGATGTGGAGAGCGGTCATGCTTTTGCCCGCTTCGAGCAATTCTTGGAGCTGGTTCCCGTTCAGGATACGCTCCATCTGGATGCTTTCAGAAACACGAACGCGAGCTGGGACGGCAGTGAGTATATCGGGCCTCTGGAGGAACTAATCTGCGGGATGAAGCCGATTATCGCTTACTTCAAGGAAAGAGGGATCGACATCTCCACAGAGGGCCAGAACGGGATGCCGATTGAGGACAGCGGAATTTTCAGCGGATACTGGCATTTCTGGCCTTCCCAGATGTATCATGGAAAAGTAGTCGGCGGCGGTAGCGTCAGCACCCATGCGGTATCCTGGGGCCGGGGAGTGTCCATCGATGCCGATATCTTATACAGGGGTGAGCCGACTAGGCTGGAAGGAGAGCACTTTGAATCCAACGCGTTTGATTCCAGCTGGGAGAAGATCGTCGACATTATTTACTTAGGTTCGATGCTGTACCGCTTTTACCTGGAGCGGGAAATGCTGGAGATGCGTGAGGATGAGGCACGGATCTACATGAGGTTCAGCGACGGCGTTACGGTCAAGGTGGATAAGAAGACGGAGCAGCTGTCTGTGACTTGGGGGGCGGTAACGATCGCCGACAATCACGATCGTTTTATTCCGGCGGGAGACCGGATATATGTATACAGCCGTTACGGAGCGGATCGTTCGTGGATACTCCCTGAAGCTTGGAGGCAGGCTCCCTTCCAGGCGTATCGCCTGACGCGGGACGGCCAAGAGCGGATGGATGACTATGTCGTGACGGATGGAACCATCGAGCTGAAGCTGGAGCCTCATGCTCCCGTGATCCTGAAGCTGCAATAGCGCTCAATTGGACAAGGAGTAGATAGCCATGAGATCAGACCAAGGCAGGGCGAAGGAATCCGTAGAGCTTCATTTGGCAGATTACGGAGGCATACCCGACACTGGAGAAGACACGGGACCGGCTATGCAGCGGGCTATCGAGGCGGCTTCGCAAATAAACGGGGCCGTGGTGCTTGTCTGCGAGCCGGGGCAATATGATTTTTACGCAGCCTCTGCGATTAGAAAGAAGTATTACATCTCGAACACAGCTAGTGAAGTTGAAAATCCGAATCCGGAGAAGACGATCGGTATTTATGTCAAAGGACTCCAGGATTTCGTCTTGGATGGCGGAGGGTCGCTGTTCATGTTTCACGGCAAGCATACGATGCTAGTGATCGACGAGAGTCAGCAGATTGAGATTCGCAATCTGCATATGGACTATGCGGAGCCGACGGTAACTGAAATGACGATTGAGCAGGCGGGACCTTCCTATTTGGATATTCGGGTACACGGGGACTCGCGTTACGAGCTTCAGGATGGTAAGCTATTCTGGACGGGAGAGGGCTGGCGGTTCCATGAAGGCCCGATGCAGGTGTGCGATCCCGTTCGCAATACGACGTGGCGAATCGACAACCTGATCGAGCAAGCAGTCGAGTCAGAGGAATTGGAGCCGGGCCGTATCCGCTTGCACTATGACCATGCGCCGGCCGTGTCTGCAGGATGGATTTTGCAGGCCCGTGATGGCATCCGCGACCAGGTCGGAGCGTTTATCCACCGAAGCCGCAGGGTTCGCCTGGATAACGTCGGCGTACACTTCATGCACGGTCTCGGCATCGTGGGCCAGTCGAGCGAGGATATAAGCTTCAATCGATTGGAGCTTGCTCCGCGTGCGGTTACAGGACGGACGGTTGCCAGCTTCGCGGATTTCGTCCATCTGTCCGGCTGCAAGGGCAAGATCTCGGTGACGAACAGCAGCTTCGCCGGAGCGCATGACGATGTCATTAACGTCCATGGCATTCACTTGGCTATTGTAGGCAGGCCGTCGAACAATCAGTTAGTCGTACGCTTTATGCATCACCAGACATACGGCTTCGCGGCCTTCGATCCCGGCGATGAAGTTGAATTCGTCAGAGCCCGTTCCTTGATCGCTTATGCTTCCAGCAAGGTCACCGCGTCGGAGTTGATCTCACCGAGGGAGATGCTGCTGACATTGGCTGAGCCTGTACCGGAAGGGATCGAAGAGGGCGATGTGCTTGAGAATGTGACCTGGACGCCGGAAGTTGAGATTACGGATAATTATTTCGTCCGGATTCCTACACGTGGCGTGCTCGTGACCACGCGCCGTAAGGTGCTTATCGCGCGTAATGTTTTTGACCGGATGCAGATGAGCGCAATCTTGGTCGCCAATGATGCGGCTTCCTGGTATGAATCCGGGAGAGTGCAGGACTTAACAATACAAGGTAACCGCTTTATTGAATGCGGCAGCAGTGGGCAGGCTGTCATTGCCATCACTCCCGAGAATGAAGAGATCGACGAGAATAGTCCTGTTCATAGCGGCATCCGGATTGTTGAGAACCGATTCGAACTAACCGATCAACGATTGTTGGATGCTAAAAGCACACGAGACTTGACCGTAAGCGATAATGAAGTTATTCTTTTATCCGTTAGCACAAAACCGGAAGACAACAAAAACGGTATGCGGCTAATCGCATGTACCGAAGTTACCCCATCATTAAACCGGTTTAATGATTTGTTGTAGGGGCTGTTTTCCGTATTCGTACCATTCAGAAAAAACCATGAAGAGGTGTGCGATGAAGCTACAGTATGACAAACCGGCTTCCGCTTGGACCGAAGCGCTGCCGCTCGGTAACGGGCGTCTCGGGGCCATGCAGTTCGGCGGAGTGGAACGCGAGAGAATCGGACTTAATGAGGACACCCTATGGTCGGGAATCCCTAAGGACGGGCTTAATGCCCGGGCCTCTGAGGTATTGCCGCGGGTGAGAGAACTCGTACGCCAAGGAAAGTACGCCGAAGCCGATCTGGTCTGCAAGGACATGATGGGGACTTTTACACAATCCTATCTGCCTTTCGGCGACCTTCTGTTGACTTTCGGGCACGGAGATTTGTGTCAAGGATACCGGCGTTCTCTGGATTTGTCTACGGCGCTTTCCAGCGTGGAATACCGGATCGGCGACGTGACCTATACGAGGGAACTTCTCGTCTCGCATCCCGGCCAAGTGCTGGCGCTCCGGCTGGAAGCCAGCGTTCCGGGAGCTCTCGAGTTTCACGCACGTCTGGATAGTGCGCTGAGGCATGCAACCTCGGCCGAAGGGGAGCAGTTCGTCCTTCGCGGCATTGCGCCGGAGCATGTGTCACCGAATTACTATACCGTGGACAAGCCTATTGTCTACGGAAACGAGGCTACGACGGAAGCCATGAGGTTTGAAGGTCATCTGTATGCGGAATCCGAAGACGGCACCCTGACTATAGACAGCTCGGGCATTCATCTTGTCGGTGGCACCCGTGCAACACTGTATGTTAGCGGAGCTACAAGCTTTAACGGACTGGATCGGCTGCCGGGCAGCGAAGGCAAGGATGCTGGAGCAATCGCCGCGTCTTATCTGGAAAGGGTGCGGGGCGCATCCTATGCAACGATCCGCAGCTCCCATATCGCGGATTACCGGGCTCTCTTCGACCGTGTAAAGCTCAAGCTGGGCGATTCGCTCGCGCCGGAGACGATGTCGACCGAGGAGCGAATTAAGACGTATGGAGCCAGCGATCCCGGACTCATCGAGCTGCTATTCCATTACGGCCGGTACCTGCTGATTGCCAGCTCCCGTCCGGGTTCACTGCCGGCCAATCTGCAGGGGATCTGGAATGCCACGACCCGTGCGCCGTGGAGCAGCAACTGGACGATGAATATTAACGCCCAGATGAATTACTGGCCGGCGGAGACGGCCAATTTGGCCGAGTGTCATACACCGCTGCTGGATTTTATCGGCCAGCTCTCGCAGACGGGCAAGCGGACGGCCGAGGTTCATTACGGCGCCCGCGGCTGGGTCGCGCATCACAACGCCGACATCTGGGGGCATACGGCACCCGCAGGGGGGCTCGGAGCAGGTGAGGCCGTATGGTCCATGTGGCCGATGGGCGGGGTATGGTTGGCGCAGCATCTGTGGGAACATTACGCCTTCGGACTGGACCTGGAGTACTTGCGCCACACGGCCTATCCGACGATGAAGCAAGCGGCCTTGTTCTGTCTGGACTTCCTGGAGGACGACGGTCAGGGCCGCCTGGTCACCAATCCGTCCACCTCGCCGGAGCATAAGTTCCGTTACGACGGACAGCTCGCCGGGGTGAGCATGGCTTCGACGATGGATATGTCGCTGATCTGGGACCTGTTCACGAACTGCATGGAAGCCGCCGAAGCGCTGGGCGAGGACAGCGAATTCGCAGCCGAGCTGAAGGACGCGCGTGCTAGGCTCTATCCCATGCAGATCGGAAGCCACGGCCAGCTTCAGGAGTGGTTCCGGGATTTCGACGATGAGGATATCCATCACCGTCACGTCTCTCATCTGTTCGGCGTCTACCCGGGCAGACAGCTTACGGAGCGTGCCACGCCGGAGCTGTACGCAGCCGCACGGCGCTCGTTGGAGCGTCGGGGGGACGAGGGGACGGGCTGGAGCCTGGGCTGGAAGATCGGCTTCTGGGCCCGCTTCCGCGATGGAAACCGCGCGTACCGGCTGTTGTCCAATCTGCTGAGACTGGTGAAGGAGGATGGCGTTCATTACGAGCATGGCGGGGTGTATGCCAATTTGTTCGACGCCCATCCGCCATTTCAGATCGACGGCAATTTTGCAGCGACGTCCGGTGTGACGGAGATGCTGCTGCAGTCTCACCAGTCCTTTATCGAGCTGCTCCCGGCGCTCCCGGATTGCTGGCCGCAAGGAAGCGTCCAGGGGCTGCGGGCACGCGGCGGCTTCGAGGTCAGCCTGAGCTGGAGGGACGGCTGGCTGGTGGAAGCAGAGGTACTCTCGCGGGACGGAGCGGATTGCGCGCTCGCGGGCGGCGCCGGCTTGACGGTATCGGCCGAGGGAGATCATCCGGACATTTCCTTGTCCGAGGATGGCATCCTTCGCTTTGCCACAGAGGCAGGACGGATATATAAAGTTCATGTAACCCAAGCAAGCTACTAAACGGAGGAATGCGAACAACATGACCAACATTGAGAGAGTACATGTCGTATTTAAAACGCATCTGGATATCGGCTTCACCCATCTGGCAGCCCATGTCGCCAAGCAATACCGCGAGGAGTATATTCCCAAAGCTATCGACCTGGCGGAGCAGTTGGAAGCTGAGGGCGGCAAGGAGCGGTTCGTATGGACGACAGGGTCCTGGCTGATCCGGCACTATCTCGACACGGCTTCGCCTGAAGATAAGCAAAGAATGGAGCTCGCGATTGCCAAGGGGCATATCGCTTGGCACGGACTGCCGTTCACGACGCATACCGAGCTTATGGATACCGAGCTGTTGAAATTCGGCTTGTCCATTAGCCAGGAGCTCGATGAGCAGTATGGGAAAAAAACCATCGCGGCCAAAATGACCGACGTGCCGGGTCATACACTGGGCATGGTGCCTCATATGCAGGAGGCAGGACTGCAGTATATGCATCTAGGCGTCAATCCGGCGTCCAAGCGTCCGGATGTGCCGCGGCTGTTCCGCTGGCAGGCTGCAGACGGCTCGGAGATCATCGTCAACTACGCCGGTACTTACGGTGAGGCGCTCGAGATCGAGGGGCTGCGCGACGTGCTTGTGTTCGCGCATACGGGAGATAACTGCGGACCTCCATCCGCTGAGGAAATTCGCGAGCAGTTCAAGGCGTTTAGTGAGAAATATCCCGGCGCAGAAGTGGTCGCTTCCACGATGGATGCGTTCGCATCCAATCTTGCTGAAGTTCGCGACCGCCTTCCGGTCGTTCGCGAGGAGCTCGGGGACACTTGGATTCATGGAGCCGGTACGGACCCGCTGAAGCTGGCTAGATTCCGCGAGCTGCTGCGGTTGCGTAACGAATGGTTGGAGCAGGGACGCCTTACCCGGTCCAGTGCGGAGTATAAGGGGATGAGCGATGCACTGATGCTGGTTTCCGAGCACACGTGGGGGCTTGACGTGAAGAAATGGCTGCCGGACTTCAGAAATTACGCGAAGCCGGACTTCAATAATGCCCGCATCCAAGACGAGATCGACGTGAATGATCTGCCGGCTAAGTTCGCTTACATCGGTGCGTTCGCCATGGATGAATTCGACCGCCACTCCAGCCAGCTTTTCTCGGCCGAGGAGAGCATCCGTTCCTATTCGATGATGGAGAAATCATGGGCGGAGCAGAGAGCTTACATCGATGAGGCGATTTCGTTCCTGACGCCTGATAAGCAGGCAGAGGCGCGCCAGGTGCTCGAGCAGCTGAACCCAGTCAAAGCCGATTTGCCTGCGGCCGAAGCAAGGCATACCCGCGAAACGTATCGCAGCGGGGAGTATGAGCTGGCCTTCTCAGAAACCGGCGCCCTTATTCATCTGAAGGACGGCAACGGTAAAGTTTGGGCGGACGAGCAGCATCCGTTCGGTCAGTACAGCTATGAAACATTCGGGACGGACGATTACGGCCGGTATTTCCGGACGTACATGCAGAACCTGCCTGTGACTCATCCTTGGGCAGATGCGGATTTCAGCAAGCCTGGCTTCGAATTCGTACGGCCGCTCCCGAGCAACCAGCTCTACGTACCTCATGTTACACAGGTGCGCTGGGTGAAGGAAGAGACCGCGGAGCGTTACGTATTGAGCCTGCGTATGCCGGCTGAAGCCCATGAGCGCTACGGAGCGCCCAAAGAGCTGGAGCTCGAATACACCTTCCAGGCTAACGGCGCGATCGACGTCAGCTTGCAGTGGTTCGGCAAAGAGGCGAACCGTCTGCCTGAGGGAAGCTGGTTCGGCTGCAGCCTCAAGCTGGATAACCCGAATATGTGGATGATGGAGAAGCTCGGTTATTCGCTTTCGCCGTATAGTGTCGTCAGAGACGGCAATCGGAACCTGCATGCCTTGGATCGGGGAGTTTCCTACGAAGCGGCCGACGGCTCAGCTGTCATCGAGACCTTGGATTCAGCGCTCGCGGCTCCCGGTCAAAGAAGGCTGCTGCAGTTCGATAATTCTTTCGTTTCTCTCGATCAAGGCTGGCAGTTCAACCTTCATAACAACATCTGGGGAACTAACTTCCCGATGTGGTATGGAGAGGATTCTAAATTCCGTTTTCAGCTTAAGCTGAAGTCCAACAAGAAATAATTCTGTCGCTGCGTGCGTCATTCGTTGAATCACCCTACCGACTGGCGAATCGCCAGGCAGGTTTAGTTTGTGAGCGGTCCTAGACAGGACCGCTTTTTTCTATATATCATACATGATACAATATATTGAAAACGTAAGATATGGAGTGAGCGCCTTGAAAGACAAGCAGTTAAACCGCTATGTGCTTACCGATGAGCTATATGCTCTATTGAAGCAACAGATCTTAGTTCATACGATGCAGGCGGGAGATAAAATAAATATTGATCGTTTGGCACGGGATCTTGGCGTGAGCAATATCCCTATTCGGGAGTCCCTGTCCCGGCTAGCCTCCGAAGGCTTTGTGACGATCGTCCCGTTCAAGGGCATGTTCGTGGCAGGCATGAGTCTGGCCGATATCGACGAAATCTTCGAAATCCGGAGTCAGCTGGAGAATCTTGCTATCCGTAAAGCCGTCCCGCATATACCGTCTACGGAGCTTGAGGTCATTTTGGAGGATTTGAACCGCGGAGAGGAAGCGGTGGAGAAGAACGAGGAAGTAAGAATATCGAGGATGAATCATGACTTGCACGGAACGATTTTACGGTATGCGGGGAACGAAAATTTAAGACAAATGGTGACCTCCATCATCGAGCGCATCCACCGTTATTTGAATTACGTGCATTACAACATAGAAATGGGCGCTGAGAAAGTCGAGCATGAAGGGATTGTCCGGGCCCTGTTGGACCGCGATACGGAGAAAGCCGCAGAGGCCATGCGTCTGCATATCGACAAGGCCCATCAAAGACTTCGAGCTCATTTCGACAAGTGAACCTATCCTGAGGAGGGTTGGAGAGGCGAAATGGAACATGGAGAAGCTGGCGATTCACAGGGAGGTCCATCGAATTCAGAAGGAGAAGCTCCGGCATATCTGGACTGACCAGGCCGTTGATGAGCGAACTTCCGCGGAGAGCCGCCTCTTCGGGATAAACGAGTGACTTCGCGGGACGCTATTGGCCTATACGGCCCGGCAGATCAGTTTCGTTGGGTAAGAGGATGTAGAGTGAGCTGCGGTTGTATCTGGATCATGCGCATGGGAGGCCGCGGGCATCATTTTCTGAAGATAGAGGCAAAGTCATTTGAAACCCTTTACATAATAAATCGTGTATGATATTGTAATTTTCGTACATGATTTATTTTATCATCAGGAGGTGAGCGCAGATGCCACATGCTCCATTGCAGGTGGCTCTCATAGACGGTCCGATGTATGCGCCGCTCTACCGGAGTTTTCAGACATTCGAGCAGAGTACTGGCATTGCGGTGAACATTGCCTTCCGGGGTACGCATCCCGAGCTGAACGCTCATCTGAAACAATGGTTCCAAGGAAGCGAATGCCCCTACGATCTCATCTCCACGCATACGAAGTATGCGCCGTCCCAGGCCGATCATCTGCTTTCGCTAGATGCTTATCTGGAGGATGACGAATTGGCCGACTTCGCACCGGCTATCGTAGAGCTGTGCCGGATACGGGGAGAATTGAAGAGCATTCCTCGCAACTTCGATGCGAGACTGCTGGCGTATCGGACAGACCGACTTCGCAAGCTAGCCATCGGTGTGCCGGATACCTGGGAAGAACTAGGTGAGGCGGCGCACCTCGCTCACAAGGCGGGTTATACCGGATTTGTGTACCCGGGTAAAGGATCAGGCTTGTTCGGCACCTTCTTCGAGCTGCTGTCGAGCGAGGACGGCGAGCTTTTTGACGATCGGCTGCAGCCGCGCTTCGACAGCGAGGCCGGGGTTAGGGCATTGGAGCTGCTGCGGTCGTGGTATCGTCAAGGCTGGACGCCTGCGGAGCTGCCGGAGATGGAATACGAAGAGGTAGCCGCATGCTTCAGGGACGGCACGAGCACATTCGTGACGGATTGGCCAGGCTACTTCAGTCTGCTGAAGGACGCCTCCTCTTCGGCAGCCGGGCAGTTTGATCTGGCGTTGACGCCAGCCGGTTCAGGGGGCAGACGGGCGGTATACTGTGGCAGCCATTCATTCGCCATACCGGCAGGGACCCAAGAGCCGGAGCAAGCCGTGCGCCTGCTGAGGCATCTGACATCGGCAGAGACGCAGATGATTGACGCGAGGCATGGGCATGTGCCTGTTAGAAGCTCTGTGATGGACGAGACCAAGCAGAGTGCTGCCAAGGGTTCGCTCGAAGAGCGCAGGTGGTCGCTGCTGGAGGAGACGATCCGGACCAGTGTGGTCATTCCTCCCAAGTTCCCGGAGTATCCGCTGACGGAGGATATTCTCTGGCAGGCCTTGCGAAGCGGAATCGCCGGTGATCTCTCGCCGCGTGAGGCGCTGGCACAGGCGTCTTCTGAGATTGCCAGGGTTGTCGCAATTTATGCATAAAACCAAACCTGTCATTCCATGAAATTCCATGAAGAAATGAGGATAACCCCGTATCGTGAGTATGGCTTCGCTGAATGGACTGGTCGGCCAGAAGCAGAATGCCGTCTATGCCTCTACCAAGGGCGCCGTAATCGTAATAGCGGTTACCAAGGCATTGGCACTCGATGATGCTGCTGGCGGCGTCAGGGTCAACGGTCTCTGTCCCGCCGGCGTCATGACGCCAATGCTGGAGCAATGGAGACTTCAGCAGGTGATCCTGAGGCGACCGCACGGCTTCTGAATGACATGCATCCTCTTGGCCGACCGGCGGAATCGGCGGGAATTGCCGATGCTGCCTTATTCCTGGCATCTCGCGGCTCATGGTTTGTAACTGGGGTTGCTCTGCCGGTGGACGGAGGCGCATCACTGGGATACTGAATCGAGAAGCGAACTAATAAGGAAACGAAGCATTTTGAGAGGCATAAGACGAAGCTTAACCGACAAAACAGAGAGGATGTTGTTCTATGAAAATTACGAAAGCGGAAAGTTTTATTTTGCATGTCCCGATCACTCCACCCATTACGGATGCGATCAATGTGGCGACACACTGGGGAGTTACCGGTGTTCGTATCGAAACAGACGAAGGCATCACAGGGTACGGGTATACCGGTACGACCGCCAAGGGGGACGAGATGATCGTGGATACGATCGACCGTTATTATGCCCCGGCGCTCGTCGGTCAAGATCCATTCTGCGTGAGGCAGATTTGGGATCAGCTTCGCTTCGGTCCGATGCACTGGATCGGACGCGCAGGCATTGCGCATATGGCACTGGCTGCGGTGGATATCGCGCTGTGGGACATCATGTCGAAGGCAGCAGGCAAGCCGCTATGGCAGTATCTGGGCGGACATAAGCCGGACAAGATCAAGGCCTACAACACGAACGGCGGCTGGCTGAACTGGAGTCAGGATCAGCTGATCCGGGATATGACAGGCATGCTGGAGCAGGGCTTTACGGCGGTTAAGATGAAGGTCGGCAAGCCCGATCCCCGAGAGGACTTCGAACGGGTACGGGCCGTGCGGCGGGCGATCGGAGACGATGCAGGCCTTATGATCGACGTCAACCAGCAGTGGAACATCACCACGGCCATGACCTGGGGCAAGAAGCTGGAGCAGTTCGATCTGATCTGGCTGGAGGAGCCGCTCAATCCCGACGACATCCCGGGACACCGTAAGCTGGCCGACGAATTGAACGTGCCGATCGCCCTTGGCGAGCATGTGTACAACAAGTATGCGTTCCGGGATTATATCGCCCAGGGGGCCGTGGAATACGTGCAGGTCGACGTCACCCGTGTGGCGGGCATTACCGAGTGGCTGCAAGTCGCCGGTCTCGCTGCCGCCTACGATCTTCCCATCTGCCCGCATGTCGGAGATATGGGCCAGATTCATCAGCATCTGGTTGCCGCTACGCCGAATGCGATCATGCTGGAGTACATTCCTTGGATCAAGCATATCTTCGAGGAGCCGATTCAGGTCGAGAACGGCTTCTATAAGATCCCGCAGCAGCCGGGTGCTTCGACGACGATTATTCCGCGTTACTTCGAGGAATACCGGGTCCGGTAATTCAGCAGTCCTTATCCATTAGGACATCATCCTGTCAGTCGGCTGTGGATCGATCTGCCCGCTGCTGATCTGGATGACTGGAATACCGTCGTAGCCGTCGAGCTGGAGGGCAGGCCCGTGTATCCGTCTTGCGGGCAATGACGGGGAAGCTGCAGCCAAGCCGTTCCAACCCGCGGCAACTTTAATTGAAATAGATTTTGGGCATGGACTGAAGTCAGGGAGTCCTTTAAACTTAAATCCAGATGAAGGCAAGGAGGCGTTGGTGATGACCACCATAAGTAAATTCGGGCAAAACTCTCAGGGGATCTGCGCATACTTGCCCCTAAACTGCGTGAGGCCCCAATAAAGGGGAATGCTATTGAAAGCCTATATCTTCCAGCAATATGAGTACCATGTGTGGGCAAACCATAAGCTGTGCGCGCACCTGCAGGAATTATCTGAAAAGGTGTATCGCCAGGAGCTTACAAGCGTGTTTCCGACGATCTATGAGGCCATGGCGCATGTGTATGTGGTCGATTACAATTGGCTCTCCTTCCTTGAGAAGGGCGGTGTCACCGATATGTCCGCTTCCTATCTGGAAGAGCTGAAGGAAGAGACGGACCGGCTGGTGGCTTCCACGGCGGGTAAGCGTATAGAAGAGCTGGATCAGATGATGACTGACTTGAGCGAACGGTTCATGGTGTACCTTGTCCATCATGACCATCTGGAAGCATTATGCCCATCCGGGGCCTTCCAGGCCAGATATCTGGATTTTGTGCAGCATCTCGTCAACCATGGGACGTACCATCGAGGTAATGTGACGGCCATGCTTAGACAGGTCGGCCACGCCGGAACGCCTACGGATTTTGGTTTTTACTTGTACACCTTGACTCAGGCCTAAAGATGAAAAGAGCCCGGAATGTGGATTTTCCACAATCCGGGCTCTTTTCCATGTGCGCATGAATAATCCGGATTGGGTAAAAATAGGGCTACGGCTTTTAGCGGGAGGCAGGAACCATGTGGACCATGATAACCAGCTTTATGCCAGGCTGGAGCGTTCTCATCCAGGGATTGTTCATTCTGCTTGTCCCTGTCGTCATCAAACAAACCGTGGACTGGATCAGAGCCTCTGAAGGGAAAGTCAGCAGACGGGGCAAGCAGTTAGCCAGAGCCCGGCGCAAAGAAACGGATGCTCTAGCCTCTCCAGATAAGTCTGGCGCAGGCAGAGTTGTCCTCTCTTCTAAACAGGACGAGAAGCGGGAAGACCATGAGATAGACCCTCAAGGCATGACCTACTCGGGCCGCTTCTATGAAGACCTTCAATTGTTCAAGGAAATTAGCCGCGATATGTCCGACGTGAATGTGCGGGAGCTGCGCATCGGCTCTCTGGAGATCCGGGCGGCGTTGTTATTCGTGGATGGGCTGACGGATAAGGATTCGATGGACCGGAACATTCTGAAGCCGCTCATGTATGCAGCCCGTCCCTTCGAGGGCATGGCGGCCCCGCCGGATGAGGAGGAGCTAGGGAGAATGATCGTGCAGCAGATCGTTCAAGTCTCTGAGATTGGGTTTACCTCCGATCCTGTCTTATCCCTGCAAAAAGTGCTGTTCGGCTCGGCCGTGCTTATGGTGGACGGCATGAAGCGGGCCTTGGTACTGGGCACATCCAAAGGCCTAACGAGAAATGCAGAGGAGCCCATCTCCGAGGCGCTTCTGCGAGGGCCGCGCATCGGCTTCAACGAAACGCTCAGCGATAATACCGCCATGCTGAGAAGGCACGGGGAGCAGACGCAGCTGGCGATGATCTCGTTTACCGTGGGGAAGAGAATCAAGAAGGAACTTGTGCTTACTTATATTCGGGATATTGCCAATGAGGACCTGATCGAGGAAATCAAGCGCCGGATCGGCACGATAGATATCGATGACGTGCAGGAGTCGGGCTATGTGGAACAGTTGATCGAGGACAACTTCCTCAGTCCGTTCCAGCAGATCCAGAATACGGAACGGCCGGATCGCGTGATGGCCGCTTTGCTGGAAGGACGGGCTGCGATTCTGCTGGATGGCACCCCATTCGCCCTGATTATGCCGGTGACGTTCGGGATGCTGCTGCAATCCCCGGAGGATTATTTTGACCGATGGATTGCCGGCTCACTGCTGCGTACCCTGCGTTTTTTCGCGGCGACGATCTCGCTGTTTGCACCGGCCCTGTATATTTCCTTTCTCTCGTTCCATCCCGGACTGATTCCGACCAAGCTGGTCATATCCATTGTCAGCTCTCGTCAAGGGGTACCGTTCCCTGTATTGATCGAGGCTCTGATTATGGAACTATCTCTCGAGGTTCTGCGGGAAGCGGGTCTCCGTCTCCCCAAACCGATCGGTCCGGCGATGGGCATCGTCGGAGGTCTCATCATCGGACAAGCGGCGGTAGAGGCGGGTATCGTGAGTCCCATTCTCGTTATTGTCGTGGCGGTCACGGCGATTTCTTCCTTCGCCATGCCGATGTACAGCGCAGGCATCACCCTGCGCCTATTGCGGTTCGGGGCGATGTTCTTCGCGGCGGTATTCGGGCTGTATGGTGTTATTCTTTTCTTCCTGCTGTTATGCAGCCATCTCATCAAGCTGAGGAGCTTTGGCTTGCCTTATCTCAGTCTGGCCGTTCCCGACCGGATGAGGGACTGGAAGGATTTTATGATCCGCCTGCCACTGCAAATGCTTAGACGCCGGCCGTCGCTGCTGGACCCGAAAGATCCGATTCGCAAAGGGTAAGGTTCAATCCAGTTAGCGGAGGTGAATGCATTGCATACAACGGAGAAAGAACAGCTTTCAACGGGCCAGTCCATCATTGTCCTGGTCAACTATATGCTGGCTGCGGGCGTATTCACGCTTCCGCGGACTACGGTCGAGCAGGCTCAAACTCCGGATGTCTGGCTGTCCGTTATCCTTGGAGGTCTGCTTTCTATGGTTACCGGGCTCATCATCGCCTGGCTTGGCCGGCGCTTCCCGGGCCAGACCTTTTTTCAATATATCCGGAAGATCGTCGGGTGGCCCATCGGTATGCTGCTGGGATTTATCCTGATCGGGTATCTGGTGTGCATCGCCAGCTTCGAGATGCGTATGGTGCAGGAGGTCACCAGTTTTTTTCTTCTGGAGGGAACCCCCCTCTGGGCTATTGCCGGGCTGTTTATGTGGGTGTCGCTTTATTTATGCAGTGGAGGAATCAGCGCGGTGTCTCGGATGTGCCGGGTAATTGTTCCCATTACCTGGACGGTGTTTATAGTCGTATGCCTGCTTAGTCTCCAAATCTTCGATATGGATAACCTCCGGCCCGTGTTAGGGGAAGGGATGGGACCCGTCTGGCGCTCCTTCAAGCCGACGGCGCTGACATTCACCTCCGGGGAAGCACTGCTGTTTATGATGGCCTTTATGGAAAAGCCCAAGCAGTCCGTGCGGGTGGTCGTATCCAGTACGCTGATCACCATGATGTTCTATATCATGGCTGTAGTCTTGTGCATCGGGGCTTTTTCCACCGAGGGTGTGGTTACCCGGACATGGCCATTTATTGACTTGATCCGCAGCTTTGAGGTGAAATATCTAATCTTTGAGCGCTTCGAATCGTTGTGGCTGGCCATCTGGATCATGCAGATTTTCTGCACGTTCAGCATAGCGTTCTATGGAGCGGCTCTGGGGCTATCCCAACTAACTAGGCTCGACCGGCAGCGCTGTTTATTCATTTTGCTGCCTATGATCTATATCGTGACCGAAATCCCTCGGAATCTGAATGGGCTGTTTGATTTCGGGACAGGAATCGGCAATTTTTCTATCCTGCTGTTCGGGATGATCCCGCTACCGCTGCTGCTACTGGCCCGTCTGAGGAGAGCAGGCTCATGAGTCGCGCCGGAGCTGCAACGATACTGCTAGGAGCTTGTATGCTGCTTACCTCCTGTTGGAGCAGCGCGCCTATCGAGGATGTCAATCTGGAGGTGGGCGTTGCGCTGGATATTGGAGATGAGAGGGGAACGGAGCGGAAGTTCGCAGAGAAGGGCGGCGAGTACCCCAAGCGGAATCAGGTCTCCTGTACGTATCAGTTTATTATTCCGCAGGGTGCAGTCGGTTCCAAGAAGGAAGGGGCTGCGTCTAGAAATTACTATAACGCCACGCAGACCGGAGACTCTATCTTCGAGGCGGTTCGGGAACTTTCCCTTCGTTCCGACCGCCTGCCGATCGGCCATCACCTGAAGACGATCGTCATCAGCGAAGAGCTGGCTCGAACCACGAGGCTTTCGGAGTTAATCGAGTTCTTCAGCAGGGACAACCATATCCGCCCCAGTGTGCTGCTGCTGGTCAGCAAAGGCAAAGCCAAGGATGTGTTCAGCAACGCATTGCCAGGCCAAACCCCGGCATTGGTGCTGAATGGCACCTTCAACAACAGGAGCAGGAGCACGCGGATTTGGGAGCCGGTATCCATGGCGAAGGCGATAGGCCCGCTGCACGGGCATACCAGCTTTGCCCTGCAGAGTGTGACTGCTGCCGGCAAGGAGACCAAATTTTCAGGTGCAGCCGTCATCAAGGGAGAGACGGGAAAGCTCGGCGGATTTCTGGACGAGGAGGAGCTGGAGGGGCTGGTCTGGTTGACGGGAAGAGGCCAGGGCGGGGTCGTCAAAACCTACAATCAGAAAAACGACAAGCTGATCACCTACGAGATTAAGTCGATGGATAGCAGCATCAAGGCACATATAAAGGGGAATGAGATTTCGTTTCACGTGTCGATCCAATCGAACGGACGAATTGGCGAGGACTACTCGTCCGGCGGTCATAAGCTGATAGACAGCATGAAAAGTGAAACAAAGGCTTTGGAAAAAAAGGTCGAGGCGATGTTGAAGGCCACGGTGGATAACATGCAGCACGACCTGCAGGCCGATGTCGGAGGATTCGGCAAGAAACTTCAAATCCAGTACCCCTCGATCTGGAGCAAGGTGGAGCATGGTTGGGATACGACGTTCGCTCATGTACCGGTTACCTATGAGGTGCATTTAAATATTGAGGAATATGGAGCCTCCGACACAACGTCCGATTAAAGCAGGTCCGTAAACGGACTGGGCTTTCATACAAGGATAGATGTAATCGCCGTTCACACTTGCGGCGATTTTTGTCATGCTTTGTCATCCTATGATAATATGGTAGAGATTACAAGAAGATTCATAGTCGGGAGGGAAACTTTTGAACGAGCTTACGGAATCGTACATCAATGCCCTGGCTCCGAATGATGCAGCCGTAAAAAATGCGCGCGGACTCGTGAAAAAGCGCAGTTTCGTGCACTTACATAAGTCAGAGGACGGGACGCTTTTGTTTGGAGAGTGCAAAGGCAGCGGTAGCTCGAATTATCTCTGCTCCGGAGATTTTATCAGTCCGGACAAGCCGGTGCTGCGCTGTTCCTGCCCCAGCCGCCAGCTCCCTTGCAAGCACGCTTTAGGACTTCTGTACGCATACACGGGCGGAGAAACCTTCGAAGCGGCACCGATCCCGGAGGATATTCTTTCGAAGCGGGCAAAGGCCGAGAAGCGTGAGGAGCAAAAGGTGCAGCGCGAGGCTCAGGACATAGAGACTAAGCCGAAAAAGGTAAACACAAGCGCACTCAAGAAAAAGATCGCAGCTCAGCTGGAAGGGCTGGATCTGCTCCAGAAAATAGTCGACTCGCTAGTACGAAGCGGCCTGGGGACGATCGATAAAAAAATGCTGAAGGTGATGGACGGTCAAGTCAAGCAGCTCGGCAACTATTATTTGCCGGGAGCACAGACCGCGCTGCGCAGATTGACCCAGCTGTTAGGTCAGGGCGACGGGAAGCTTGAGGCTGCTTACACGGATGTGGTCGAACAGCTGACCATCATCCATGCTTTGGTGAAAAAAGGCAGAGCGAACCTCAACGCACGGCTGGAGACGCCTGACATGAAGCCGGATCATGAGACGACGATAGAGGAGTGGCTTGGTTATGCATGGCCGTTAAGTGAGTTGAAGGCATGCGGTCTGACGAGCGAGGATGTCGAGCTGGCCCAGCTTTCCTTTCTGTCCTATGACGATAAGGGGCGGCAGGAATTTGTCGATATGGGGTATTGGATCGATCTGGCGAGCGGCAACATTCATAGGACGCTGCAATACCGGCCGTATAAGGCGGCGAAGCATATTCGCGAAGACGATAGCTTCTTCGAGGTGGCGGCGATTCAAGAGCTGTATCGCTATCCGGGAGATCTCAACCGCCGTGTCCGCTGGGAGGCCATGACTACCCGGACCCTGCAGCCTGCTGATTATGCAGCCATAACAGCCAAGGCCCAGCGTATCTATGCAGAGGCGGTCAAGCTGGTGAAAAACCAGCTGAAAAATCCGCTTGCCGACAAGCATCCCGCTATGCTCCTGCACGTGTCCGAGCTAAAGCAGACGGTGGACGGGAAGCTTGCGATCGGAGATGAAGCCGGACAGTTTCTGGTGCTGGATGATGCGGTGGTCGATGGTCCGGCAACGGTGGAGCTGCTGTCCTTTTTGCCGCCGGAGCAGTTAAAGGATGTAGCCATGCTGGTCGTATTCGGGCATCGGCTGGACAGCGGACGGCTGGTGGTTCAGCCGCTAAGCGTTATCAGTGAAACCCGCCTTACGCGGTTGTTATATTAGAAGTCATGACCCAATAGGAGGTACAGCACATGAGTACGGCCTTACTGCAAGAGCTGCACCAGGAGGTGCGGCGCGTCTATATCGCGGGCAGCGATCTGGCCGAGGAAGATTTCCGGCTGAAGCGGCTGCTGCCTCAATTTCAACAGCTTGGCGAACGATCTCCCGTATTCAAGCGCTTGAGCGAGATGATCGCCGCGCTCATAACCCCGGAAGCGCCGGAACATGAGCGTCTTTCAACGGCAGAGACGCTTCAGGAGCTCGCCTCTCTGCTGAACTCGGTACTTTACACGCAGGGAGCTACGGCCCCTACCGGAGAATTGACGCCCGTCCGGCATCAGCCGACGGCGATGCCCACCCAGGCTTCCTATCGTCAGCTCGCCGCGGTGCGGGAGGCGCTGACGACGACTGGAGGGGGCCGGTACGAAATCGTGCATGAAGCTGCCGGGCAAGGCTTGTTTCATGATTTGCGGATGGTTCGTCTGGCGATCCGCGCACTGGGCGATCCGTATGCCGAGCTGGCAGATTTCATGGCACTCAAGGTACTGCCAACCCTTAGCGCTGAGATCATTCCTTCACTCTTGGAAAGCTTCAACCCGGATGGAGGGCGAGCTGATGCCCGCAAGCTGCAGGTTGTAGCCGTCATCGATAAGGCGGCTCATCTGGAATGGATAGCCCGAGCGGCCCGTGCAGGCTCAGATGAAGTAAGAGTAACGGCGATTGAATGGCTGAGCGGCGAGAAGGCTTATGAGCCGGAGCTTATCGAGTGGACAAAGGACAAGAAGAAGAGCATCCGGCAAGCTGCCTATCTTACGTTATCATCGCTGGATACCGAAGCGGTCCGTAACCGGCTGTATGAAGGGTTAACGGGCAAGGATGCGGACATTGCCTCAGAAGGCGTAAGGATGAGTGAATCGCCCGTTCTGATGGATCGTGTGACCGAGGAGCTGAATGCCCGGATTCTTGACTTGATCCATAAGCAGCCGGATGCGAAGAACACAGAGACTCTGGTGGAGAAGATTCTTCTGCTGACAGCTGTCTTAAGCGGGAAACAGAGCGACCGGCTGCTTCAAGTTTATATGGAAGCGCTGAGAGATCCGATATTCTTAACTGGTCCGGTCTTGTCTGTATCCCATGTTGCTGCCGACTATTTGGCGGATTTCGGAGGGGAGCGGGGGCTGGAGCTGCTGACAGAGCTAGAGAAGAAGAATCCGTTCTTTTACCCCTTTGCCTTACGTACAGGCTATCGCTGCCTGACGCCGGCGGCATTCTATGACCGTTACGGCGCTCCTCTGGAGCGTATGGACGGAGCGAACAAGGAAAGACGCCAAGAAGTTCGCCAGATCCTCGACCTGATGAAGGAACAACTGACGGAGCAAATCTATGAAACCATCCCGGCTCCCTGGTACGAAGAGGGAACTATGCGAATTGGCCGCGTACAATTTGCAAGCATGAGCGAAGTTCGCGAGAAGTGGGATGCGCGGTGGCTGAACTGGCTGATCGCATACAGCGAAACCCAGCTTGTCTCAATATTTGCCGTCCCGGGCCATAGTCAGGCCGAGCTGTATTTGCGCGGTAAGCTGGAGAACAACCCGGAGCATCGCAACCGGTTTGCTGGCAAGGTGCTGCTGGGTCTTGAGCGCACTGGCGTTCCGGATTTGCACGAGCTGCTCATGCTCTCGCTGGAGCATGAACGCAATCAGTCGTTCCATCATTTTGACCACCACGTCTGGGAAATGATGCTTCAGATGCCTTCTTCTTATGGGAATCGATTGGAAGCCATACTGCCCAAGTTCACTCACTCCGCCCGTAAACAGACGGAGTACTTGGTGGAACGGTTGAAGAATACACAATAAAGAAGGGCTGCTGTTCGTTAGCGGATGGCAGCGTATCAGATAGGGGAGGCAAAGCGAATGAATACTCAGCAGGAAACGGTTCAGGATGTGATGCGCTTGCCAGCAGAGCGGCTCTATGCTGCGGAGCTGGAGGCGTTAATTGCAGTGGATACGGGCAAGGCTCCACAGGGATGGCGAATGTCGCCGCAGGCGGTGCTGACCTTTATATGCGGCGGGGAGGCTGGTGGGGTTACGATTACGCCCAAATATATCGGCAACCGGCGTCTGGTAGAGATGGCTATTGCCACGCTGGTCACAGACCGGGCGCTGCTGTTAATCGGCGAGCCGGGGACGGCCAAGTCCTGGCTGTCGGAAAATTTGGCGGCTGCGATTCATGGCGATTCAGGCAAGGTGGTGCAAGGGACGGCAGGGACGAGTGAGGAACAGGTGCGCTATTCCTGGAATTATGCGATGCTGCTCGCTAACGGACCTACGCCCGAAGCGCTCGTCCGCAGTCCGATTATGCGGGCGATGGAGACGGGCGGCATCGCCCGGTTCGAGGAAATATCCCGCTGTGCCTCCGAGGTGCAGGACGCGCTGATCTCCATTTTGTCGGAGAAGACGATTTCGGTGCCGGAGCTGGGAAGGGAAGTACCCGCGCAGAAAGGCTTTGCTATCATTGCAACGGCAAATACGCGAGACCGTGGTGTCAACGAAATGTCTGCTGCTTTGAAGCGGAGGTTTAATATGATCATCCTTCCTTCGCCGTCCGATGTGCAGACGGAGGTGGAAATCGTGAAGAAGCGGGTAGGGGAAATTGCCGCTTCTTATGATTTGCAGGCGGCCGTGCCGGCCGATGAGGCGCTGCTTAAGGTGGTTACAATCTTCCGCGAGCTGCGCAGCGGTATGACCTTGGATAAGAAGGACAAGGTGAAGACACCGGGGAGCGTCATTTCGACGGCGGAAGCCATCTCGCTGCTCACGAACAGTATGGCGCTGGCAGCCAGCTTCGGCAGCGGCGAAGTATCGGATGAGGATTTGGCGGCAGGTCTGCAGGGTGCTATCGTGAAGGACGATGAAAAGGACAAGACCGTCTGGAAGGAATATCTCGACAATGTGATGAAGAAGCGCGGTGCGCAGTGGCGCGGACTTTATGAGGCTTGCAAGGAGATGAACGAGTGAGCAGAGAAGGAAGGACAGAGCAGGCGGTACCTATTTTCGGCGTACGTCATCTGTCCCCGGGCGGAGCCAGGCACTTGCGGGAGTATCTGGATGAGCTCCAGCCGACGGCTGTCCTGATTGAGGGTCCTTCGGATGCTACGGCGGAAATTCGCCATTTGATCAATAAGGCTACGAAGCCGCCGGTGGCGGTGCTCGCATTTACCGCTGATTTGCCTGTACGTACGGCCATGTGGCCGCTTGCTGTCTATTCTCCCGAGTACCAGGCGATGAAGTGGGCGCAGGAGCATCATGTTCATTGTGCCTTTATCGATTTGCCTTCTACCGTGGCGCTTGCCCTACAGGGAGCAAGAAGGGACGGACCGCAGAAGCAGGAGCGGGAGACGGAGGGGAAACCGTCTCAGGAACCGCCAACAGCCTCGCTGTATGAGCGGATCGCGTCTCTGGCTGGCGAGCCGAATTATGAGATGTATTGGGAGCGGCATTTCGAACATAACCTGAACCCTCATGCGTACAGAGCGGCTATTCTAGCTTTCTCCGCTCAGATGCGCGAGCTGTCGGAAGCCGAAGAATGGCTGCAGGACCGGCAGGAGTTTGCTTACAATGCGGTTCGCGAATCCTATATGCGACGCCAGATTAAGGCGGCTATCGAAGCCGGGCATGAGCCGCAGCGAATCGTGGTCGTATGTGGAGCCTATCATGCATCGGCCCTGGCGAATCTGGATGATGGCATGTCAGACGAAGAGCTGGACGCACTACCGGTACGGGACACGAAGCTTACGTTGATGCCGTATTCCTATTACCGGCTGTCGACCATGTCGGGTTACGGAGCGGGCAACCAGGCTCCGCGGTATTTCGAACTCATGTGGAAAGCGATGGACATGGGTACGGTGAACGACTTGGGACATTCGTATTTATCTGAAGTGGCCTCGGCGCTTCGCGCTTCGGGAACCTACCGCTCCACAGCCGAAGTCATTGAAGCTGTGCGTCTGGCGCAATCGCTGGGTGCACTTCATCAGGGAAGCGCGCCAACGCTGCTGGATTTGCGAGATGCGGCACAGACGCTGCTCGGTCATGGCGACTTGGCAGTTGTCGCGGAAGCGCTCGCCAGTGTGGATGTAGGCACGGCTATTGGCGAGCTGGCAGAGGGAGTCAGCCAGACGCCGATTCAGGATGACCTGAACCGGCTGTTCAAGTCGCTCAAGCTCGACAAGTTCAAGACGGCTGTTGCCACGGACCTGGCTCTCGATCTGCGGGAAAACCGGCGGGTCCAATCTGAGGAGGCTGCGTTCCTCGACTTACGCCGTTCCGTGCTGCTGCACCGGCTGCAGCTGCTCGGCATCTCCTTCGCCAAGAAGCGGCCCAGCGGGCAAGATCAAGCCACCTGGGCGGAGCATTGGGTTATGCAATGGACGCCGGAGGCGGAGATCCAAATTGTCGAATCCACGCTGCTGGGAGAAACGGTCGAGCTGGCCGCTGCTTTCAAGCTGCAGCAGAAGCTGGACCAGTGCAGCTCGGTTCAGGAGGCATCATCGCTGATCCGGATAGCCTGCGAATGCGGGATGCTCGCTCAGATGGAGTCGGCGCGCCAGACGCTGCAGCGATTGGCCGTGGATAATCATGATGTCGTGGAAATTGCCGCGGCTTCCAGTCATCTATCGCTCATGATTAGCTATGGCGATATCCGGCGTATCGATGTGATGCCCCTGCAGCCTTTGCTTGAGCAATTATTTCTAAGGGCATGTCTCTTCCTGGTAGATGCCAGCGGCTGCAGCGATGAAGCCTCCGGACCGATGCTGACGGCTATGAATGAACTGAATACGGTATCACAGGAGCATCATGAGCTGGTGGATGAGCGTCTGTGGGTACAAGAGCTGCACCAGTTGTCCAGCCGGGATGACCGTAATCCGCGCTTGTCGGGCTATGCGTGTGCGATGCTGCTGGACCGGGGGGAGTTGTCTGTTGCCGAGTGTGCAGAGGAAGTATCGCGCCGGCTGTCCCCGGGAATTCCGGCAGACCTTGGTGCTGGCTGGTTTGAAGGTTTGTCTATGCGCAACCGTTATGGCCTGCTGTCTAGGATGAGTCTATGGGAACAGCTTAATGCTTACATCGGGACGCTGGACGATACGCAGTTTCAACGTGCGCTTGTGTTTTTGCGCCGGGCCTTCAGCGCCTTCTCGCCGCACGAGAAGACCATGGTGGCTGAGCTTCTGGGGGAAGTGTGGGGATTGGATACGGAATCGGTCGCGGAAGCCTTGACCGGCGAATTGAAGGAGGCCGAGGAGAAGATGCTCGACGACTTGAATGATTTTGACTTTGGGGACTTGTAGCCATGAACAATGAAGCGGAACAGAAGCAGTTATCGCGATGGAGATTGATTCTCGGCCGTTCTGCCGAGCAGCAGTTAAGCAGCTACACCGAAGGGGCGGGCGTGGGCTTGACGGCTGAAGAACAGATTATGGACGAGGCGCTCGCTGCGCTGTATGATGAGACGACGGATCAGCCGGGCAGCCCGGAGGGGCGCGTGGCGGGTCTGGGCAAATCAGCGCCGAGACTGGCCAAATGGCTCGGAGATATTCGCAGCTTCTTCCCTGAGGATGTCGTGTCGGTCATTCAGAACGATGCGATCGAACGGAAGGGACTCAAGCAGCTGCTGTTTGAGCCGGAAGTGCTCGGTAAGGTAAAACCGGATATTCAGCTCGTCGGTACGCTTCTGTCGCTGAAGGGAAGAATGCCCGAGCAAACGAAAGAAACGGCGCGCATCCTCGTGAAAGCGGTCGTGGAGGAGCTGGCCAAACGGCTCGAATCCGATATCCGCCGGGCCGTTACCGGGGCCCTGAACCGGCGCCAGCATTCGCCGCTGCCTTCCGTTAGCGGCATGGACTGGAAGCGGACGATCCAGCGCAATCTGAAGCACTACGATACGGAACGCCAGAAGCTGATTCCGGAGAAGTTTTACTTTTTTGACCGCGCACGCAAGAGCAAAGAATGGACGGTTATCCTCGATATCGACCAGAGCGGGTCGATGGCGGATTCGGTCATCTGGGCATCGGTGGTCGGCTCGATTTTTGCCAGCATTCCGGCACTCAGTACACGAGTTGTCGTGTTTGACACGGAGGTCGTGGATTTGACGGAGCAGTGTGCGAATGATCCGGTGGATATGCTGTTCGGCATCCAGCTAGGGGGCGGCACCGATATTCATAAATCGGTAGCCTATTGCGAACAATTTATTGAAGAGCCGAAAAAAACGATCTTTATTCTGATCTCCGATCTGATCGAGGGCGGCAATCAGTCGGCACTGATCAGGCGGATGCGGGAGATGCGGGAGTCCGGCGTCAAGACGCTGGGGCTGCTGGCGCTGTCCGATAGCGGGCAGCCATGCTACGACGAGCGGCTGGCGAAGATCTTGACCAGAGATGGAACGCCATGCTTTGCCTGCACACCGGGTCTGCTGCCTGTCATTGTGGAAGGAGCGCTGAAGGGAGCCGATCTGTTCGAGCTCGCCAAACGCGCGGGAGTCAAGATGTACTAAGACGATGCCCTGCAATACCGCTCTTGTCGGCAGCGCTGCAGGGCTGTATGAATTTGAAATGGACTTGTAGTCGCGGCCAATCGCCAGCGGCTTTTTGTTCATGCTAAAGCAAATCCATGACTTGACTTGGACTTAACTTCAAGTTGTAAGATTTCTAGAAAAGGGGTGATTGCTCATCAAGCAGGTATACAGGATCCAGCAGCTCGCCGCGCTCACCGATGTGAATGAAGATACGCTGCGTTACTATGAGAAGGTCGGGGTGCTCCCGCCGGCTAAGCGTAAGAGCAACGGCCATCGTTATTATACCGTATATTCGTGAGATGCTATTGGACTACAAATGCAAAGTGGAGCAGCAAATAAGTGATTTGCAAAAAATCAGGGATCTCATTACCCACAAGCTTCAAAGCGGTGAAAAGCTTTCTTTACTCAACGATGCATTCAAGGTGGAGGCTATAGGCCATGCTAATAAATAATTGGACGAAGACTGCCCTGATTACAGGGGCAAACTCTGGGATCGGGCTCGAGCTGACCAAACGGCTGTTAGGGGAACGCTGGCGCATAATAGCCATCAACCGGTCGCCTTTTCCTGATCATGAGGCTGGTGTTCAAAGGGCTCTCGGTCAAGGCCAGTTGACGCTGTACCGTGCGGACCTGGGCGATTTTCATCAGCTTCGCCAAGTGCTCAGGCTCGTGAAATCGGAAGTAAAGGGCATCGACGTGCTGTTCAATAACGCCGGTATAAGCTTATCCGAATCCAGTGTATCCAAGCAGGGACGTGAAATTCACTACGAGGTTAACAGTGTAGTGCCCTATATCGTGGCGATGGAATTGAAGCCTCTGCTGATGGAGGGAACTATGAAGACGATCATTAATACCTCCTCCAATGCTTCTTTAATGGTCAAGCAATTTGATCCCGGAACCTTGAAGCCTTCGCAGCCGTTTCGTAAGCTTCTCGGGCCTTATGCTTCCAGCAAGCTGGCCCTGTCCTTGTGGTCGGAGCAAGCAGCTCCCTTATTTCAGGCAGCAGGCATTCGGGTGACCAGTGTGTGTCCGGGGCCCAATAAGACGCCCATGACCAAGAGTAACGGTATGCCAGCCGTTATGCTGCCTCTTGTCAATCTATTCTTTCCCAAGCCTGACAAGGGCGCTTCCCGATTGTATGAAGCTGCATGTGATCCTCGATATATAAATAGCAGCGGCGTATTTCTCATAAAGGGAAAACCGGTTCCAACGCCATTTGCCCAGCATGGGCCGGGGCTATTGGCCCTTGTGGAGGCTATTTATCAGCAAGAGTTCCGCACCCGGATTGCAACATAATTTTTCCAGCCTGCGTCTGCAAGGATGAACCGGTTCAAGCATGAGCAATCAACCAGATCCAGGAGTGATTCCTTGCTGGACAGCATAGCTGTGAATATTTCGATAACGCTAAGTCTTGATGTCTAAGACTTGGCGTTTTGTTGTTCACAGAAGTGTTATCGCTTGCTTACTAAAAATAAGTGTTGACTTCTGAGATATATCCTAATATTATTATAAATATAATTATTTTAAATAAAATTATAACGATTCGATGCCGTGGCACGGTACAAACGGCGGCTTCGGATCGAAAAAGTGTGGAGGGGAATTAAGAGATGACTACGTTATCTGTCGTCGTGCAGTGTGTCCTGGCGCTGGGATTTCTCATGTTCGGCTTGATGAAGTTTGGTTCAAAGCAGATGGTGGATGAGTTCAAGCGCTATGGACTTTCTACAGGCTTCCGTATCTTTACAGCAGTCGTGGAGGTAGGGAGTGCGGCACTTCTGGCGTTCGGGATCTGGAAGGAGCAGCTCGCGGCAATCGGAGGATTGGCGGTTGTTGTAACGATGATCGGGGCCATAGTCACGCATGCTCGTGTGAAAGACCCGGCCGCCCGTATGGGGATGCCCTTAGTATTACTACTCCTTGGACTTGTGGTATTATTTATGAATTGGGGGGCACTGCTCGGTTAACGGAACGTATAAAATCCCCCTTTAGCTTCCGGCAAAGGTGGTAGGTACACAATGAATGATAATCAAGAGAAGAATGAGCTGGACTTGAGGCTGCTTCGGGTCTATCTGAACTCCGTAAAGTCCATATTTGGAGTTCTCAAGCACGATATCAGCCGCTATGGCGTCGAGATAGGATCGTTTCATATCCTGGAGTTTCTATATAATAAGGGACCGCAGCCTATTCAAAAAATAGGCGAGAAGTTTTCGATCCCGAGCGGGAGCGTTACCTATGCGGTCGATAAGCTGGAGAAGAAAGACCTTATCCAAAGGGAATTAAGTCCGGAGGACCGGAGATCGGTTATCGTCAAGCTGACAGATACCGGGCAAGCGTTGTTTGACGATATTTTTCCCAAGCATACGGAGACGATAGCGGATGTATTTTCCGTATTGACGGACGAGGAGAAGCAACAGCTTATTGGATTATTGAAGAAAACGGGGCTTCATGCGGCTAGTAAAGGAAACTGCAGCTCCTGATGAGGAGGTGACCCGACTACCGGGTAACTATACGCAATTCCACATCACAAAAAAATCTTTTCAATATAAAGGAGAAATCATACTATGTCTCATATTTTATTGGTGAAGGCTAACGATCGTCCTGTTGAGCAAGCGGTAAGTGTTAAAATGTACGAAGCTTTCCTGAATGCATACAAAGAGTCGCATCCGGGTGATGTGATCACTGAATTGGATTTGTATGAGGAAAATCTTCCGTATTACGGCAACACCGCCATCACGGGATTATATAAATTAAGTCAAGGCTGGGAGCTGACGCCCGAAGAAGCATCCGTAACCGCAAAAGTTAACGGTTATCTGGAGCAGTTTCTGGCAGCCGATAAAGTCGTACTTGCCTTCCCGCTCTGGAACTTCATGGCTCCTGCGCCGCTGATCACGTATATTTCGTATCTCGCTCAGGCAGGAAAGACGTTCAAATATACAGCTGAGGGACCAGTTGGACTCGTGCCGGATAAGAAAGTCGTCTTGTTGAATGCCCGCGGCGGAGTTTATTCGGTCGAACCTATGGCATCGATCGAATCTGCCGTGAAACCGCTGAAAGCAGCACTGGGCTTATTCGGCATCAAGGCCGAGGAGATCATCATCGAAGGGCATAATCAGTTCCAAGACCGTTCGGCGGCCATCGTGTCCGAAGGCTTGGAGCAGGTCGCCAAAGCCGCTTCCGTATTCTAATTGCATTTATATACGCCTTAGCTTCCCGGTTTCCGAGCCGGGAAGCTTTTTTTGTGCCATGCTAAATTGGAACGAAGGTCAAAGGCAGAGCGTACGCATAGGAGCGCGCATCCATGGAGGGTGCGCGCTGATTTGGTTTGTTGTGTTAAACTAATAGAAAGCAGGCCAAAGGAGACGAGTATGATGGAAAAATCAATTGTTGCCAAACTGAATTTGCAGAAGTTTGAACAGATAGCCGTATGGAAGCAGCCGGCAGGAAGCGATTATTTCGCAGAGCTGACGGGGTACGATACGACACTCGATAAACCTGGCTATGATCTCATCTTTGCCTTTGTGCTGGAGATGAGTGAATTGCAGAACCTGGTGAATCAAGTGATTGAACGCGGGCTGCTCCATCCTAACGGTTATTTGTACGCAGCATATCCCAAGAAAGGCAATAAGGTGTACCCGACCTTCATCCATCGTGATGATTTGCTTGCGGGCCTCAGCAGTGACGAGCAGGGATATATCGGGACAAGCACGATTAAGTTTGCCCGTATGGTAGGGCTCGATGACGTGTTTACTGTCGTTGGATTTAAGGAGGATGCCGCTGGCAAGGGCAAGACTTCTTCGCAATCCAGTCAGCGCGTGGACGATTATATCGCATTCATTCCAGCAGTGGAGAAGGACTTGACGGACGAGCCGGCATTGCTGGCCTTCTATCAATCGCTTACGCAGGGATACCGCAAGGATTGGGCTCGTTATGTCTACAGTGCCAAGCAGGAGGACACGCAGGCGAAGCGGCGGGAAGAGATGAAGGACATTCTGAGGCTGGGGTTTAAGAGCCGTGAGCTGTATCGCCAGAGCCTAGCGAGCCGTCCTTAGGAAATTTACGTCCGTATCCTATCGCCTTCACTCCTGATGCTGTCTTAACCATGATTCAATCTGTTCTTTGTGATGACGATCATGCAAGACAAACTCAGAAATTAAGAAGGAGAGGGAGTAGTTAAGCTGCTTATAATAGTACGCTTCCGGCATGTCCAATAGCTCTGCAACGAGCTGCTCCCGGGTTTGAATGACCTCTTCCAGCAAAGCCGACTGTCCGATGCCCGACCTGGCATAATCGGAGGCCTGCTGATTATACCGATCCTCATCAGGGAATCGGATCGGTGTTCCTGCTTTTACCGCAGGAAGAATCGAAGTGAGAATATGATGATCCCAATTCATGATATGCGAGATGATTTCGCTTGTGGACCATTTCCCTTTTGACAGGGGCCGGGTCCATAGCTCTCGATCCAGCTCGTGTAAGGTCGCAACCCAAGTGCTAAATTCTTTAAAGTTCAAAATATCATTATTTATCGGCATATTCGTAGCCCCACTCTGAGTAAAATTTGCTCCAAAGTCCCGGAGCATAGCTAGATTATACCGTTCAGAAGTAGACAACTGTCTGTCATGTTTCGGTTGGATAAACCTTCGAATTATACAGCTCAAAAAAATGCCTTAGACTGGGTTTGACAGGTCAAATCTGTAGCCTCTATATTTAAGGTTATAACATAGATAGATAAGTGCTGAGTAACGGGAGAACGTATATGGAAACATTCAAAGACATTATCGCCGAACGGCGAACCTATACAGCCAAGCGAAGAACCCATTCCCATCTTCATGCCCAGCTGATCATACCTCTCCAAGGCGAGCTGTCGATCCAGGCCGGTGCGCAAGACTTGATGCTGGATGCGCAAACCTTATTTTTCGTTCCTTCGGAATGCGAGCATACGTATCATTCTGCGGTGCGCAACGAGGTTTTAGTGCTGGATATTCCTCACTTCATGATATCCTCCAGCCAATTGCAGCATAGGGGCGTTTCTTATTCCCTGAACAATCAGTGGAAAGGAATCCGGTATCTGATCTTGAACGAGCTGGACCGGCAGTCTCCCGAGCCTGCTCTGAAGGAGCTGTTTCCTTATATCTCGCATTGTCTGCTCCAGGAGCAGCTGCCGCGGTCCATCCGGTACATTCATGAGCATTATGCTGAAGATTTGACGGTGCAAAAGCTTGCCGAGCTTGAGCATTACAACCGCTCCTATTACACGGATTGGTTTATCAAATTCACAGGCAAATCTCCCTCCGCTTACGTACAAGAGGTAAGGCTCAATAAGGCCAAGGAATTGCTTCGCCATACGGATCTGCCTATTCTGCATATTGCGATGCAAGTCGGGCTGGAGCATCAGTCTTCCTTAACAAGGCTATTTCAGAAATGCGAGCAGCTCACACCAAGCCAATACCGGAAAAAAGGTCTGCTGTAAGCAGACGAACGACATCGAGTTAAAAGATGCCGACATTCAGTCAAATCCTTTGAACGGACAGATGTACAATCGAGGTATATCTTCGTTCAAAGGAGTAGAGCATGGAAACGGCATTAGGGTTACTTTTTACACTATTATGGTCATCGGCAGCGATAGCAACGAAATTGGGCTTGTCCTCGGCAACGCCCCTGGCCCTGGCTGCGATCCGTCTTCTTCTAGCGGGAGGGCTGCTTTTTGTGTACGTCTATGTGTTCAATCGCAAATATCCTTGGCCGCGGGCAAAGGAATGGGGCGTACTGCTCGTGTTGGGCTTATTAAATACGACCCTTTACTTGGGCGCCACCTTCTTGGCTCTAAACGATGTAACCGCAGGCTTGTTTAACTTGTTTGTGACCATCAATCCTTTCCTGGTCGCCTTCCTGTCGTATCTCTGGCTGAACCGGAAGGTGTCCGGTAAAGAATGGATAGGGATGATCCTGGCGGGGGCCGGATTAGTCATCGCGACATGGCCTTCGATCACCAGCAGCGAGGCCACCCTAAGCGGACTGCTTATATTAGGCGTAGGCATGGTATCCATGGCGGTCGGCAGCGTTTATTTTAAAAAGCAGAATGTAGCCTTGCCGAATCTGGTCATTCATACGTGGCAGTTATGTATCGGAGGCGCGATTTCCCTGCCTTTCTCTTATGTCCTGGAAAAAGACAAGTACTTTGTTAAGCTGGATGTGCATTTTTTCGGTTCGCTGCTTTGGCTCGTATTCATGATTTCGATCGGTGCGATGCTGCTCTGGTACTACTTATTGAAGCGGGACGCCGTGAAAGCAAACAACTGGCTATTTATGACCCCGATTTTCGGATATCTGCTAGCCGCAGTTTTTTTGCATGAAGCGGTCACGGTCTTTGATCTTGCAGCCACTTTGCTGGTAACTGCAGGCTTGCTGCTCTCCGGTAATATCCCATTATTCGCCAGACAAGGAGGTAAGGCGCATGGCATCCGTTGAAGATTTTTTTCAGGCCGAGCTCCGGATTGGAACCGTTGTTGAAGCGGTCCCGTTCCCGGAAGCAAGGAAGCCGGCCATCAAGCTAAGGATCGATTTTGGCGAACTGGGGCTTAAGCAATCCTCCGCTCAACTGACGCGCAGATATGAACCGGAGCTGCTGATTGGCCGCCAGGTGGTTGCTGTGGTCAACCTGCCAGCCCGGAGAATCGCAGGCTTTACCTCTGAGGTGCTGGTGCTAGGCGGCATGCCGGATGAAGGAGATGTCGTGCTGCTACGGCCGGACCAGCCGGTTCCGAATGGAACTCCGGTTGCCTAGGAAGCAGACCGTCATTCAGAGATGGACGCCCCCAATTTTTGCTCCCGCGGCGGTAAGCTGTGCGGGAGCTTTTTTATGAGGGAATCGCATGCTCCGTTCCTGGAACTCACCGGAAAGCTCTATCTTTGTGAGTTTTTTGTGAGTCTTCCGTGATAGAATAAATGGAACGCCCAAGGCTAAGGGAGCATGCGTATTGAAAAGGACATATCTCGGCAAATGGATAGGCATCGCTTTGATTTTTACATTGACTCTGTCATTATTTATAGCTGTTCAGACGCTAACCGCACCCAATCGGGACGCCCCGTCGACTTCGCGGGGGGTGCTGGATCTAACGGGATGGGATTTCGAGCGGCAGGGGCTGGTCAGACTTGACGGCGAGTGGGAATTTTATGCGGGTGAGCTGTTGACGCCTGCCGACTTCCGGGAAGGGGAACGGCACGAGAGAGCTTATGCCGCCGTACCGGGGACCTGGAGAGGGAAGACGTTCGAGGGCGGCATCGACCGGAGAGGTTTCGGGACCTATAGGCTGAAGGTCAAGCTCGGGCAAACGGATGAGGTGCTGGGGCTGAAGGTCAGAAGCATCCGCATGTCCCATCGTCTATTTATTAACGGTAAGCTAATGGGAGAAAGCGGTATCCCGGCAGCCGATCTGGAGCATCATCAGCCAGGCAACACGCCGTATACGACGTTCTTTCATACCGATGCATCCGAATTGGAGATCGTGATTCAGGCATCCAATTATGTGTTCGTTACCGGAGGGATCGTGAATTCGCTTCAGTTCGGACTGCATCAGGACTTGGCCGTGCAGGACGGCATACAAATAGGCTCGGATATTGCTCTTGTACTGATACTCGGCATATTTGGAGCGTATCATCTCAGCTTCTACTTTATGGGGAGGCGGGAGAAAACCTACGTGCTCAGCGGGCTGTATCTGTTCATTATCCTGCTGGGGAGCCTGCTGTACGGGGAAAAGCTTCTGCAGCGGATATTTCCCGCTCTTCCCTTCGATGTAGCCTACAAGCTGCTGGATCTGTCTCAGTTCGGCAGCGCGTTTGTGATCATCTTGTTCTTCAATTCTATCAATGCCCGGCTCCTCCCGCAGAGAGCGGTGGCGTGGCTGACTGCCCCTCTTGTTCTTTATATCGCATCGGTGATTGCTCTGCCGTATCGCATACATACGGAAATGAAATATTTCTTCTTTCTGTATGCCGGAATTCTGTTTTTCTATATATTGAGCAGGCTGCTCTATTTGTATGGGCAAGAACGGAAGCATACATCCGACCGCTACGAGCTGCTCTTGTTCATCGGTGGCCTCGTATCGCTGATGCTCTATCTGGTAGACGGAACCTTATATACCGAGAATGCCGTTCCGACCGATTTGGCGGGGAAATTGGGCTTGATCTGCTTCATCATCTGTATGAATATTCTGCTCGCTGTGCGCTTCTCCAACGCTTACGAGAAGACGGAGCTGCTCACGCATAAGCTGATGGTGTCCAATCAGCGGAAGGATGAGTTTCTGATGAACACCTCCCATGAACTGAAGACACCTCTGCATGGGATTCTGAATATGGCCTCACATCTGCTGGAGGATGAGGAGAAATCGCTCACCGCTCAGCAGAAGCAGCATTTATGGCTCATCAAGGACACGTCCATGAAGCTGTCGATGCTGATTCATGACCTGATCGATGTCTCCAGTCTGAAGCACGGAGAGCTGCGGCTCTATCCGACGGTTGTCCACCTCCGTATGGTCGTGAAGATTGTGATCGAAATCTTGCAGTTCGAGCTGGCGGGCAAGGCCGTCAGGCTGAGTAATGAGGTCGATCCCGCAATCTGGGTGCTGGCCGATGAAAACCGGCTGCGTCAGGTGCTGTATAATCTGGTTCACAATGCAATCAAGTACACGCAGCAAGGCACGATCACCGTCAGGTCCAGCCTGGACCAGGAGGCAGCCGTCATATCGGTGGAGGATACGGGACGGGGCATCGCTCCGGACAAGCATGCGGCGGTCTTCGAATATTTCGAACGGCTGGAGGAGTCTCTGCCGCAAGACGGATATCCCGGTATGGGAGTAGGCCTGTACATCAGCCGTCAACTGGTCGAGCGGATGGACGGAGCCATCCGCATCGATTGGTCGGAGCCCGGACGGGGAACTCGTGTCGTCTTCTCCCTTCCGGCTAGGGAGCCTGCCGGCGCCTATCTGGAGACGGCCTCCGCAGAGGAAGAGCCCCAGCGGGTGGAAGGGCCGGACGGACCGCTGGAGATTCTGGATCAGCATGAGCATACGATCCTCCTTGTCGATGACGAGCCTTCCAATATCCGCATGCTGCTGAACATCCTGAAGCGGCAGCCGTACAATGTCAAAACCGCCTTCTCAGCCCAGGAAGCGCTGGTCAAGATGAAGGAGCAGCCGCCGGTGGATCTGGTGCTGCTGGATGTCATGATGCCAGAGATCTCTGGCGTCGAGCTGTGCCGGATGCTGCGCGAAGAGCACTCGATTCTGGATCTGCCGATTTTGTTCGCAACCGTCAAGGATGCGCCTTCGGATATTGCGCTTGGCTTCAGGGCCGGGGCCAATGATTATGTCACGAAGCCCTTTGAGGGTGAGACACTGATCGCCCGCATTCAAACCCTACTGGCCATGAAGACCTCGATTCAGGAAGCTATCCGCAATGAGCATGCGTTCCATCAGGCTCAGATCAAGCCGCATTTTTTGTACAATGCGCTCAGCAGCGTCATTTCCTTCTGTTATACAGATGGGGAGAAGGCAGCTTACTTGCTGACGATGCTGAGTCATTATCTACGATACATTCTGGATATGGACCGCTCCAGCTTATTCGTTCCGTTGTATCGGGAGCTAGAGCTGATCCAGGTTTACGTAGAGATTGAAAAGGCTCGCTTCGGTGAACGATTCGATTTTGTATGTGAAGTCGATCCGGCGTTAAGCGGGCTGATGATTCCTTCGCTCAGCATCCAGCCATTTGTGGAGAATGCGATCCGCCACGGGCTCTTCGAGAAGGAAGGGACCGGGACGGTCTCGCTCAGCATCGAAGCAGGGGATGGATTCATAACCGTGAGCATCGAGGATGACGGTGTGGGGATGCCGGAGGAGGTTCTGCGCCGGATCCTTCATGAGAGCGGACAAGGCGGGGGAATCGGTATTCATAATATCCGCAGGCGGCTGGCTACGATACCGCAGGCTGCCCTGACGATGCATACACAGCTGGAAATCGGGACCAGCGTAAGGATCGACCTGCCCATGACCCATAGAGGAGTAGAAGGGAATGAAGAAGACTGGGAGAAGCCGCTATAGGGAGGTAAGGCCATGTTCCGTGCGGTTATTGTAGAAGACGAGAAGCCGATTCTCGACTTGATGAAAGTTATTTTAGGACGAAATCCGCATTATCACATCGTGGGGGCATTCACCAGTCCGCTTGAGGCGCTGGAATGTGTTCCCGGCCTGCGGCCAGATGTTGCATTCATCGATGTCGAGATGCCCAGGATGAATGGGGTCGAGCTGTCCCACAAACTCCGGGAGCAGCTTATTCCGCTTCAGATTGTATTTACGACGGCTTATAAGCATTATGCACTGGAAGCCTTCGATGTCCAGGCGCTGGACTATGTTCTGAAGCCGGTGACGCCTGCGGCGATCGAGCGGGTCACCCAGCGATTGCAGGCCCGCAGTCCGTCAGGCGGCTTGCAGAGCTCCAAGGAGGAGGTTATGCCTTTCATCAGGTGCTTCGGGCCGTTTGAAGTGCGGAATTCGGAGGGGAAGCTCGTGCATTTCCCTACCCGGAAGACGGAGGAACTGCTCGCTTATTTTCTCTGCCACCCTGGGCAGGAAATCAGCAAGTGGCATCTGGCGGACATGCTTTGGCCGGAAACGCTTGGGGATCGGTCCCTGCACAGCTTGCACAACACGATATATCGTTTGAAGAAGGTGCTCAAGGAGCAAGGCATTCTTATTCAGATTCAAAAAACCAACGATGGATATATGCTTGATGCGATGGATCATACCTATGACGTGCTGGAGCTCAGCAAGCATGATTTTACGCTTCGAAGCAGTTTACCCCCTATAGTCTTGGCCGAAGCACTGAGCTCCCAGTATAGAGGCCCTTTATTGGAAAAGAAGCCGTACTTGTGGAAGAGCGCCTTGGAGGAGAGATATGGCAAGCAGTTTGCGGCTCTGCTGCGTGTTCTTATCGGAGCGGATCTGGCCGGAGAAGATTGGAGCAAGGCGGAGCAGCGGCTTCGTCATTACCTGATCATCCATCCCTTGGACGAAGAGATGAACCGGACCTTGCTGGATCTGTATGTCAGATTAGGAGAGACCGATAAAGTGATCCGTCATTACCAAATATTCGAGGAAGCGTACCGCAAGGAAATTGGGCTGGATCCTCCTCAGGCGTTCAGGGACAGGGTGTCCCTCTATATGCAATAGATAATGGTCGTCTCATACGCAGTGCTTGGCTGCGAGGAGGCGGCTTTTTGTCTATCAGCAAATTCTAACCGTTTGTGAGAATTTTGTGAGAGGACTTTGATAGAATCGGACTCAACCGATCCGTCACGGCTCGCTGCGACGAGCAAGAACGAATGATTGCTCAGGCTAAGCGGCTCAAGGTATAAGCGGATCGGTATTGAGGAGAGGAGATCGGAACAAACATGCAGCGTTGGAAACATGCTTGGATGCGCACAAAAGGCATCCTGAATCGCTTGCTGGCGGCAATTATGGCCGTCTTGCTGATGATACCCGCTCTGGGAGCGGCACCTGTTGGTGCTAATGCTGAGAGTGTGCCCGTTGGAGGGTGGAAGAACCTGGGGTTCACATTCGATACGACAACGCTAAACAATTATTTTTCACCTTTGGCTGTCAGTGGAGGGGAGCCTTACTTTTGCTATACTTCAACCTATAGCAACGGTTCAAGCAATAACGGCAAAATGACATTTACGTTTGCCAAAAAGCGGGCCAATCCGGGTAATATGGCCTCATGGAATTCACTCCAGCTTGCCGGTCCGATCACGGCGATCTCAGGCAAATGCGTGGTTGAGGGAGATTTCGTCTATTACGCTGTGCTCGACTACAGCAGCATGGCGGCCCAGAGGATTCAGGTTAGCAAGATGAATCTCAACACGCGACAGAAGACGGACCTGGGACCGACGTTTTCTCAGGTTTATCTGAATAATGAGTTTCAAATCGGTGTCCAGAACGGTAAGGTTCACTTCGCTTACCACGAGCAGAACAACACCCAATATTTCACTTACAATGACACGCTGAAGAAATGGGAGGGGGGCTTGCTTGCTTCTGCCGATGCTTCCATGTCGTTGATAAGCCTGGGATTTTATGAAGGCAAGCCTTATCTCCTGTTCGGGATCATTAACTCTCAGTCCTATGTACTCAAGATGCTGGAAGCCGGCGTGTGGGTGGATAAAAGTCTTCCGGAATCCAAATACAGCATGAAGGTAGATGTGTTTGACGGGAAGCTGTACGCTACTACCTCGATGCCGGGAGTAAATGGGACTGCTTATGCCCTGCACCAATATGATGGGGATCATTGGACGCAGCTAACCGATCCTATCGAAAGCCCCAATACCGTTAGTTTTTATGTGTCTGCCGGTAAAATTTATATGAACCGGATGGTACCGACCGGCATCGGCAGCATAAAGTCGCCGGATGTCGCGGTGTATCAAGAGGGGGTTCCGGTTACGCTCGGTAAGCCCTATTGGGGCTATCAAGGGGGAAATCTTTCACAGTATATCGCCGTCGATCAGGATAACGTCTACTGGTTTCATTTCAGCGGAGTTGGGGTCCCGGGGGTGAACGTATACGACACGATTCCCCCCGAGGTCGTCACGTACACGCCTGTTCCTGCTGCTGTAGGGGTCAAGGTCAAAGACAATCTCGGCCTCACGTTCAGCGAGAAGGTCGTTCCTGTCGCGAATAAAAAGATCGAGATCATTCAGCATCCGGGGGGAACGGTTGTCCAGACGATCTCAACCTCCGGACTGAGCCCGTTTGCCTCTGCTGCCGTCTCGGTGAAGCTGACCAAGGATCTTGACTATGATACCTCTTACGAGGTGCACATCGAGCAGGGAGCGTTTGCCGATGAGGCCGGGCTTCCGTATGCGGGGCTTGCTGACGGAACCTGGCACTTCACCACGGAGCAGGATCAATCTCCGCTGACGGTGAAGACCTATGCTCCAGCTCCTGCAGCGGTCAAGGTGCCCGTGGATAGCACCCTGGCCTTGACGTTCAATAAGAAGGTGACGGCTGCAGCGGGCAAATCCTTGAAGATTACCCGGTCGGACGGCCGCCTGGCGGCTAGCATCCGGGTGGACGATGCTTCACAAGTCACGATTGCGGACAAGACCGTGACCATTCGTCCGGCGGAGCCGTTGGAATATGACAAGTCCTACTACGTGACCGTAGATGCAGATGCTTTCGCGGATTCGATGGGCATGAAATTTGCAGGCATTAGTAATACGTCTGCCTGGACGTTCTCTACGGAGAACGCCATCAGCGCTTCTCTATCCTCGCTTGCAGCCAGCCCGTCTATCGTGACGGCGAATGGAGAAGACGCTTCTACGATTCAGGTAACCGTGAAGAATACGGCGGGGCAGGCTGTTTCTGGCAAGCAGGTACAGCTGGCAGCGGGCAGCGGCAGGTCGACCATCGTTCCATTGAACGCTGTCACCGACAGCAACGGGATCGCTCGCTTCCAAGTCACCGACGAAACCGCCGAGGAAGTCCTCTATACGGCTAAGGTTGGACAGAACCAAGTCGGGCAAAGCGTGAAGGTTGCCTTTGTCGCCGGGGCGACCGATGCTTCGCAATCGACGGTGTCGGCCTCCCCGGCGAGCGTGCGAGCGGACGGAACGGCCGCCTCGAGGATCACGGTGACACTGAAGGATGCCAAGGGCAATCCGGTCGGCGGCAAGACCGTTATCCTGACGCCGGACGGAGGCAGCTCGGTGATGCAGGGAAGCGGCCTGACAAATGCGGCGGGCCAAGCGGTGTTTACCGTGACCAATCAAACCGCCGAGCGGGTGGTCTACACGGCCAAGACGGGCGGAACTACGCTTACCCAGCAGGCGGAGGTGTCCTTCGAGGCTTCAGACGCGGACCCGGCCCGGTCCATGATCAAGGCTACCCCGTCAAGTGTGACGGCTGACGGCTTAACGGCATCCCGCATTACAGTCACCTTGAAGGATGCGAAGGGCAATGTGCTGAAGGGAGCGGCCGTTACCCTGACTGCGGAGAGCGGCAGCTCGGTGATCACGGGTACGGGATTAACGGATGACACCGGTCAAGCCATTTTCCAGGTAACGAACAACACGCCGGAATCGGTGAGCTATACGGCAGCTGTGGGTCCGGTCAAGCTTACCGGCAAAGCGAATGTCGAATTCACAAAGATTCCGACCGGTCCGATCAGCGCTTCCCAGTCTTCGCTAACGGTTGCGCCTTCCACGGTGACCGCGGACGGTGTGGAGAAAGCTGTGTTTACGATCACCTTGCGGAATGCGGCGGGCCAGCCGGTCCGAGGCCATGAAGTCAGCTTGTCCGCCAGCGGGGGCAGCTCTGTGATTACCCCCATGCGCAGCGTCAGTGATGCTGACGGCCAGGCAGTTTTTACGGCGGTCAACGCCCAGGCGGAGCAGCTCTTGTATACAGCGACCGATAAGACGGATGGGATTAAGATTGCTCAACAGGCAGTCGCCACGTTCGAATCTATGTCTGGGGCTCCGGCTACAAGCGTCACAGCTTCGACCGTCACAGCCTTGCCTGCTAAGGTCAAGGCGGATGGCTCAGAGACCTCGACGGTCAAGGTCACGCTGCGTGATGAACAGGGGCGGGCGATTGGCGGCCATACGGTCCATCTGACGGCGAATGGAGGCAGTTCTCGGATCACCGATATGCAGAAGGAAACCGATGCCGATGGTATCGCCTTATTCGGCGTAACGAATACAGCCGCGGAACAGGTCACTTATTCCGCCGCAGACCAGACGGGCGGCGTTACGCTGGCGCAGCAGGCGGCGGTGACGTTTGAATCAACCCGGCCCGGTGGGGGAGGCATTCCGGCTGAGGGAGTAACCGATGTGCTTCAGTCCACGGTCACGTCCAATCCGCCGGTAGTGAAGGCGGACGGAACCGAGGCTTCAACGGTTACAATTACCTTGAAGGATAAGGCAGGACAGCCGGTGTCCGGCAAGACGGTTAGTCTGACGGCAGATAGCGGCAGCTCAACGGTCACGGCTGTACAGAGTGTGAGCAATGGAGTAGGAGAAGCTGTGTTCCGTGTAACCAATCGGACCGCTGAGCAGATCAGCTACACGGCCAAGGATACGTCAGATGGGGTTACACTGGCAGCCAAAGCTGTCGTGACCTTTGAATCGGTTGGAGCTCCAGGCGGCGAACCCGGTGGACCCGTAACGAGCGTGACGAATGCTGTCGTGACAGCCGCTCCTGCCGTCGTGAAGGCGGATGGCTCAGAGTCTTCAACCGTTACGGTAACGCTGCGGGATGCGCAGGCCCGTGCGGTTGTCGGTCATACCGTCGTTCTGACAGCGAGAGATGGCAGCTCCCGGATTGACGATATCCAGCGGGTAAGCGATGCGGACGGGAGAGCAGTATTTCGCGTGACGAATACGTCTGCTGAGCAAGTGACCTATACCGCTGAGGATACGACTGGCCATGTGACTCTGGCACAGACCGTGGCCGTGACCTTTGAGTCGGCGGCCCCCGGAGGAGGTAATCCCGACGTAGGCAGGAGCAGCGTGCTGAACTCCAAGGTCAACGGAAGCCCGTCCACCGTCAAGGCGGATGGCACCGAGTATTCGACGGTGACGGTAACGTTGAAGGACACGGCAGGCCAGCCGGTCACAGGTAAAACCGTCAGACTGACGGCCGACGGAGGCAGCTCCGTCATTACAGCCGTATACGAAACGAGTGACAGCCAAGGTCAAGCTATCTTCCGCGTGACCAATAGCCGGGCGGAGCAGGTGATCTATACAGCTAAAGATTTGACGGATGACGTGACCTTGGCGCAGACAGCCAAGGTGACTTTTGAATCCGATTCGCAGGGAGGGAACCCCGGCCCTGGCAATCACCCGACGAGCGTGCTGCTTTCGACGATCCTGGCTGCGCCGCCTATGGTGAAGGCGGATGGAACAGACGCTTCCACGATTATCGTGACGCTGAACGATACGGACGGTAACCCGGTTAGCGGCAAGACGGTCAGGTTGACCGCCAATCGGGGCAGCTCGGTCATTCGGTCGCTGCAGGCGGTCAGCGGGATGAGTGGACAAGCCGTATTTCAGGTGACGGATACCTCTGCCGGACAAGTGACTTATACGGCTGAGGATACGACGAGCCAGGTCACACTGGCACAGAAAGCAGTTGTAACCTTCCAGACGAGCTCTACGGGGAATGGTACGCCTACCGAACAGGTTGGCAGTGTACTGAAATCAACGCTGACGGCATCGCCGGTATCCGTGAAGGCTAACGGCGTGGAACATTCCGTCATTACCGCGGTGTTGAACGATGTGTACGGCGCGCCTGTCAGCGGCAAAACCATCACCCTGACAGCTAATCGCGGCAGCTCCAGCATAACGGCGGTAAGAAGCGTTACGGATGCGCAGGGAATCGCCCTCTTCCATGTGACCAATACGGCAGGAGAGCCAATTATTTATTCAGCTCTGGATGTGACGGATCAGGTTCATATCGCACAGAAGGCGACGGTAACGTTCAACCGGTTGACCCAGTCGACCAGTAGTGTCGTACGCTCGACGGTGGTGGCGGCACCTGCTGCCGTGAAGGCCGACGGGGTGGAAATGGCGACCGTGACCGTAACTTTACTGGATATGAACGGGCTGCCTGTTCAAGGACATACGGTAAAGTTGACTGCCGAGGGTGTCAACTCCGTCATCACGGAGGTACAAGACATCAGCGATGCGAACGGTCAGGCTGTATTTAAAGTTACCGGTGCAGTGGCCGGACAGGCCTTGTACTCCGCATATGATCTGACGAGCCGTGTCAATGTCGCTCAGCGTGCCAAGGTTATCTTTGAGTCGGAAGAACGCACGGCGCCGCTGAAACCAGAGGACATTACGACTGACCCTACCCGCGGCGAAGTGACCGTGAAGGACGTGCCGCCGGGCACGAAGGTGACGGTGTATGACGATCAAGGCGAAGTGATCGGCGAAGGCACGAACCCTGGCCCAGGCGAAGGCCCAGTCATCATTGGTATTCCCGGCCTGAAGGAAGGTGACGTAATCAAGGTGACGGTCACCGACCCGGGCAAGAAGGAAAGCGAACCGACGAGCAAGACCGTCGGAGGAGAAGAAGAGCGCACGCCTTCGCTGAAGCCGGAGGACATTACGACTGACCCTACTCGCGGCGAGGTGACCGTGAAAGACTTGCCGCCGGGCACGAAGGTGACGGTGTATGACGATCAAGGCGAAGTGATCGGCGAAGGCACGAACCCTGGCCCAGGCAAGGGACCAGTCATCATTCGTATTCCCGGCCTGAAGGAAGGCGACGTGATTAAGTTGACGGCCACCGACCAGGGTAAGAAAGAAAGCGAACCGACGAGCAAGACCGTCGGAGAAGAAGAACGCACTGAGCAGCTGAAGCCGGAGAACATCACGACCGACCCGGCCCGCGGCGAAGTGACCGTGAAAGACGTGCCGCCGGGCACGAAGGTAACGGTCTATGATGATCAAGGCGAAGTGATCGGTGAAGGCACAAATCCGGGTCCAGGCAAGGGACCGGTCATCATTCATATTCCTGGCCTGAAGGAAGGCGACGTGATCAAGGTAACGGTCACTGAGCCGGGCAAGAAGGAGAGTGAACCGACGAGCAAGACGGTAGGAGATCCGGACAATCCGGGGAAAAAGATCTACGACGTGGAGACCGAGTGGGAGAAAGATACGGTGTCCGTAACTGTCAAGCTCAAGCCGGGAGAGGAGACAGCCTATGAGCATGCTTATGTCGTATTCCAAGGCATGAGAGAGGATACCCCTGTATTTACAACGGGTTACGCGATAGACGGGAAGCGTCCTGTGCCGTTCAAGCTACGGCTGGAAGCCGCTCGCCCTGGAGATCAAGTATGGATCGTGGTAGTCAGCGAGCCGGAGTATGCCCGAAGCCAGATCGGATATCCCTTGTCTGAGGAAACGATTCAAGTGGTAGGCAACAAATAAGAGCTAACGAAGGGAGGCAGAATCGGTTGAAACGGAAACAAGCTATTCAGGCTGTTGTGCGACTCGGACTGATCCTGTCGCTGATGATCTATCTGGTGTGGCCTGTGCAGATACAGGCCGCCCAGGCTGTCACCACGGTAGAGTCCGTCCGTGACAAATTTCAGGGCGAGCAGGTGACCATAAGCGGAGCATCGGCAGCATCGGATGTGATCGTGAAGGTATTTGGACCCGACGATCATGTTTATTTCTTTCGGTCGGTTCCGGTTCAAGGAGAGAGGTATCTAGCCGGCTTCACACTGGCTGCTGATGCTGCTTTGGGCCGATACACGGTGTTGACAGGGAGTGGAAGCCAGATCGCCAAGACGACATTTCTCGTCCTAAGCCGCTCGGGTCAAGGCAATACCGATCATGAGCTGGAGGACGCTCTGAATCAATTGAGTATCGGGTTTAGCAACGGTGATACATGGGAAAGCGTTACTTCGAACCTGTACATGTTGTCTGTCGGCAAGCATGAGACGCTCGTCACCTGGGTATCCAGCCAGCCGGATGTGATCTCCATCGGGGAAGCACAGAATCACCAGGTGATTGGACAAGTTCATCATCAGTCTGATGAGCGAAGCGTCATTGTCACGGCGACGGTATCCAAGAACAACCGCTCGGCATCCCGTCCATTCCTGCTGATCGTCAAAAACCAGACGACGACCAAAACGTCCGTCACCGAAGGAGTGAGGACCGTGAATGTGGTCGGGGAAAAGGGCGAATTCACCAAGCCGCTCAGCATTGCGCGGATCGTGCTGTCCGACCGGACGCTGATCGACAAGACGATTCTCGACGAATCGGCAGCTGATCAGATTATCGATAAAAGCCAGACGACCGGGGAACGCACAGCTCGGCTCGTCATGGAAGAACTTCCGAGCGACAGGCCGGACGAATTGGCCGTCCAGATTGCCGGGGGCAGCGTGGCGAGTTTATCCAATCACGGGATGGCTATTCAAGTGGAGAGTGAAACCGCCATCCTGACGCTTTCTAATGAGATACTGCTGCGCATGAAGCAGCAGGCGATGGATCTGTACTTCCGGATCGTGCCAATCCGCAGTGAGCAGGGCCGTCAGACGGTAGCTGCCCGCATTCTGGTGGAGCCTGCGATACGTCAGGCTGCAGGCAGCGGGAAGGCTGTAGTGGTTGGGATGCCGCAGAAGATTGAGACCAACTATCGGAATTTCCGCACGAAGCTGGTCATTCCGTTCAACGGAATTTTACCAGCAACCGGCCAGGCGGCCTACTTGAATTCGCTTCGTGTGTTTATCGAGCACAGCGACGGCGACAAGAAGCTGGCCTCGGGAACAGTCGTGTACAGAAATAACCAGCCCTATGGCCTTGAGCTGGAGATCGATAAATTCAGTACTTTCACCTTCGTACAGCTTAACCCGTCCGGCAACAACAGCTCCGACTCAGAAACGGACGGCAGCAGCGACAATTCCGGCAGTTCATCGCCAGGAGACACGAAACCGGACTCCAGGGCCGAAGTTAAGCTGGAAGGAGAAGGCAAGCAGATTACGATCAAGCACGGCGGCTCCGATGAAGGCATTGACAAAGATAGCTTCTCGGTAACGGTGAATGGCAAGCCTGTGGCTATCGAGCAGGTCATCGTGGAAAAGGGTCGGATTATTCTGGTGCTGAGGCAGCCTGTTCTGGCTGGAGATCAGGTAGCGGTCGTGTATGCAGGGGACCTTACTGTAGACAGTGAGAAGCGTAAACGGACCTTCAGCATGCTCGTGAACAATCCTGGACATCACCGGCCGTATATCACGGGCTATCCCGATGGCACCTTTGGGCCGTCTAACCGGATTACCCGGGCCGAGGTAGCTACGATTCTATCACGCGTCACGAGTAAGGCCGAGAATCGTAAGGAAGTCACATACACAGATGTGACCCAGTCGCACTGGGCATCAGACAATATCAACAGAGTCACGTGGATGGGGATCATGGACGGGTATCCCGATGGAAGCTTCCGGCCGGAAGCGCCAGTTACCCGCGCGGAAATGGCCAGCCTGGCTGCCCGCTGGTCCACCGGTAATCCTACTTCGAGCCTAAGCGCCAGGTTCACGGATGTTCAAGGTCACTGGGCGCAGGAGGCGATCCTACGAATGCGGACGGCCGGGGTACTGGACGGCTACGAAGATGGCAGGTTCCTGCCGGAGCATAGCCTGACCCGCGCGGAGGCGGTAACGGTGGTCAACAAGCTGCTGGGCCGCGGTCCATACACAGCTGGGGAGCAGCAGTGGCGTGACGTTGACATGCAGCACTGGGCTTACGGAGAGGTCCAGGAAGCTTCGGTCGATCATGAGATCGGTCTGGGAACGGATTCCGCGGAGAAACGAATACCGGTGAAAGAGCAGGCCAATCAAGCTCTACCTAAATAAACAGCAAAAAAGCCCGGAGCATCCGGGCTTTTTCCTGTCTTCACGCACTTATTAGTTCGCGATGAACTCTTGAACCCATTCGCCGTTGTAGAAAGCAACGCCGATCTTCGTGTAGTTCGGGCTCAAGATATTTTGTCTGTGGCCGGCGCTATTCATCCAGGCGTTCATAACTTCCTGTGGATCGCGTTGTCCCTTGGCGATATTCTCGCCGGCATACGAGTATTGAATACCGTATTTCTTCATCATATCGAACGGGGAACCGTAAGTTGGCGAATTATGGTCAAAGTAGTTCAGGTTGTACATGTCTTTGGCCTTGTCGAGTGCCATGTTGGCAAGGGCCGGATCGCTTGTCAGCGGCGACAGACCAGCCTTGGCGCGCTCCGCATTCACCAGGCTTACGACCTGATCGGCATAAGCCGAAGCGGTGTCTGTAGCTGGCTTGCTTGGAGCTGTCGGAGCTTCCGTCTGACCATTTCCTGGAGCCGGGGTTGTAACGGGAGCTTCGGTACCCGGAGCCGGTGTGTCAGTGTCTGGAGTTTCCGCTGGAGCTTGTCCTTCATCCGGAGCGGCAGAGCCATTATCCGGATTCTCAGAACCTGTACCCGGCGTTGTTGGAGCTTGTCCATGGTCGTTACCAGAGCCACCTTGCCCTGGATAAACATAATGAATTTCCGGGCATACTATGCGAAGATTCGCACCCTGCAGCTTCTGCAGCAGATCACTCAGGGACAATCCGTATTGTTGCTGTAGACGATTGACCAACTGATCAGGATTGATAGTGCCTGTCGTTGGAGTTGCTGCAAACGCGGAACCTGCTCCGACGACAACGCTTAACGCCAGTGCACCTGTCAATACTGTCTTTTTGAAAAACATTTCTTTCATCCTCTCCTTATTGTGGCCTACGAGGTTAGCTGACGGGTTCGGGTCAAAGAGCAATCACCCGGCCGCGAGAAGCGGCTTCACCCCAAAACATTGGGTTCCCCGTGCTTCTAGTAGAAGCTTCGGCCTTCTTTTTTCCGCGAAGATCAATCGATGTAAGCCCATCGTGTTTCCTGCGGTTGCTTCATGGTAACATGATATAACTCTCGAATCATTGCATAATGATTTCCATGCGCTAGTTTTTATGCCAAGAAACCGGGCAAACTCAGCATTTTCGTGTATGCACAAATGACAAGTATTCTACTATACCCGTATTTTCAAAGGCTTGCCGATGGTTCGAGTGGGAGTGGAACGATAACGAATATAACGCATACCGGCAGGAGCAGCGACCCCGGAATTGTTGCAGGAGATTAGGAGGGAAGAATCTGTAAAGAATGCGTGTAGGTTATTGCCGACTTTTCTAAGCGTGTGCTATTCTAACATACGGTGCGCAGCAAGCCATAAGGCTTGACCTGGCACAGGCACATACATAGAGAGAAGGCGTATATTCCATGGGAGTGCAGCAAGCAGCCATCGGCTCCTCAAGCAAGGAAAAAAGGTTTCCTATTGCCCTGATTTCGTTAACCGCAGGAGCATTTGCGATAGGGATGACAGAGTTCGTGATTATGGGTTTACTGCCTAATGTTGCGGCAGATCTGGACGTCAGCATTCCCAAAGCGGGCCAACTGATCACAGGCTACGCGCTGGGCGTCGCGATCGGAGCGCCGGTCCTGGCGTTAGCGACATCGAGGCTTCCCCAGAAAGTGTTATTGTGCATTCTCATGGTCTTATTCATTATCGGTAACGGGATTGCCGCTGTTGCTCCCACTTATACGGTGCTGATGCTGGCCCGGCTATTCACTTCGCTGGCGCACGGCACCTTCTTCGGAGTCGGGTCGGTCATCGCTGCCAATCTGGTTGCACCGAACCGGCGGGCAGCGGCCGTCTCGGTCATGATGGCGGGACTCACGGTCGCCAATATTATCGGGGTGCCCTTCGGCACCTTCATCGGTCAGAATATGGGCTGGAGAGCTGCTTTCCTGGCCGTCGTCGTCATGGGGATTATTACGCTGGTAGGCATTGTCGCCTTGATTCCGAAAATCCCGCATGATCCATCCTCCAGCTTTATCCGGCAGATCAGGGCGCTCGGCCAGCCTAAGCTGCTGACGGTGCTGCTGGCGGGCGCTATCGGCTGCAGCAGCTTGTTCGCAGTCTTCACGTATATCGCGCCGCTGCTGCAGGAAGTGACGGGCTTAGCTGAGCATAACGTCACGTGGGTGCTCGTGCTATTCGGCATCGGAGTCACGATCGGGAATATCGTAGGCGGCAAGCTCGCCGATTGGAAGCTGATGCCTACGCTGATGGTCGGGTTTCTGCTGCTGGCGGTTCTTCTGGCTGTGCTCGGTGTGACCGCACATATCCCGGTGCTGGCGATCGCGACGATCTTTCTGTGGGGTGTGGCTTCCTTTGGCGTGCTTCCCGGACTGCAGGTTCGGATTATGTCACTGGCCAAGGACGCTCCCGCGCTAGCTTCCACTTCGAATCACTCGGCCTTGAATCTCGGAAACGCAGGCGGGGCTTATCTGGGCGGGGTTGTGATTACACAGGCAGGTCTCGGATTCCTTCCTTGGGCCGGCGCGCTGATGTCCCTGATGGGACTGGTCATTACGGTAATCATCTTCCGTTGGGATCGCCGTACAGCCAGATAATTGGTAGTAGCGATTGGCTATCATAACAGTAGATTCAGCATAATAGGTTAAATAGAACCAAGCAGGGACAGTGAGCGTCTACGGACGGCTCTGCTGTCCCTGTTTCATTGTGACGATGAACGGCCGCTGATGTGGATAGACGTGAGTTTTACACGGCTGCGCGTGTACGGTGGAGAAGGGGAATGCTGGAAGTGGGTGCTACGGATATGATATGGTTATAGTTAACATAACGAGGCAGGACGGAGGCACGATCGATGTCGGGCTTTACAGAGGATTACGGATTTCATCCGGTATTATGGCAATGGTTTGCCGGCCGGTTCGGAGAGCCGACCGAGGTTCAGAAGCAGGCGTGGGTGCGTATCCAATCAGGGGACCATACGCTGATTTCCTCGCCGACCGGGTCAGGCAAGACGCTGGCGGCGCTGCTGCCCTGTCTGAACCGGATCTTGAGAAGCAAGGAAAGTGATGCGGAAGCCTACGTCCCTGGTGTGCGCACCTTGGTCGTGACTCCGCTGAAGGCGCTCAATAACGATATTCATCACCATCTGCTGCAATTTCTCGAAGAGATTCAGGCGGCACTGGTGCTATCTGGCGTTCCTCAGACACAAGGAACGATCACGGCTGCCGTACGGACCGGAGATACGACGCAGAGCACCCGCGCCTCGATGCTGCGAACGCCGCCGGATGTGCTGGTAACAACTCCAGAATCGCTGTATCTGCTGCTGACCTCCCCCCGGGCGCGGGAAATTCTGAAGACAGTGGAGCATGTCATTGTCGATGAGATTCATGATCTCGCCGCGGATAAGCGTGGGGTTCATCTGTCGCTGACCCTGGAGCGGCTGCAGGCCTGGTGTTCAGCCCCGGTACAGCGTATCGGCGTATCCGCGACGCAGAAGCCGATCGAGCGGGTCGCACGTTACCTGGGCGGCTGGGACGGTGACAGTCCCCGCGAGGTCGGGATTGTCGAGAGCCGGGCGGATAAGAAATATTCGCTGCTGGTGACGGTGCCGGAGAGACCGCGTCCTGGCGCGGACAAGGAGGAGATCTGGACGCCGCTGGTGAAGCGGCTGCTGGAGCTGATGGAGGGCAGCCGTACGGCGCTGATCTTCGCGAACAGTCGCAGATTATGCGAGCGTCTGACGCTGCGACTGAACGACTATGCCGGGTATGAGATGGCCCGCAGCCATCACGGCAGCGTCGCCCGCGAGAAGCGGCTCGAGGTGGAGCGGATGCTCAAGGAAGGCGAGCTCCGCTGTCTCGTCGCCACCTCGTCGCTGGAGCTCGGCATCGACGTCGGGCATGTCGATCTGGTGCTGCAGATCGACTCGCCGTTCAGCGCAGCCTCGGGCATCCAGCGGATCGGCCGGGCCGGGCACGGCGTCGGTGAAGTCAGCCGCGGCGTGCTCGTCGCCCGCAGCCGCAGCTTCCTGCCGGAGCTGGCGGTGCTCGCCCGGCGTATCCGCGCGCGCGACATCGAGGCCATCCGCCTTCCTCGGGGCGGCCTCGATGTGTTGGCGCAGCAGGTGGTCGCCCTCGTCAGCCTCGGCGACGAGTGGGATGTGCCTGGCCTGGAGCGCCTGATCGCCGGAAGTGATAGCTTCCGCGGGGTGTCCCGCGACAGGCTGCTGGCTATGCTCGAGATGCTGGCGGGCTTCTATCCGTTCGTGCGCCCGCTTATTGCCTGGGACCGCGAAACCGGCCGCCTGGAGCGGCTGGCGGCTACGCCGATGGCCGCGCTCGTCGGAGCGGGTACGATCCCGCAGAGCACGGCATATCCCGTGCATCATAACGAGACCGGGCTTCATCTGGGCGAGCTGGATGAAGAATATATCCAGGAGTCGTCCGTTGGTGACGTGTTCCAGCTCGGGACCGCATCCTGGCGGATCGTCCGCATCCGGCCGGAGCGAATCTATGTCCGCGAAGCGGAGAACCGCTACAGCGAAATTCCGTTCTGGCGTGGTGAGACGGGCGGCAAGTCTTATGAGCTGGGCGTACAGACGGGCGAGCTATGGCGCGAGTTGAGAGGCCGGCTGCAGGCGGAGCCAGCGGAGCAACAGGTGGAAGGCAATGGCCGGAATGAACGGCTGCTGGAGCCGAGAAGTACGGCGCTAGAAGCCGGGGATGAGGGGGTTTTCAAGCATGCAGAGGGCGGCTTGGAATCTGAGGCTGGGCTCGAAGTCAGGTTCGAGACTGGACGGGGAGCAGCCTACAAGTCCGGCTCCGAGCCTGAAGCTGGAGAAGGGCACATTGCCCTCGACCTGGCCACTCAGGAGTGGCTGATGGCTGAATTCGACCTGGACGCGGAGGCCGCTACGAGTCTGACCGGACTCGTGCGCAATCAGATGGCGGTCGCTCCGGTGCCGACGGACCGGACGATGGTGATCGAATCGTTCGCAGACGAGCAGAACCATACGCATTACATCGTACACAGCCTGCTCGGGCGTAAACTGAATCGCACCTGGCTGATGGCTTTGACCCGCAAACTGCAGGAAGCCGGACACCAGGCACTGTATACGAATGCTCGTGACAATGGCATCGAGCTGATCTTCTCCAGCTACGACGTGTCGATCATCCGGGCTATCCGATCTCTCGCCTGGACGGAGGCTGAGCCGCTGGTCGTGCAGGCAGTATCGCAGTCACCGATGTTCAGCGGCGCCTTCCAGCGCCAGGCTGAGACCTCGCTGCTGCTGTCACGCAGCTTCACTCGTATGCCTGCGTGGAAGAAGCGGCTGCGCAGCCAGGAGCTGCTCAAGGACGCCTTGCCCTTCCGGGAGCGGTTTCCGCTGTTCCAGGAGGCGATGCGGGAATGCCTGGAGGAGCATGTCGATCTGGAAAATCTCCGGCTCGTGCTGGAGTCTATTCAAGCGGGTGAGATCGCGTTTGCCGAGCATCGCGGGCATGCTCCGTCCCCGCTCGCAGCCCAGTTCCAAGCCGACTACGTGCAGACGCGGCTGTACGAATCCGATGCGCTGCCGCAGGATCTGCAGGCGGAGCTGCTCGGCTTCAGCCGGCAGCTGGCGGCTGAGGTATTCGGTGCGGACGCCGTATGCCAAGCGGTTCATCCGCAAGCGCTGGCCGCGGAGGAGCAGCGGCTGGAGCAGGCGGGCTTAGCCTGGTCCGGCGCAGATAGCGTGCAGCGGCATCTGAAGGAGTGGGGCGAGGCAACACTGGAGGAGCTGCGCGAGGCTGCTCCTGCGGCCGCTGGGCAGCTGGCCGAATGGCTGAATGAGCTGGAGCAGCGGAGAGTCGTCGCGACTGTGGCGCTGCGGAAGCGCAAGTATTATATCAGCCGGGATGAGCAGGCGCTGTATGAGAGCCTGAATGAATCGGCGGAGGCAAGAGCGTTCATCCTGCAGCGGTACAGCGATCATGCCATCTCCGTGACGCTGGAGGAGATCGCGGGCAGGTACGGGCTGGAGCGGACCGCAGCCGAGGACTGGCTGCAGAGCGCTCTGGAGGAGGGCCGGATGGAGGCGTCGCCTTTCTCTGATCCGCAGGAGACCGGGCTGTGGACGAGCCGTAAGGTAGCGTCCCGGCTAATCCGGACGTCGCTGCAGATGTACCGCCGGAATGGAGAAGCGGTGCCGGGCTTGACCTATCTCCGGCATATGCCGCTATTCGTCAAACTCGGCGAGAGCTCATCCCTTACCGGAGACGAGCGGCTGCGCGAGCTGATCGCGGATTTGCAGGGCTACTTCCTGCCCGTATCGCTCTGGGAGTCGCTCCTGTTCCCGGCCAGACACCCGGCATACCGCAAGCAGGAGCTGGATCTCCTCTGTTCTTCGGGGGATGTCCTCTGGATCGGACGCAAGCAGCCGGAGGAGAAGGAAGGACGAATGGCCTTTTTTCTGGCGGAAAGCGAGGAGCTGTTCCAGCCTTATCTGGCAGGGAATTTGGCTCCGGACCGGCCGGCTCCTCATCCGAAGCTGCTGAGCCTCTTGCAGGAGAAAGGGGCCGTCTTCCTGACCAAGCTATCGATCGAGACGGGCCAGGCTCCCTCGGAGCTGCTGGCCGAATTGCTGGACCTTGTCTGGGACGGCCGGGCGGCCAATGATCAATTCGCGCCGATCCGGCTTCATGCCCAGGGCAAGAGCAAGAAGACCGACAAATTCCAGTCGGGACTCGGGCGGTGGTACCCGTTCGAGTCGCTGTACAATCCCGGCTTCGACCAGGAGGCGTCCGCCTTGGCCTGGGTCCGGCATCTGCTCGGGAGCTATGGCTTGATCACCAAGGAGCTGATCGCATTTGCCTCCCCGTACGCGTGGGAGACGGTGCTGCCACTGCTCAGACAATTAGAGGAATGGGGCGTCGTGGTGCGCGGGCTGTTTATTCAGGACCTGCATCAGCTGCAGTTCGCCTCCAAGGATTTTGTTACGCAGCTGTATCAGGCGGGGGAAGCCTCGTCTCCGGTTTCTGCGAAGTCTAGCGACGAGCCGCTGACGCTGCTGAATGCCGTGGACCCGGCCAATCCGTTTGGCCTGCTGCTTCCGTGGCCGGAGATGCCCGGACTTTCGTTCTCACGCAAGCCCGGCAATTATATGGTCTTTCAGGGAAACCGCTGGCTGTACTGGATCGAAAACAACGGGAAGCGGATCTACGAGGTCGAAGGCCGTCTGTCCGGCATGAGGGCGGCAGATGCAGAAGAGGTTGAGGGAATGGATGAGATCAGCCGGCAGTTGAAGGCGGTCTTCCGGTTGTTTCTGAAGCATCAGCAGCTTCGCAAGATCGTAGTCGAAAGCTGGAACGGCGTGCGTATCTCCGATGCGCCTGAGCAGCAGTATCTGCAGGCGCTCGGAGCGGAGAAGGACCGGCATCACTATGTACTGTGGCCGAGTCAGCTTCAAGGCTGACCGGCTGCTGTTAGGACCGAGGTGTGCCGGGGGCTTTGCGCTGGCAGACATCGGGTTGTGGCTTCTGTTGCCGGGTTAATTTCCGGTAGGCGGAAGCCGTTTTTTTTGCTAGGATTAGGGACAGAGCCGCAAGACGGCTTCAGCACATATGGAGAGAGGTTATGGCTTTGAAGATTCGATTAGCTGTTATAGAGGACATTCCGTCCATTCTGGTTATTTATAATGAAGCGGTGGCCAATACGGTGGCGACATTCGATACGGTACCTCGTACGCTGGAGCAGCAGGAGGAATGGTTTGCGCAGCACGGGGATGCCTACCCTGTGATGGTCGCCGAATATAATGGGATCATTGCCGGTTGGAGTTCGCTTAACCGTTATTCCGACCGCCAGGCATATGCCCGCACCAGCGAGCTGTCTCTTTATATCCACCCGGATTACCGGGGGCAAGGCATCGGTCGCCAGCTGCTGGAGGTCATGTTGAGGGAAGGCAAGGAGGCCGGGCTGCATACGGTGCTGTCCCGGATCGAGGAGAGCAATGAGGCGAGCCTGCATTTGCACCGGGCTTACGGATTCGAGACGGTGGGGACGATGCGCGAGGTTGGCGTCAAATTCGGCCGGCTGCTGAATGTCGTGCTGATGCAGAAGATGTTGTAATTTTCTGGTATATTCTGTAAAACTATAGTCCAGGTGTGATATTTATCACAGTGAACCGGGAACGAGGTCCGCATAATGAGAGGTAGATTACATCTACCTCTCATTAGACATATCAAAAAGGCGGGCTATCGTATGAAGGCAGGCATCGTAACGAAAGTGATTTCTATGGTACTTATTGCTGTTCTGGCAAGCGTCTGTTCCATGCTGGGAATCGGATTTTACGTGAATTACAAGCAAATCGACCGGGCGGCCGGTGAGGAGCTGATCGGCTGCGCGAGCATCACGTCGGGCTTATTGTCCAAGGAGGACATCAGGCAGCTCGGCCGGGGAACTTCGGAAGAGCTCCAGGGCAAGGTCGACTGGATCGTCGACCATAAGCCGATCTTTATGAATGCAGCCATTCTCGGTACGGACGGCACGATCCTAGTGGCGGACAAGCACTTGCAGCAGCAAGGGCTGAAGGCCGGGGACAAGATCCCGCTCGATGCCGATGCGGTAGCGATGGTGGAGTCGATGAGACATCCGGCGGCTTCGCAAATTTACAGCTTCAATGGGATCGATCGTAAAACGGGCTACGCGCCTATATTCGCCGATCATGATGCGTCAGGGGCTATCGTCGCCCTGATGACTGTTGATTTCAACGCAGATATCGTGTCCCAGCGGACATGGGACATGCTCGGCTACACGATTAAGACGGGCGGTATCTTCCCTGTACTGTCGGCCGTAGGCGCTTTCTTCGTGATCCGCCGGATGATCCGGCCGATTGAAACGATCAGCCGGCGCGTGCAGGAAATCGCCGAAGGGGATCTTCAGGGTAAGCCTATACCTGAAGGGAGTCGGGATGAACTCGGCGTACTCGCCCAGTCGGTCAACCGGATGACAATCAATCTGCGTGAGATCGTCTCCGGCATTCAGCAGACCAGCAGGACGGTGAGCGGCACGACGCGGGAGCTGACAGCCGATGCCGACGGCTCCCTCCAGTCCGTGCATGCGATGACGGCTGCTGTCCGTCAGATTGCTACAGGCGCTCAGATGCAGGAGGCCGGGACACGGGGCAGTGCGCTGGCGATGGAGGAGATGGCCCGGGGCGTGAGCCGGATCGCGGCTTCCTCGATCAGCGTGACGGAGATGATGCGGGACACGCTCGGCCAAGCCGAGCAGGGCAGCGAAGCGCTGGCCCGCGTCCGGCGGCAGATGAACGGCATCGGCGACAGTGTGGAGCGGACCTCGGCTATCGCGGGGGAGCTGCAGGAACGCTCGGGTCAGGTGGGCGATATCGCCCAGATGATGAAGGAGGTCGCGTACCAGACCAACCTGCTTGCGCTTAATGCCTCGATCGAGGCTTCTCGGGCTGGCGAGCACGGACGAGGCTTCTCGGTCGTGGCCGGGGAGATTCGGAAGCTGGCTGAGCAGTCTCGCCACTCGTCCGAGCAGGTCTCCGAGCTGATCGAAGCGATCCGTGAGCGCATCGCCCGGATGGATGAATCGATGAGCCTTGAGACGAGCGAGGTCGCTTCGGGCCGGGAGGTCGTGGAGCGTCTGACGGAGGTGTTCACCAGCATCTTGCGGCAGGCCGAGCTGACGCATGAGCAGATCGCGGATATTTCCGCCGCTTCGGAGCAAATCTCCGCCGGTACCGAGGAGGTCAATGGCTCGGTGCATGAGATTGCCGAGATCTCCAAGCGCTCCGCAGAGGAAGCTGGCAGCGTGACGAAGCTCGCGACCGGCCAACTGGAAGCACTGGAACAGATGACGCAGAGTGCCCGCGAGATCGAGCAGGTGAATGCGGAGCTGGCTGAGGCGGTGAGCCGGTTTAAGTTATAGGGGATTGAGACGTGTTTAATAGAGAGTGTCTGACCGCCTGCGATGCAGGTGGGCTGGTATCTTGGAGGAGCCGGTTCTGTTCAATTAGTTGAACCGATGTATTATGAAAATACACAACTGGACAGGGGGACGTTACGCTTCGTCTCTATAATGTTAAATCCACAAACGAAAAGGAGCTTTGTCACTCTGAAGTGGCATGTACAAAAGCTCAAGGACATCGCGAGATTAACGTTAGCATGAAGTATTGGCATCTAAGGAACCAAGCAAGGCAAAAGCTCCGCAGTGAAGAAGGCTACGCCCTGGTCGTAAGGCGCATGACTGAGCCAGAGCCAGTGTTTGGTGACATGAAAAGCAACCGAGGATTTAAAAGGTTCTTGCTTCGTGGCTTACCCAAAGTAATTCAGGAGGTCGGGTGTCTTTCTCTAGCCCACAATTTGCTCAAGAAAGCAGCGGTGGATATAAAAAACGGAGGAGCTAAGCGAGAATAGGTCGCTTAGCTCCTCCATTTTTTATTGAATTTGGGTTAGCTGGTTTATGGTATAATATAATGGTATAAGCCTTCGGGGGTGATTGTATGCGCTGGGAAGAAGTACAGGAGCGTTTTCCGAATGAATGGGTGGTTCTTGAAGCAACGAAGGCTCGTTCTGCGGATGGTCATCGTTACATTGAGGAAATGGTTGTTGTGGATAGGTATGAGGATTCTACGTCAGCGATGCGTCGATACAGCGAGTTGCACAAGCAGGAGCCGCATCGTGAATATTGCTTTTTTCATACATCCCGTCCCGCTTTAGTAGCCCGTGAACGCTATGTCGGAGTTCGGGGGCCTCGATGAATCTGGATGTCGATTTTGGGTTGCCGTTTGTGTCCGTTATTGTTCAGTTTCGTGGCCAAAACTTGAAGCTAGAAAAAGTACTATTAGACACAGGGTCGGCGAGAACGATTTTTAAAGCAGATGTTGTTGGGGAAATAGGGGTTGTTCCAGAGGCGGGGGATGCAGTGGATTCGATCCAAGGTGTTGGGGGAATCGAGTACGTATACACGAAGACCTTTGATTGGATTCAATTCGACAGTCTATGTCTAGAGCATTTCCAAGTAGAAATTGGGAGTATGGATTACGGAATAGACATTGACGGCATCCTTGGCTTTGATTATATACGTGCAGCGGGCTTGATGATTGATAGTGTGAAATTACAGGTCTATTCGTTGGCAGACTAAAAAGAGCTACTGACCTCTTACAAATGTTGTATGAAACACAAGAATGAATTGTGGAATAGCCCTGCCAGGGCTTGGCCCCACAGCTTGACTCGATTTTCACAGCCCGATATAATGGGAGATATGTGAAATTTCGACCGGGTCACTATGCCCTATAGGAGGCGGCAGAAGGCACCCCATTCGGGGTGCTTTCTCGTATTTGCGGGCCTGGTGAGGCTGTATAGACGGAAAGGGGTTCATTCAGGATGAATTACAAGGAATGGCTGGCGGGACAAACGGCAACAAGGCTGGAGGGCGTAAGCGAGGAGGCGCTGGCGGAGTGGATCGAGTATCCGCCCAATCCGCAGATGGGCGACCTGTCGCTGCCATGCTTCAAGCTGAGCAAGCAGCTGCGTAAGGCTCCCCAGCAAATCGCTGAAAGCCTGGTACAGGGCTGGGAAGGCAATCCGCTGGTAGAGCGCGTGGAGGCCGTATCCGGCTATTTCAACGTGTTTCTCAATAAATCCGCTTATGCGACTGAAGTCGTAGGCGAAGTGCTCGCGCAGGGCGAGCGGTTCGGGTCTCAGAATATCGGACAGGGACGCAGCATTCCGATCGACTACTCGTCACCGAACATCGCGAAGACGTTCCACATCGGTCACCTGCGCTCGACCGTGATCGGCGGGGCGTTGTACCGGATTTTCAATTTCTTGGGCTACAAGAGCGTGGGCATCAACCACTTGGGCGACTGGGGCACCCAGTTCGGCAAGCTGATCGTGGCGTACAAGCTCTGGGGAGATAAGGATGCGGTGGAAGCGGACGGCATCGCCGAGCTTCAACGTATCTACGTGAAGTTCCATGATGAGGCGGATGTGCGTCCGGAGCTGGAGGACGAGGCTCGCGCCTGGTTCGTCAAGCTGGAGCAGGGTGACGAGGAAGCGACCAAGCTGTGGCGCTGGTTTGTCGAGATCAGCCTGAAGGAATTCCATAAAATGTACGATCTGCTCGGCGTGAAGTTTGATTCGTATGCCGGGGAGAGCTTCTATAACGATCAAATGGCGGCCGTGCTGGAAGAGCTCAAGGCCAAGTCGCTGCTGGAGGAAGATGGCGGCGCACTTCTCGTCAAGCTGGAAGACTACAACATGCCTCCGGCACTGATGGTCAAGAAGGACGGCGGTACGCTGTACCATACGCGTGACGTGACGGCAGCCATCTACCGCAAGAAGACCTATGATTTCGAGAAGGCCGTCTATGTGACGGACGCGGGGCAAAGCCTCCACTTCCAGCAGTTGTTCAAGGTCATCGAGCTGATGGGCTACGACTGGGCGAAGCAGATGGTGCATGTGCCGTTCGGCAAAGTCAGCCTGGAGGGCGCGAAGCTGTCGACGCGCAAGGGCAACGTCATCAATCTCGAGGAGCTGCTGACCAAGGCGATCGAGAAGACGCGGGAGATTATCGAGGAGAAAAATCCCGAGCTGGAGAACAAAGAAGAGGTTGCCCGCCAGGTCGGTGTCGGCGCGATCATCTTCAACGATCTGAGCAATAACCGCGTGAAGGATATCGTCTTCTCATGGGATGAGGCGTTGAACTTCGAGGGTGAAACGGGGCCGTACGTGCAGTACGCGCATGCTCGTGCCTGCAGCATCCTGCGCCGGGCGGAAGCAGACGCATCGGTCAGCACGCCTGATCTGGGCCTGCTGACCGATCCGTCGGAGCAGGGACTTGTACGCGAGCTGTATATTTTCCGAGAGCGTGTCGTCCAGGCGATGGACAAGCTGGAGCCTTCCATCATCAGCCGTTACCTCATCGATCTGGCCCAAGCGTTCAACCGCTTCTACCGCGAATGTCCGATCCTGAAGTCGGACGTGCCGGCTGATGTGAAAAACGCACGCCTGGCACTAGTGAAGGCTGCGACGATTGTGCTGACGAGCGGCCTGGCCTTGATCGGTCTGGAAGCGCCGGAGAAAATGTAAAATCCGCTGGCAATGTGCCTGGCGAAGCAAAGCGAAGAGCCTTCATCCAGCTGTAGAAGCAGCTGGATGAAGGCTTTTTTTAGACGGCGCGAGGAGTATAGCGCGAATAGGCAAGTGGGACCGGAGTTGAGCCTCATGCCTCGCAACCAATCGCTCTCACTTGCGGAGCATCTACACTAAACACATCCGCGCAGCCAGCAAGCTAACGGCCGCGGTGCTTGGCTTTGGCTTTCTGAACGGCGAGCTCGCGCTTGCGTGCCTGCTCGGCTTCCTTCTGCTCACGCGAAACGGTGCGCCGTGTCTTCTTGCGGTGCTCCAGCTCCAGGGCCAGCGCCTGCTTCGCCATGCTGTGGATGCCCGTGCGGTTCATTTCCTTGGCGGCTTGACGTGCCAACCGCTTCGGATTGATGCGGCAATGCTCCCGCAAATCTGGCGCATCCAGGCTGCTGCTCATCCGCGCGAACAGCGGAAGCAGGTCGCGGTCGATAAATTCGAGCACCTCGGCATCATGAGGCTCCTGGCCGAATATATGCCGGACGGCGTGGTAACGCCCGCCCGATTCCATCTCCGCTACGCCTACCCAAAACTCGCCTTCCCAAAAAACCGTCAGCTTCATGATCATCAAATCCTCCCTCAAATTCCATACAGAGCGAGGGACATCCCGAGGGGGAAGGATACGACGCGAAGCGGGCTGGCGTCAGGCTGGCTAGCTGATCTCATTGTCCGTTCGAACCGACAATTATCATCAAGCAAGCTGCCTAGACTCAGGTTCCGGCTTAGCGCATCCGGACTACCGACCGGACCGTGATTTTACGCTCTGCTTTTATTATAAAGCGTGCTCTGGCGTTTGTCGCTACCCTGACTTGCTCATACTAATAAGACTTATAAGCGAAGGAGAGGTATCATGGGCAAAAGCGACGAGCTGGTTAAATACGTCACCGAACGGGTTGTCCGTTATATAGACACGCCTAGGGAAGTCCGCAAGCAGGCAAGAGCCGGACGTAAGGAAACGAGGGAGCGGTGGGAGGTGCGCTGGTTCGGCATGCTGCCGCTCGCTCTGGGGATGTGGAGGAAGCGCTGGTTCGGGAGGAAGGAGAAAGGCTCCTGACGGAAGGTGAGAAAAATAAAAAAAGGAAAAGCTTCTTGCACCCGAGTCTCGCTGATCCTCGCAGAAGGACCGGCATGCCTCAAGGGAACGCGGGAAGCTTTTCTATATAGGGAAGTGAGGAGAAAAACCATAGGTTAAGGGTAAAAATGGCCTAGATGCGTCAACGCATCAAGCGGGAGATAGCGGTCGTCATCCTGGATGACCTGGACATACCGGTCGCTGCCGGACCACTCGTGGTAGCCGGATACGCCGAGCGGCGTAATCACCTTACCGCTGTACAGCTCGGCCGCGAATACGGGAGGCGTTCCCGCCTTGATCTGTGACTGCAGCAGCGCAAAGCTAGGGTCTGCTGCAGATGGCGTCCCCTTTACCCAGGAGAGCCTGGCATAAGGATCTGCGGGAGTAGTATGGCCTGCTTGAACTATAGTATGCTGGGCCTCGGTTTTGGTGAACGTTTGCAAGGAAGAGGAGGGCTCAGGGAAGCCTCCCGCAGTCATGAATGGAAGCTCCTCGCCAGTCTTGGCATCGATGTACCAGATGCGGTCCGCGTTGTCCACAGTCACCTTCCAAACTGCCTGCAGCGGGTTCCAATAATAAGGCTCGGCGCGATAAGTATATTCGATGAGTTCGAGCCGTACCAAGCTTCGGTACAGCGTATTTTGGCTGAACAGCGGGAAGCTGCCTTTGCCGTATTCCGTCAGACGGTAGCTGCCTTTCTCGTCGGCATGGACGATCAAGTAGCCGATTTCCTGCTCGCCGGAGCGGAGGAGAACGACCCAGCCGTGTGTGCCAGGACCCAGAGGCTGGCTTGTCCAGTCGGCATGTGCCCATTTCTCGAAGCCCGGCTGCCTGGACAATTCACCGACATACCCGGCAACGGCTGCTTTGAGATCCTGGCTTAGAGGACCGGCAGGCGGATTGCCTGGTACGGCTATTCCGTGAGTGGCTGGAGCTGCCGGAAGTGCTGCAGCTTCTCCGGATGGAGCAACGGCTGGAGATACCGACTGAATAGCTGCGCTGGCATCCTGCGAGGCAAAGCCCGCTGATGTATTCGCCGCAGGTCCCAGGACAAGCAAGCTGGTTCCCAGAGCGACGGAAGAGAGGAGGAGCACTACTTTTCTCATGAACATTCACCTGCTTCACCTTGGAGTCGGTGCATATCGCCTCGACCTGCGCCGCATGAGCGAATATGCCTTTATTGTACAAGCTATGCTGGGAAAAGTTTGTTAGAACCTGTAGAAGGCTCCAAAATACTTTTCCCGTTAAACTGCTAGCGTTCGCGCGGGTTCGTCAGGAGAGCGGCCCGTTCGATGCCGGGAGGTGGAACAATCCGCAGTTGATGGCGGAAATTTGGACGCGCGGCCGGTATTGCCATTCGACCTCTTGCGTACGCCGCTCATACTGGGCGTCGATCTCGGCTCGAATCTCGGGCTCGGCCGTCTTGAGCAGCGCCTCGTAATAGTCCCGAACCCGGTTATGCTCCTCGCGAAGCCGGATATTGGCGTTCATGGCCCAGCGGTGATCGTAACGCGCCAGCTTCTGTTCCATGAACTGTTCCAGAAAAAGAACGGCCCGTGGCAAGGTCAGCTTATCCGGGACGACATAGACCCTTGCCGGAAGCCGGGGCGTAAGCCTGCGCGGAGCGATCCATTCCTGGAACTGCTCGCGGATCTCGCCGGTCTGCAGCTGGATGCCGATGGAGTGAAATTCGCTGCGCTTCATATCGCAGGTCAGCTCGACCTTGTAATTGACCGCCAGCCACGTTTCGTAAGGGATGGTGTGCGTGGGCTGCGCCGTCTGCGGTGAAGGGGGAGAATAGGCTTCGAACAGCCGGACGAAGCGTCCCTTGGCCTTCACGGCGGCGAAGATTTGCTCCAGCCTGCGGCTGCCGTAGGTCATCTCGTCGCGCGGCACCCGTGCGGTGAAGGTCGTAGGCACGAAGCCGAAGTAGCGGCCGAGGATGCTGTCACCCTGCGGCGGCTGTCCGGCCTGTGCTTGCCCGTCCCCCCCGGTGGCTGCCTGGCCCGCTGGCGGCGGGGAGCCCGCAGAGCTGGCTTGCCCGTTGGCGGCTGGGGCGGGGGCTCCTGATGCCGCGGCCACCGTGCCTGCCCGGGCCCCTGCTGGGTTCCCGGGCTGCGTGGCGGCGGCCGTCATCCCGGGCGGTGCCGCCGTGCTGATGCCTGGCGGCGGTCCGGACGTCTGGGGCTGCGGATGCAGCTCCCGGTACGTGTCCGGGTCGAAGATGAAGGTGCAGGTCATCGTCTCCGGCGTGACGCCCGTCCGCTCCACGAAGCTCCAATAATAGGGCCGGTGCGTCAAATCGCGGTCGGCGGACGGGGAGAGCTTCACGGTGACATAGGCCGGATGCTTCTCGACAATGTCGCATTGCTCGGCCTCCAGGTAGCGGAGGACGAAGGATTGGATCTGGGTGCTGTCCATGGTCATGGCCGTACCTCCCCGCCACCGGGCACTTGCTGATTGACCGTTTGGCCAACGGCGCTGAGCAGGGAGGAGAAGGGGGCCGCTTCCTGCGTGCTGAAGCCCGGAGCCTGAGCCCCGGACCCGGCTTCTCCGCGCAGCATGGTGAACGACTCGCCCAGATCTTCAATCTGGCGGCGGATGTCGCTCGGATCGCGGGCGGTCAGGATCAGCTTGGCCAGATGAGATTCCAGCGGGGTGTTCTGCTCCAGCCGCTCCAGGATTGTATCCAACTCACCGATCACGAGCTCGAACATGTTGATTTTCTCATGCAGCAGAGAGAGAATATGCTCCTCGATCGTGCCCGTCGTGGACAGATTATAGATCTTCACATCCTCCTGCTGCCCGAGTCGGTGAACCCGGCCTATCCGCTGCTCGACCCGCATCGGATTCCAGGGCAGATCGAAGTTAATCATATGGTGGCAGAATTGAAGGTTAATGCCCTCGCCTCCGGCTTCGGTGGCGATCAGCACCTGGGCGCGGTTGCGGAACAGGTCCATCATCCAGTCCTTCTTGCCCCGGTTCATGCCTCCCCGGTAGGGGACGGCGGTAATTTTGCGGTCTCGCAAATACTGCAGCAAATATTCCTGGGAGGCACGGTATTCGGTGAAAATGATGACCTTGTCCGGAATGGACTGGATCAGCTCCAGTACCTTTTCCGCCTTGGTATTCGCCTTGATCCCGCGGATGACTTCGACGAGCTCCCAGATCTTCGGTCGGATCGGGGAGTCCTCTTCCGTCTTCTTAAACATGTTCACGAGCGTGATAAACACCGCGTCCCGGCTGGAACAGACCTCGCGCTGGAGCGTCACAAGCGACAGCACGCTGCTCAGATCGCCGCCGGACTCCTCGTACCTCGTGCGGACGAACTGGGTCACACCGTCGTAGAGCGCCTGTTCTTCGGACGACAGCTGCAGCGGAATATTGCGAACGATCCGCTTGGTGAAGGACACATTGCCGTCGCTGCGCCGGTTGCGGATCATCACCTTGCCCAGCTCCTGCTGGAGCTGCTCCTCATTCTTCGGCACGCGCTTGTCGACGACGAAGTTGGCCTGAAAGCTCGTCTGGCCGCCGAGCTGTCCCGGCTTGAGCAGCGTGATCAGATTGTACAGCTCCTTGAGGTCGTTTTGCACCGGCGTAGCGGTCAGCAGGAGGCAATACTTTTTCCGCAGGTCGAGTACGAACTGGTAGTTGGTTGTTTTCTTATTCTTGAGCTTATGCGCTTCATCGATAATCAGCATATCGTATTCCTGGTCCATGACGATGCCACGGTGCGGATCGCGCTTGGCGGTATCCATGGAGGCGACGATGATGTCCTGTTGGGCCCACATGTACTCCTTTTTCTGAGCAACGGCGGGAATGCCGAACTTCTGGTTCAGCTCGCGCACCCATTGGAGAACAAGCGAAGCCGGAACGAGAATCAGCACCTTGCGGACGAGTCCGCGAATCATATATTCCTTCAGAATCAGCCCGGCTTCAATCGTCTTGCCGAGCCCGACCTCATCAGCCAGAATCGCGCGTCCACGCATCTCGGTGAGCACCTTCTTGGCGGTTCCTATCTGATGCTCCATGGGTACGAGATTCGGCAAGTGGGACAAGCACAGCAGATCGTCGAACGAGCGGATCATGCCGGAACGCTCGGCCTCGCAGGCGAGACGGAACATCGTCCAGTCGTCCCACGGTCCGTTTTTTTGCGCGCGGGCGTGCAGCTCCTCGAACCATTCCCGTTCAAAATGAAGCTCGACATGCTCATTCAGCGGGCGCACATGTTCTTTGCGTTCGGTCGGTTGCATGGTGGACACTCGCTCCTTTTCATCGGGGCTTGCTAAACTAGGTTGATGGATTAAGGCTTTACTGAACGGTACCGCTTGCAGCAAGTCTCGCAAGACCATGCGGTTCCCGGGTCCAGAGTTAATTTTTAGTATGGACGAAACCGCGCTCTTTCAAACGGGAACGGGATGCTTTATGATGAAGGGTAGCAACTTGGTTAAGCGTCATACTCTGAAGATGAGCAGGTGATGGAGATGTTGGAAACGAATGAATGGAGATGGATTCAGTCGGGGGCAGGCGACCCGGCCTATAATATGGCAGTGGATGAAGCGATTCTGACGGCTCACAGCGAGGGACTGGCCCCGCCTACGGTCCGGTTCTACGGGTGGTCCCCGGCGACGCTGTCGATCGGCTACTTCCAGAAGGCGAAGGATGAGATCGACTTCGGCGCGCTGAAACGCGAAGGCTACGGATTCGTACGCCGGGCGACCGGCGGACGCGCTGTCCTGCATGACCAAGAGCTGACCTACAGCATGATCGTGTCGGAGAGCTACCCGGGCATTCCACGCAGCGTCACGGAGGCTTACCGGATCTTGAGCCAGGGCTTGCTGCTGGGCTTCCGGCGCCTCGGCTTGGCGGCGGATATGGTGCAGCTGGCGAGTCCGGAGGAGCAGGAGAAATATGCGTCGATGGGATCGGCGGCCTGCTTCGATTCGCCGTCATGGTACGAGCTGGTCGTCGAGGGACGCAAGATCGCAGGCAGCGCGCAGACGCGGGCGAAGGGCGTCGTGCTTCAGCACGGCTCTATTCTGCTGGATCTCGATGCGGATGCGCTATTCGATCTGCTGCTGTTCAACAGCGACAGGATCAAGGACCGGATGAAGCAGCAATTTCTCCGCAAAGCGATTGCGATTAATGATTTGCTGCGCTCGGTCGGACGCGAGCCGGTCGGTCTCGCGGAGGTGGTCTCGGCCTTCGAAGCGGGGATTGCCGAAGGGCTGAATATTCGGTTGGTACCGGGCGAGCTGACGGATTACGAGCGGGAGCTGGCGGACAAGCTGGTGGAGGAAAAATACGGCAATGCGGAGTGGAACTTGCGCCGGTAAGGTATTCCTGCTGCCTTGCTGAGGGGATGGTTAGGAGAAGTCTCTTTGGCGGGCATTCAGTAGCTCGCAGTCGGATTTGTTGGAGAACGCTGGTGACGTGCACGGACGTCCCGGCGTTCTTTTTATTTGGACGTTGTCTGCAGCCGGTAGGTGAACCGAAGCAGGCATGGAGGGCCAACAATAGAAGAAGAGCCGTCCGTGTTCGGAGGGCTCTTCGCTGATGAATGGGTTGATGGTGGCACGGTGGAGTGCATGGTCGAATCGACAATAGATTGCTGCTAAGGGCACCGGCAGTTGTTAGGGCTGGAAAGTGCCGGCACAGGGGAACACGGAGTTGTCCGCTGTGTGGAGTCAGATATTAACGGCTGGAGATCGCCGTGTCAAAGGCGGTCTGCAGCTGCTGGACGATGGGACCGGGAGCGCCGTTGCCGACCGGGCGGTCATCGATGCGAATGATCGGCGTGATTTCGACGGTCGTCCCTGTCACGAACGCTTCATCGGCCTGACCAAGCGCCTCGAGGGTGAACGGCTCTTCAATTACGGGAATGCCCAGCTCCCGCGCAAGGCCCAGCACAACATAGCGCGTGATGCCGTGCAGGATCAGATGATTGGCCGGATGTGTGCGCAGAATGCCGTTCTTGACGATCATCACATTGGAGGCGCTGCATTCGGTCACCGTTCCCGAGCGGTGAAGAATGACTTCATCGGCTCCGCGGTCCAGCGCCTCTTGCTTGGCCATCACATTGGGGAGCAGATTCAGCGTCTTCAGATCGCAGCGCAGCCAGCGGATGTCCTCCCCCGTCACGGCGCTGATGCCGTGGCGCATCGCTTCGAGCGGGCGCTCATAGGGGTAGGCATAGGCCATCAATACCGGCTCGGCATAGGCCGGGAAAGGATGCGAGCGGGCGGCGATGCCACGCGTGATTTGCAGGTAGATGTTTCCGGTCTGCACATCATTGAGGCGGATGAGCTCCTGCAGCTTCTCTTCCATCACGGACCGGGAGAAGGGGAGAGGGATGCGAAGCGCCTTGGCTGTTCTCTCCAGCCTGTCGAAATGTCCGGCTGCCTCGAAGACGACACCATGGTACACACGGAAAACCTCATATAATCCGTCACCGAAATAATATCCCCGGTCGTCCGGTGAAATCTGTACGGCTTGGCGGGGGAGCAGTTCGTTTTGGTACCATATATAGGATGCTTGCGTCATAATAGAACGTCTCCTTTGCTGAGGGGATAAGAGTAAGGGAATAAATTTGTGATGAGAACATACGTTTGTGTTTAATTGAGGTTCTATGATAAGCTAATACTAGACTATCAAGGAGAACGGCGGAAGTCAAAATGCAGTCTGCTCACCAGGCGGGGGGAAAGCGAGAGTCAGTCCGGAACCCGGAAGACGGGTGTCGGCAGGTACGAATTAGTGAGCTTGCCGGAGGAAATAGAAGGGAACGGCAAGCCGCTATGAGGTGAACAGTGTTTTTCACCTTTTGTTCATTAGAACTACTACATATAGTGTTGTATAATGATTTAACATCCACATATTGCGATCATGAAACTTTTACATGTCCGGGAGGTTGTTGTCTTGAAGACGGTGAAGCAAGCCAAATTGGAAGGTTTAAGCGAAAAAATATTTCTCGACCGCTATGCCATGAAAGACGCGGACACGAACCGCACGCAGGTGGGGGACACGGTCCTGGTGCTGACCAAGGACGATCCGAAGTTTCCGGCCAAGGAGGTCGGGGAGGTCATCGAACGCCAGGGCTCGACCGTGAAGGTCAAGGTTCGCAGTGGAGAGATCGTAGAATCGTCGGTCGAGAAGCTGACACTTACCGTAGAGAAGACGCCTCAGCAGATGTGGGACCGTCTGGCTGGAGCTATGGCTTCCGTAGAGGCCACGCCGGAGAAGCGCCAGCTCTGGACGGATCGCTTCCGCTATATCTTGGACGACTGGAAGCTGGTACCGGGAGGACGGATCGCAGCCGGAGCGGATGCCAGCGACGAGCTGACTCTGTTCAACTGCTACGTCATTCCCTCTCCGCATGATAGCCGCGGCGGGATCATGGCTACGCTGACCGAAATGACTGAGATTATGGCCCGTGGAGGCGGAGTAGGGATCAATCTATCTTCTTTGCGTCCGCGTCGAGCGGTCGTCCGAGGTGTGAATGGTTCGTCCAGCGGCGCTGTTTCCTGGGGCGGCTTGTTCAGCTACACGACGGGATTGATCGAGCAGGGCGGCAGCCGGCGCGGCGCGCTCATGCTGATGATGAACGATTGGCATCCTGATGTGGTCGATTTTATTACGGTCAAGCAGTCGATGGGGCAGATCACCAATGCCAATCTATCGGTATGTGTGAGCAATGGATTTATGAAAGCCGTCAAGGAAGACCTGGACTGGGAGCTTGTCTACCCGGACACGACTGACCCCGACTATGACCCATTGTGGGACGGCGATCTGGACAAGTGGCGCAGCTTGGGTAAGGCGGTTATTCCTTATCGGACAGTCAAGGCACGGGAGATTTGGCATACCATTATCGAATCCGCCTGGAAGTCCGCGGAGCCTGGTGTCGTGTTTATGGAATATTACAACCAGATGTCCAACAGCTGGTATTTTAACCCGATCATCTGCACGAATCCTTGCGGCGAGCAGGGGCTTCCGGCTTGGGGGGTCTGCAATCTCTCGGCGATCAACCTATCCAAGTTCTACGATGAAGAGAAGCATGATGTGGACTGGGAGGAGCTGGCCAAGGTCGTACAGTATTCGACGCGCTTCCTGGACAATGTCATCGACAAGACTCCGTATCACTTTGAGGAAAACCGTGTCAACCAGCAGAACGAGCGCCGCATCGGCCTAGGCTCCATGGGATTGGCGGAGCTGATGATCAAGCTCCGCATTCGCTACGGCAGCACGGAATCGCTGGAGTTCCTGGACCGGCTGTACGGCTTTATGGCGCGTGAGGCTTATCTGGCTTCCGCCGATATCGCGGAGGAGAAGGGCTCTTTCACGCAGTTCGATGCGGATCTGTTTCTGCAGAGCGGGTTTATGAAATCGATGACCGGCGTCTACCCGGAAGTCGGCGATGCTGTGAAGCAGAAGGGGATGCGCAACGTGACGGTAATCACGCAAGCCCCTACGGGCAGTACCGGGACGATGGTCGGCACGTCGACCGGGATCGAGCCATACTTCGCTTTCGAATATTATCGCCAGAGCCGTCTGGGCTTCGACAAGCAATACGTGCCGATCGCGCAGCAGTGGAGGGACGAGCATCCGGATCAGGAGCTGCCGGACTACTTCGTTACAGCGATGAACTTGTCCGCGGAGGATCATATTCGCGCTCAAGCTGCCATCCAGAAATGGGTGGATAGCTCCATCTCCAAGACGGCCAACTGTCCCGCTGACTTTACGGTTGAAGAGACCAAGCGGCTTTATGAGCTGGCCTTCGACCTCGGCTGTAAGGGTGTCACGATCTATCGCGACGGTAGCCGAGACGTTCAAGTGCTGAGCACGGACAAGAAGGAAGAGAAGAAAGAGGAAGCTCAGGCTGCCGTATCTCCTCCGGCATCTGTGAAGGCGGAACCTGCGGTAGCGGCTGCAACTCCAGCTCCAGTAAAACCAGCGGCTGGCGAAGCGGGCTCACTCACCCGACTGACCGAATCCTTATCCGCGAACGCCCAGGTCCAGACCGAGCAGGTGGTCGACAAGCAATACAAACGCCGCCCGCAGGCGCTGCGCGGAGCGACATACAAATTCAACACGCCGTTTGGCATGGCATATATTACGATCAATGATATGAACGGTACGCCGAGTGAAATCTTCCTGAATGTAGGCAAGGCCGGCTCCGACGTGTTCGCCATGTCCGAGGCGTTGGGCCGGGTTTGCTCCTTGTTCCTGCGGTACGGCGATCACGGCAACAAGGTGCAGCTGCTCGTGAAGCATCTGAAGGGCATCGGCGGGTCCGGCGCGATCGGCTTCGGTGCCAACCGCGTGGAATCGATCGCCGATGCGGTCGCCAAGGCACTGGAGATGCATGGCGAATACACCGATACTGCAGACGACTACGTGACCGCCACTCAGGAGGTCGTAACGGAGCCGTCGGCCCTGCAAACGGTAACCCGAAGCGCCGCCACGTCGCTGTCGCTGGACCTGTGCCCTTCCTGCGGCTCGGCGTCGCTAATCAATACGGAAGGCTGCAAGACGTGCTCGAGCTGCGGGTATAGCAAGTGCTCGTGAGAAGGTCTGCTGGACAATAAAAGGAATTGTTTCCAAGGGTGTGGAGCATACTGTATGGCGTTAATAGCGCTGTGTATCCGTGAACATCAAAGCATTAGGTAAGAAATGTGATATTAAAAGAAGCGGCCCTCTAGCTAACGAGGTCCGCTTCTTTTCTTTGATATTCAGATTGTGTCCATAATCTCGAAGACAAAGTCCTGCATCCGTTCCTCCCCGCACCGCAGAAGGATCTGAGATGCGTCACATTCGTGAAGGGAAAGGCCAACTCCTTAAGTCCGGATAAACATCGTGGCAGTTGGATGGCGTGGCAATTTATATATGATTCCAATCGAGTTTGATTTCGAGCCCATTTCCCTGTAGAAAAGGATTCATTAAGCTGAAAAACCGGTTGAGCTATATGAGGCTATCCTTGAGGCAATCACAAGCCAGGGGAAGTGGTCATGGATCAATTTGCTGGAAGCGGGAATCTTGGCCGTCCGTCAATGAGAACGGGGCGTAGACCCGTTCTATTTGAGATCCTCCAGGTGAACGTAAGGCGAATGGTTCAAAATCTCTGATTTCCAGAGATTCTCTGGATGTGTAATGAAGAAAAAGGTCTGCTGCCGGTATGCCTTTTTCTTCATTTGTTTAGCATGTTCTGTTTTCGTGATAAATCCACTCATGGAGTTGACAATAAACAGACGACTTGTCACGTTTCGTCTTCGCTTCTGCCATCTTTAGAAACAGTGTCATCAGTTGATGTAGGGCTGTTTGGAAATCCAAGTCCCGAATCTGGTCGGCAAAGAGAAAAAACAAACCGCCCAGCGATTTGGCATCATTCTCCTGTCTGCGTTCCCATTCCATAACCAAATATTAATTCATGAGAGAAATAACTGAGCTGAGGAATGCGAATCTTGCTTTGGCTGACGGAACATCCAATCCAAATGACGATCTATCCGTTTCTGCTAATTGCCAACAAGTGTTTTAGATTATCATCAATAAATTGATTATCGGTACTGTTGATTCCGCGACCGGCAAAATGGCCCCAGATCGACTGGATTGGATTAAAGACAGCATTAGATATAAGCTTTGCTTCGTATTCATTATCGTCCGCTGTGCAGAAGAGATCCGTGCTCCCCGGCATGATGCAGGCAAGAGCTTTAATGCTCTTAAGCGCCATATCGAAATCTCCGTTATAGGAGGGGTTTGAACTAATATCTGCATGTTGGCCAGTCCATAACATGGCCAGGACGTTGTGCGGATTCATTTTCATAAAGCTATTTTCACAGACGCCAGTCACAAAGTCTTCCAAGGAGTCAAGTCCCAGTTCACGATAAAGCTCCTCTCTATAAAACGAATGCGAAAATCCCCATCCTGCATAGACCCGGCCAACGGCGCGCATGTCTGCAGAAGTCAACTGGTTTAGTTTAGTTGAATCGAAGCCAACTGCAGCCAGCAGTGAAGCTTTCATACCGTCCAGGACCACAAATGTATGGGGCCAAGTCTTGGCAATTCCCGAGATAGGTGCAATTCGTTCCACCATCTCTGGATAACTTGCACCCCATTGAAATGCCTGAATGCCTCCCATGGACCAACCAACTACGAGAGCAATTTTTTGAATGCCGAATTTTTCGGTCACCAGCCGATGCTGTAATCTAACGTTGTCATAGATGGTTACCTGCGGAAAATGAGCCCTATCGAATGGAGGGAGCGTGTTACTGGGAGACGAAGATAATCCGTTGCCCAGCAGATTTGGAATGATAATAAAATATTTCTCCGGATCCAGTGCCATCCCGCTGCCAATCAGCCATTCATTCTGAACATGCTGGTCACCAAAAGCAGTTGGATAGACGATGACATTATCTTTCTGTTCATTTAATTTTCCATAAGTCTTATAAGCAAGAAAAGCGCTTGGTAACGTCACTCCTGATTGCAAGGTTACATCACCCAAATTAAAAATTTCGTAATCCATCGTAGGGTCGCTCCCTTCAAATGAAACCACACGTTCTGTGTGTGACTTCTTGTGCTTAGTATAGAACTATGATACTTTCAATAAAAGTGAATGTAATTAAAAGTAATGTTCAATAATATTGAAAGCACAAGGGGGATCGTATGATGGAGTTGCGCCAACTGAATACGTTCTGCACGGTTGCATCAACATTAAATTTCACGCGAGCTGCGGAAGTACTGAATTACGTCCCCTCCAACGTCACGATGCAAATCAAAGCATTGGAGGATGAGCTTGGGGTTCGTCTCTTTGATCGCTTGGGCAAGCAGCTCGTTATCACAACTGCGGGTAAACGCTTTTTAACTCATGTCCAAGGCGTTCTTAACAAATTGGAAGTAGCTTGCAGCGACGTTCATGACAATGAAAATCTACGCGGCACCCTAACGATAAGTGCCAACGAGGTGATTTGCGCCTATCGGCTTCCAGCAGTCTTTCAACGGTTTCGTTCGCAGCATCCGGGAGTTCGTCTGATCTTCCGCTCCGTCCCAAATCAAGAGCTCAAGCAAACACTCTTTGATGGAACTGCGGATGTCGTCTATATGTTGGATGAGCCCATTCGCTCAAGCAGACTTGCCGTGGAACCGTTGCTAAAAGAAACTTTCTGCTTGTTCGCTGCTCCAGACCACCCGCTCGCAAAACAAACAGTGCTACAGCTGGAAGATTTTCATGGAGAAGTGTTCCTGACGAACGAAAAGGGGTGTCCCTATCGTACCATGTTTGACCGGTCATTTGAGAAAGAGGGCATTGATAGCATTACGTATTTAGAGTTTCAGAGTGCCGAGGCCATTAAACAATGTGCGATTTCGGGAATCGGTATTGCCTTTCTTCCTGAAATTGTAGCGGAAGCCGAAGTTGAACGCGGAGAACTTGTTGCCCTTCCATGGCAAATCCCAGACTTGCACGTGTATACACAGATGTTGTGGCATACAGACAAGTGGCTTTCACCAATCCTATTATCTTTCATAGAAGCAGCAAGGGAAGTTTTTGCTTTACAAGAGAAAAATCAAACCGGTTAGCCTATATATAGAAGATTCCGTGGACTAATTATGATATTTTTGCGCAGATTTCCTTTAACAAGATACAGTGCCAAAAATCTGCTAGAGGAGCTTGAGTCACATCCTACTGTTGATGTTAGGTATTAGCGAACGTTCAATATGCAACAATAAAGGCAGCGATCACTTAGATCAGCTGCCTTTGCTCAACTAAATAGGGAAGTAATTATCGTCAATGAGCAGAAAACGGGTCCTTGGATGCCTCCATATTTTTTTAGTCCGCTATGGACTCATTTGGAGAGAACATCATGAATTTTCCTCTTTCATACTCAGGCATGTCTCCTCTTGCGCCGATTAGCGATCTGACCGGAACGCCGTGCGCCGGCCGAAGCCAACGGTGATTAGTGTTATGAACGCGAGAATGATCATCGCTAAAGGGAGGGTCCATGCTCCGATGCCTTCGACGAGAAACGCACCGATTGCGCCGCCCGCAAAAATGGCTAGGTTGAAGGATGTGGTGACCAGGGATATAGCCGCGTCGGCATTCTCTCCAGCAACACCTCCTGTGGCGGTTTGAAGTTGTGTTGCCGAGCCTCCGAAGGCGAGGCCCCACAAGATGATGGCTAGGATCACAAGCGGCGTGGCCCCCTGTGTTGCGATGAGGATCGCACTGGCAACGATAAACAGACCTACGCTGGCAAGGGTAAGGCGGCGGAGCATACGGTCGACCAGCATGCCGGTGATCCAAATACCGCCGATCGCAGCGATGCCGAAGACGACGAGCGCGATATCGGGCCTCAGGTCGATGTGCATCTGCTGCAGGTAGGGGGCGATGTAGGTGTAGAGAAGATTATGTGCAAGCATCCAGACGAAGACGACGGCGAGGATGGTCGCCAGACCCGGAATGCGTAGTACCCTGGAGAGCGACATACGCTTCTGTGCCTGTTGGCCCGGAGCGTCAGGAACGAGAATCAACGCACCGATGAGGACGACAGCAATGAATAGGGACATCGCGGCAAATGTCCAACGCCATCCGACCATCGTACCAAGCCAGGTGCCCAGAGGAGTTCCCGCTGCGAGAGCGACTGGTGTACCGGACATAGCGATGGCCAAGGCGCGTCCAGCGTATTCTGGCGCGGTGATGCGCATCGCATAGCCGGCGAGCATACCCCATAGCAGACCAGAAAACGCTCCTGCGATAAACCGGACGATAAGGGCTATGGCGAGATTTGGCGCCAATACGGTGACGGTATTTGCGACTAGGAATCCCAGCAAACCGATGCACAGCAGCGGTTTACGTCTCGCTCCGCGGGTTAGCATGATTGCAGGAATCGCCGCGAGGACCGTTCCGATCGCATAGGCGCTGACGAACTGGCCTGCCAAGCCTTCGGAAACGCCTAGGCCTTGGGCGATCTGCGGGAGAAGCCCGGCCGGCATAGTCTCGGTCATGATCACGATAAAAACGGTACAGGCCATCACGATCAGTGCCGATAGAGGAAGTCGTTTGGCTATTTGGGCAGATATGGGGGTGTCGCTATTAGCAGTCATAGGGTATACCTCCTTAAATTATAGAAAGATTAGCCTAATTGGCTTTTTCTTAACTATTAGATCTTGAAATAGTCCGCATGCCTTTGCTTTCTTTACCGATGACCTACTAATCGCATTAACAGCACGATAATAATAACTAGCGCTCAGTGGTATGCCTTCTATAATGAAGTTCATCGGTCTGGATAGAATTTTCACCTATCCCTCTTCTAACGCTTAAAGTTAAGAGTACAGCTCTTCTCTAAAAGTGCTTCTGTTATCAAATAAATCCATCCTTCCAAAGTGATTTCGTTGTTGCTGCTTAATTGTATAGGGTATAATGAATTATGAGAAGTACGCATAATTTTATAATGTAGTATTAAAAATTAAACTATTGGAGGTGTAAGGGCGTTGGACAATCGAAAGAACAAAAATTGTATGACTCTGAAAGAAGGGTGTCCTGTTTATACCACTTTTGATGTTATTGGAGGAAAGTGGAAAGGAATCATCCTCTATCATCTGATAGATGGTCCAAAAAGATTTAGCGAATTCCGCCGCCTTTATCCGGATATGACTCAATTCATTCTTACATTGCAGCTCCGTGAGCTTGAGCGAGACGGCATTATCCATCGTGAAGTTTATAAACAAGTACCACCTAAGGTGGAATATTCACTTACAGAATTCGGAAGAACGTTGGAGCAGATCATTTTGTCCATGAGGGATTGGGGAAACACCCATAAAGATAGACTTTATGATATTCGAGTAACAACACAGCAAGAAGGGGAAGAGATTTGAAGTGATTTTGTAGGGAAAGTGGGCGGAGCATTGGCCGCAGGATTTGGAGTTTTTGCAAAGATCGATGCATTGGACCGTCAACAGGCATCGGTGTAGTAATTAAAGTTCATTGTGACATATATTCGCAACTATGTTAGAACGAAAAATGAAATCGTTTAATATGGTGTAATTAATCCAATTGTTGATTGAGCTCCTAACGGGAAACGTTAGTCGAATGACAACATTGGCACTCAGTTTGAGATAGTTCGTCCTATTTGACACTTAGGAAGAGAAGAGCTGTTTGAACCTGTTACATGGCAGGGTGCAGATGGCTTTTTTCTATTCATTTTATACACGCAAATCCCGATAAATTTTAGTATAATTACTAGAGTTACGCAGGGGGAGGAATGATGGTGAAACGGGAAAATAGGAATAAACTGCGATGGATTGGCGGAGTTCTGTTAGTTGCCCTCTTGGTTAACTTGTTCCAGCCGGCAGCTTTTGCACTTACAACAGTAGGACAAGTGATTACAGGCCAGCCCTCGTCCATTTATGGCGAGTCGGTGCAATTTACTTCCATTGTGACAGATGGTTCTTTAGGAGGGGCGACACCAACTGGGAGCATCACGTTCTACGATGGGGACACATTGATTGGAGGACCGCAAGAGCTCGTTGCTTCAGAGCCGGAGGTTGTTTATAAGAGCTCAGAGCTTGCTCCGGTGCAAGCTGGAAAAAAACTCACTTGCTCGAACTGTCCTGTTATTCAGTGGGGCGGAATGAGTTATTGGGCGTACAGCGATACGGATAATAATTTCAATGTTTATTTGTATGGGTATGATGCAAACAACACTTTGGTAAAATCTTGGCAACTTTCGGGGAATCGTTATGTTACGGATATCACAGTAAATAACATCGCTAAGACTGTTACGCTTGTAGGACAAGACAATGTGCTAACGACACGCACTTGGGAGCAGCTTGAAAATTTCAATGCTCATGCCTCGATATCCTTTTCCGGACTAGAAGTCGGTACACATACGATAACAGCTAGTTATTCAGGCTCAGACGGTATACATAATCCACAATCGTCTACCTTTGTACATACGGTTAATACGATTCAAACCAATACCACTCTTACCTCAAGTGCCGGTATCCTATACGTTGGCGAGGCAATTACTTTCACGGCGACAGTAGCCAATACAAGTGGCAATCAGGTCATGCCGGGGGGAACGGTCACCTTCCGAGAAGGCAGCAATGTACTGGGAACTACAAGTGTTAACAGAAGCGGAGTCGCGACCTTCACGACGTCGTCGCTGCCGGTCGGTGGTTATTTCGTCACTGCGACTTACGATGGCGATGGTCATCATCAAGCCAGTACGTCTGGTAGTTTGTCGCAATCTGTCCTAGGTATTCCAACCGTAGTGGCGGTCAGCGCTAGTCCCGGAAGCACGAGCTACGGGAACTCAGTGACGTTGACGGCAACTGTGACGAATGGCATCGCAAGCATTTTTGGACCGACAGGAACCGTGACGTTCAAGGAGGGCTCGACTGTACTTGGCACAGGGACGTTGAGTTCAGGAACAGCAACATGGACGGCGCCTACTTTAGAAGTGGGAACCCATTCGATCACAGCATATTACGGCGGAAGTCTTACACATGTTGCCAATAGCTCTAGCTCCATTCCCGTGGTCGTCAATCGGATCCCTACGTCATCAACCTTGACTGTTCTAGGAGCGACAGACGCAGCTTCCACCTACGGAACTTCATTGACGTTAAGAGCATCCGTAGCGAATCCTGTGGGTAGCTCATTTACACCAGAGGGTATCGTAACCTTCAATGATGGTTCAACCACATTAGGGACTGCCATACTTCATTCAGGAACGGCTGAATGGACGCTGCCCGATAGTTTATCAGCTGGGTCCCACTCTTTTAAAGCGGAGTACGGCGGAGACAGCAACCATGCGGTGAGTCCATCAGCTGCTGTCGGGCATACCGTTAACAAAGCAAATACATCGACAACCCTATCATCATCGGGTGGGATTTCTGTCGGTGAAACGACGACTTTAACCGCACAGGTAACAAATACATTAAATCCTAGCATCAAGCCTACAGGCACAGTTACTTTTAAAAATAACGGTTTCGACTTGCAAGCGCCAGTCCCACTAAATAGCAGTGGCACTGCGGTGCTTGCCACTCATGAACTGCCGGTTGGCGATCTCGTCATTACGGCAGAATATAGCGGTGATGGCAATCATGTCACGAGTGCCTCACAGCCAATTACCCAGCCTGTATCCAAAGCACCGGTTAATGTTCATCTGTCTGTGGCACCGCAATCAGGGGAAAGCATATACGGACACACAGTAAGCGTAAGGGTGCAGGTAGTTAACGCAGGCAGCGGTGGGTCAGTTCCAACGGGGACGGTAGCACTTTCAGGTACAGGCGGCTTTAGCAATTGGCCGAGTGCTTTGACGCTGACGAACGGGACAGCGACTTGGGAGACCGAGCAGCTTGATGTTGGCACCCATACGGTCGTCGCAAGTTACTTGGGGGACGACGAGCACCTTAATGGGGTGTCAAACAGGGGCAGTCTGCAGATTAAACCAATCCCTGTTACTGTAGTGGTTACCGCTTCAGTAACGGAGGCTGTTTATTATGGAACTCCCCTTACATTTACCGCACATGTGACCAATACGAATGGAGAGTCGCAGATTCCTGCTGGCCATATTGTTTTTAGTGGCGGCAACTTACCAGATACTCCCATACATCTTGACTCGGCAGGAACTGCTTTTATCACTTCAGCAGCGCTGCTGCCTGGAACTTACCCTATTCAGGCTGCATACATTCCTGACCTGCTCCATGAAGCACAGACGTCAGCCCCGATCACCCAAGTCATCAAACCGAATACCCAGGGAACTGTACTCATTTTGAATCATCCGAGTGGAACTTTCCAGCTTGGACAACCTATTCAATTCTCCGTATCCGTAGGGGACTTAATCGGTGACCTGACGCAGCCCGGCTACATTTCGTTGAAAGAGAATGGCGCTGAACGGGCGAGAGTAACGACCGATGTGTACGGGAATGCGGAAATCAGCTTAACAGGCGTTAGCTCTGGCACGCACCAATATACAGCGCTGTACGAAAGAAGTGGCCTCACAGATGGCACGGAGTCCCAATCGGTGACAGTTGTCGTGCAGCCTGCTTTCGCGCAGCTTGTGCTCACAGGTGATGCCTATGGCAATGTACTGCCAACATCCACACCATGGATCGCGGCTGTTGTTCATGGCCCTAACTCAGCATTTACTTTTCGAGCAGCTTCTATGGAAGCAGGTACTAGCACCGAGTTGAAGCGGATGGATCCGCAGAGCGGCCAGCTAGGCGCAGCCATCGAGGTGACGAACGGACAGAGTGAACCTGTTTCGTTCGTGGAAGGCTTGAACCGATTCCAAGTAAAAGTAGTGAGCTCGGACGGGACAGCTTCGACCGCACATATCGTGTCCCTCTTTTATCAAAAAGAGGAGAAGCTGTGGGACATTACCCATGTTCTCGCGGTAACGCCATTGGGGTATGATATGGATGGAAATAGAACGTTTGGTAAAGCGGACATCATTGAATTATTGAAGTTAATTGAGCCGATTTCCGCGGAATCGCTGTGACCTTAAACTAAATAGTGCGGGTATGTGAAAAAGGCATTTCTTTTGTAGTTAACGACTACAGGGAATGCCTTTTTTGTCGTTAGTCCAGGGGGTGGCAATTTCACAATACTTTTGCAGTATGGAAGTAAGCAGATCAGAGGTCGAAAATATATGGGTGTTTGAACCCGAAGTCTAATCTGGCCAATTGCAACCTCGAGGAGCGCCGATTGTTGCCTTGAGCACGCGTATAAAAATTTCCTGATTCACAGAAGCAATTTCCTAATCCATCATATACCCTATACTAACCGATAGAGAATTTTTTAGTTATCTAAACTGTGTTACTTTAAATACTTTATTATCTTTTAACAACAGCCGCTCCGGCTCTGCACGAGCTATATATATTCAGTTCATAAAACCATCTTATACTGTTCAATTACGCGGCGCAGATAAATGACAGCTGACATTTATCTGCGCCAGTAAAACCGCATATCTTATTTGAATTTCATCGAAATTTACATAATAATGAGTAAAAACAGCCTGCAGCGGCAAATATTTGCACAGTCGCAGGCTGTTTTTATCAATCAGTAATGCTAGCGATTAATATGTCCTTCATAATTGTCTTATCACTCACTGAGTATATCCCCAATCTACACGCTTACTATGTCCACTTCTCCTTTTGAATCCTTTAAGCCTCCAAGCAGCGTGTCAAAAACTCGCCTTCATCCTCGGTTAATGATTCTTTGTTTCCGTTGCGATTTTAATAGTAGATAGACTTTTCATCGTTATCACCCTGGCCATCGTAGTAGAGTTACTTAAACAGAACCTAAACGGCAGCAGCAAAAATTTAGCTGGTTTTTATCCATTTGTTTAGGTTCTGTTTAAATTGGGAGACTAGAATTGTAAATGAGGAAGCGATTCAACTATGTTCCTCGTCACCGCAGTTTAAATTTATAGTGGGAGTGTTTATGATGTCAAACAATAGGCTGCAAGAATCTTTGGATCCTGCCCTTCGGGTTCGTCCCCGCGTAGGATGGGCTGTTCTCACATATTTCCTCTACAGCGCAGTCTTCTACGCGATCTTCGTGCTCAACGGCATCGACTACACGCGAGTGGGTGAGAGTGAGCGGACTCTTCTTCTCTGGTACATAGCACCGCTGTCCGGCGGTGCCGTGCTGACCATCACAATAGTCACAATCTACGGCTGGTGGCGCCCCAGCCTGGTTGAAAGGCGGCGTCTTTCTCGATGGACAATGACTCTCCCGATCATCATGATGGTCATCGCGATCGTGAACATGCTGACCGGCGATTTCACCCGTATCACGCCCCTCATGTGGCTGTATCTCATCTTCGGCAGTATCATGGTCGGCTTCAACGAGGAGATGATCAACCGAGGTCAGTTGATAGTTGCTCTGCGCAGCCGATTCGGCGAAACCGGGGTCTGGCTGCTCTCAACAGCGATGTTCGCAGTCTTCCACCTGCCGAACATGTTCTGGGGCATAGGGGCTGGTGCCCTGTTCCAGGTCATGATCGCTTTCGGCCTCGGCTCGATCTTCTATCTCGCGCGGCGGTCTACCGGATCGCTCGTGGCCTCCATGTTCCTGCACGGGCTCTGGGACTTTAGCGTCTTCTCAGCGAATGGCGCATCGGCGTTACCCATCGCTGGTTTACTAGCTCCGTTGTTGGTGATCGCTGCAGTGATCACGGTTCCGATCATCCTCCGCCGTGAAAAGCGACGCGATAGCGTGTCACAACCAGTCGGCTGATTCATCCGTGCGGTCGACGAGCGCGCTCCTCGACTCGCAGCCAACACGCAGGCCAGCAGTCCTGATTAGGTGCACTCGGTCAGCAGGCTGGTAATGGCGGGGGGAGAGAAAAGCAGGTGCCGGCTCCGGAGTGGAAGGCGCCGCCGCACTTGCCTTCATAAACCACATAGTAAATACTTTCAAATGAAGTAATGGGCCGTTTGACTGTTATCTGGGCAGCGCATTGATCCGCTCCGCCTGCCGGTATTCCGAAGGGGTCATGCCGCTGTATTTTTTGAAGCTCCGCATAAAGCTGGTCACGTTGGGGTATCCCACCTGCTCGGCAATCTGGCTGACAGTGGCCTGATCCTGAAGCAGCAGCTTCTGCGCCGTCTGCATCCGTACGTCGATTACATAATCGACGAAGTTCACGCCGATGCTGGTCTTGAACGCTTTGCTCAAATAATTGGGGCTGATTCCGAACTCATCGGACAGATAGCTTAGGGAAAGCTCGCTGTTTGCATAATGGAGGCTGATGTAGGACTTGACCCGGGCTATAAATTCGTCCATTTTGCCTTTGGAGGTTCTTTTCTCTACCAAGGCTTTCACCATTTGCTCCATCAGCTTGAAGAGATATTGGCGCATATCCGTCAAGCTGCCCGCTTGGTTAAGCTCGCCCTCGATCCTGGCGTGATCGGCTTGCAGGCGCGCCGTCAATGCGTGATCTGCGGTTTTTTTGCCGGTCCGGTAAATGAGCTGCAGCCCGAACTGCACCATCGTCTTGTCGGTAAAGCCGCTTCGGGCAGCCAGGCTGAAGATGGAGGACAACAGCTCCGCCACCTTGTCCATATTGGTCTGCCATACGGCATCCTGAAGCTGATCGGCCAGATCGAACAGCTCCATCAGCTCTGCTCCGTCCCCACCAGAAATATCGTCGCCGGTGATGACCGTGTTATGTCCGGCAACCAGCTTGTAATGAATCCGCTCTTGGGCCGTCTGATACGAGTTCTTAATATCGGCGAAGCGCCGACAATAGGAGCCGATGCCAATGCTGACGGAGCGCTTGATGTAGGTCTGGACGGCCTGGCTTAACGCATGGGCCAGATGAATGGCCCGCTGTCCGTTGACGGCGGCATCATCCTCTTGGAAGCTAACCAGAATAATCACCTGGTACTCATTGATTTGCACCGCCCCTCCCTTCAGCCCCTCCTGCTCGCCCATAAGCTCCTCCGCCACATTGCAAATCGCATACAAATAAAGGTTCAGATCGGACATCTTCTCCAGCAGGGCTTTATTGTCGAATTCCGCGATCATTACGATGTAGTTTGCCGGGTAGAACGCAATGCCAATGTGGTCAAAGTATGTTTTGGCCAGGTCGTAGCGCGTCCGGTGTCCTGTCACAATGTCGAACAGAATTTGCAGCTTCAGGGCGGGCTTGCTTTCCTGAATCTGGCGCACCGCATCGGAATAGCCGGTCAGCACATCGCGAATTCTGCCCTCCAGGCGGTTGAAGTCCGGCCGCAGGCTGCCTGCGCCTCCCGCTGTCTCCCCATCCCGCTTGTTGAACAAGGACTCCACCTTATGGATGAACCGCTCCATGGGACTGAACCATGTCCGGTTGACTAGCATCACGGAACCAACCGACAGCAGCACCATTACGCCTGCCAGAACAAGAAGAATATTGCGGATGGTGAGGAACAGGCCGCTCAATTGGCCTTGGGACACGACATAGAACAGCTTCCACCCGGTATAGGAGGAAGAGCCGTAAAACACCCATTCCGAAGCTTTGCCGTTCTTGTGCCGGATGAAGCCGCTATCCGTTTCCGTCAATAATTGCCCGCCAAGCTTGAACTCAGCAATATTCCGGCCGATCCAGGATTTATCCGCGTGGGACAGGATGGTCCCCTGATCGTCCGTAACCAGCACATTGCCGCTATTGCCGAACTGCAGATCGGAGAACATGTCCGACAGCATAGCTTCGGGCAGGTTAACGGCGATGACACCCTTGCGGTCCTTCGGCTTTTCCGCCATGGGATAAAACCGGATCAGCGTGACGGTATGACCGTTTACAGGTTTTTCCTTGAAGAGGGGATTAGCCGTCCATTTGTAGTAAAAATCTTCCTTATAAAACGTACTGATCCAATTTTTATCCGCCTCCTCGGAGGTGGGATTATACAACTCGTCGGATAGCAGCATGTCGTTGGCCCGGGAAGACAGATACACAGACTGAATGGCAGGGTAGGAGCGCTTGAGCCCGCTGATCTGGGATTGAAAGCCGTCCAGCCGGATCAAGTATTCGGGACTGTCCGCATGCGGAGTGTTGAAAAAAAAGGAGGCGTCCCCCGTCTGAAGCAATTGAACGATCGCCCGGTCGATCTCCGTAAGAGCGCTTTCTATTCGTTTGTTGATCTGGTTCAGCATCTGCAGGTTGGAACTGATGACCTCCCGCTCCAACTGCTTTGTTCCACTTACATAGGAGATCAGCACCGTGCTGGCAATGATGATGACGAAGAGGGAAGCGTAGATGAATTGAATTCTATATGCCATATTTCGCCGCACCCGCAGACGCCCCCTCGATTTGTGATCCTCTCATTATAATTCTCTCCGCGAGGAGGGGGCAAGTTGCATTTTCAACGCATACTTGCATTTCTGGCATTCCCGGTATTGAAAGTTGAGAGTGAAAAAGGAAAGCCCCCTAGGATTAAAAAAGTCATGCCAAAGCCAAATATCTGAATGTTCACTTACAGGCATTGATGCTACTTTGGAAATGCGGAAATGGGAAGCGAGGGAAACGACGATCCGCATGGTCTGTTCAAATTACAGGGTGGGAGGCTCAAATGTGAATTTATTATTTTGTACGAGGTTTGGAAAGCGCTTTATTCCCCAGTTGGCGGCCATCATGAGTGCCGTACTGATGAGTTCCTTATTCTTGGGGATATGGACGGGGAATACGGCGGAGGCGGGTGAGGTCTCGGGCGCGTCTCTGCAAACGGTTACCATGCAGGTTTACGCCGCGGAGGATGCGTATGCGAAGGGCGGCATTGATGCGGGAAACAAATTTGGATCGGAGAGTGTGCTTCAAGTCAAATATTCCTTGACCACTCCCAACGGTATGAGGGAATCCTTCCTGAAGTTTGATGTAAGCGCCGTTCCGGGACGGATTGCACAAGCGCAGCTTCATCTTTACGGAGCCGCGGCGGACGGGACGGCAGCCAATCGCAAAGCGGTTACGGTCAGCGTGTACCAGGTGGAGAACGACAGCTGGAGCGAGTCGGCTCTGACCTGGAATACCAAGCCGGCCGCCACGGAAGCCGCCGGCAATGGCATCACGCTGCTCAACAGGCAGCCTGAAGCGTGGTACAGCGATGATGTTACGGCATATATGAAGGCCAAGCAGGCCAAGGGGGACTCCTGGGCTAGCTTGGCCTTGCTGGATCAGGGGCGGGCCGATTGCATCGTAGCCTTCAACAGCAGGGAAGCGGCGGCAAACCGCCCTTATCTGAGCATTACTTACGAGCTTCCCGCCGGCGGTGACACGGCTCCTCCGACTTGGCCTGAAGGCTCCCGCCTGACGGCATCCGTCACGGAAGACGGTTCTGCGCTGCTTCTGCAATGGCCCGCCGCCGTGGATGAATCCGGGGTTGCATTTTACCGGATTTATGCCAACGGCAGCCTTCAGGTCCAATTGCCGGGAGATGTCCGAAGCTACCGGCTGGAAGGCGTCGCGCCGGGACAGACGATCCATCTGCAGGTTCAGGCGGCGAACTCCGGTCTCCAATGGAGCGAGCCGGGATTAAGCACCGAGGTAGAGATGCCGGATCAGTCCTCGCTTCCCGGCGAGGAGCCCATGCCGCTGAACGCATTTATGGGCACGCTGGGCGGGATGAGCTATATGCCGGTTGTGAAAAACGGCCAAGCGAATCATTGGTCGGAGCTGGAAGCCATGAAACTGCCCGCAGACAATAGTCAGGTGTATGTTACCGGCTGGGGCGGCGCAGCCGATCTGTCCGCCAAGGTCAAGTTCGCCTACGACGAGGACAACTTCTATGCCTGGTTTGAGGTCAAGGATCAGGTGCATAAAGGCGTGGCCGGGTCAAGCATGTGGACTGGAGACAGCATCCAGTTGGCATTCAGCGCTGACGGCGCTGCTTATGAGACCGAATACGGATTGGGGCTTACCGGAAGCGTACCGGAGGTCTGGAGATGGGCCGCAGGCAATGCCCAATTGGGCAAGGAGACGGTATCTTTGACCGCGGCAAGAAACGAAGCCGCCCAAACAACCGTGTATGAAGCCGCCTTTCCCTGGAAGGCTCTGTTCAAGGAAAAACCGACGGACAACTTCCGGTTCACTTACCTGATTAACGACAATGACGGAAGCGGTAGAAAGGGCTGGCTGCAATGGACCAACGGAATCGGTCTTGGCAAGGACAGCTCCCAATTTGGCACGGCCAAGCTGGTTGGCGACGTGACGAAGTGGCTGTCGTGGTTATCCGCTCCCACTTCGGCCAAGGCGGGAGATCCTGTAACCCGCACCTTGGACCTGCTGAACTTCGATCAGGCTGATGCGGTACTGCTTGTCCGCTCCGCAGAGCTGGGAGTTAATCGTCTAGTCGCAGTTCCCGCCGGGCATGCCGTCAGATTGACCTTCCCTGTTCAGTATGGGGAACGGGGCCATTACCATGTCAATTTTGAAATTGAAGACACCGTAACGGGCGAGATACAGACCCATCAAAGCTCCGTATCCGTCTATGAAAGCGACGAGCAGCTCCTTGCCCGGTTCGACCGGCTGAAAAGTCTGCTTCCCGGACTGGAGGCACTGCTGAACCAGGCCCGGCAGCAGGGGATACCGATAGACTATGAGACGGTGAATGCCACAGTCATTGGAGACTTCATCCAATACGGCAAGGATGACATTCTGAATGGCGAGAAGGAACGTGCGATTTATGTGGCTGATCAACTGGACCATCTGTACCGTGAGGCGACGGATAATCTGCAGGCTTATCTGCAAGGCTCCAAAGAGGCAAAGGCTGTTCAGCGCTATAGAACAGGCTCTTCGCCCATTCGCATAGACGGGTATTCCTTCATTGCGGATGTGGCCGATTCCTCCGGGGACGCGGTCAGGCAGGACAAGGTGATTTTTACGGGCTACGGCCATTTCGACGAGGTTCGTCGGGATATTCCCAAGTTCGGCGGCAACGGCACCAATTTGATCCAGGTTGAGTTCGGTCCCAGGCAGGCTATTCTTCAGTCTGAAGTATGGTCGGTCTGGTCCAGCTCCAAGTCGGGAGGAGTCCAAGCCGATATTTCGGCGGATCGCAACATATACAGAAGCGGTAACGGATCGCTGTCCATTGTGAACCAATCGTCGGCAGCCTCCAATGTGTTCGCCAGGGTATGGCAGAAGGTTGCGGTGGAGCCCAACACCACTTATCAGGTAAAAGCGTGGATCAAAGGGCAGGATGTGAAGAATGTCTGGTTCCTCGGCGGGGACGGCTGGAGGACGCGGTGCCAGGCCCCCAAGGGCACCTATGATTGGAAGGAAGTGGGCTGCACCTACACCACCGGCATGCAGGAAACCTCGCTGGAATTCATGATTTTATCCGAAAATACCGGGACGGTATGGTTCGACGATATCAGCTTCACCGCTGCCGGCGGAGGGGAGAATCTGCTGCTCTATCCCGGGTTTGATGAACGGGCGATTGATCCCGACAAAGGCTACTTGATATCCGAGGCCAGCATCCAAAGCAATCTTGTTCAGGTGCTGGAACGGGCGGCCGAGCATCATGTTGCGGTCAATGTGCTGCTGTCCCCCCACTATTTTCCCGCTTGGATGAAGGCGGAGTGGCCCGAGTTGAACAGCAACGCCGCAGGCTTCATTAAGTATAACATTGAGGCGCCCAAAGCCAGGCAGGTGATCCAGGATTATCTGCAGACGGTTATTCCGATGATCAAGGACAGTCGCGCGCTGCACAGCGTAACCTTGTCCAACGAACCCGTCTTCGATACCCGCAGGGATGCGGAGGCGCATACGCCGGCATTCCGGGAATATCTGAGAGAGAAGTACAACGGGGATATTGATGGGCTGAACCGGGTTTACGGCACCAGCTACAGCGATTTCGGGGAAGTGCCCATGCCCCTTAACTATTCGGCTACGCCGCAATTCTACGATTGGTATCGGTTCAACAGCAATCTGTTTACAGGCTGGCATCAGTGGATGGCGGATATTGTCCACGAGATTGCGCCCGATCTTGCCGTTCACAGCAAGGTGATGAACAGCACCCTGGGAGGGCTTGACCAGGGAATCGATTTTGAAGGGATGGCGGCCTTAAGCGACATCAGTGGCAATGACTCCACCAATTATCTGAATACCGGAGTCGACGGCCAGGTGGAGCAGTACCGATATTACGATTTTCTGTCATCGCTGAAGAAGGCTCCTGTCTTTAATTCCGAAGAGCATATCATCCGGGACGGGGACAGCAACTATGTACCCGAGCAGGTGGACCATATGCGTACGGTTCTTTGGCAGGGGGCTATGCACAGGCGTTCGGCATCGACAATCTGGGTATGGGCCAGAACGTACAGCAAGACCAGCGATTTCCGCGGCAGTGTGCTGCACAGGCCGGATGTGGTAGCTGAGGTAGGCAAGACCAGTCTGGACTTGAACAGGCTGGTGGAGGAGGTAACCGCCTTCCAGAACGATCGGGCCAAGGTGGCGATTCTTTACAGTCTGCCTGCATTGGCCTATGAGGTAAATACGACTTATCCCAATGCGGTGCGGAAGCTGTACGGGGCTGTCAGCCTCAGCGGCGCCGGTGTGGATTTCATTACGGAGAAGCAACTGCGGGAGGGCAAAGGGAGCGAATATTCCATGATCCTGGTGCCACAGCAGCAGCATCTGGAACGGGACTCTCTGGACCATCTTCGCCAGTACCAGAAGTCGGGAGGGACGGTGGCGATTCAGGGAGCGGATTCGCTTCGCCTAGACAAGCACAATCAGGCGCTGGACGATGCGAAGCGGGAGGCAGTCTTCGACCGGGCCCTCATTCTCGAAGAGGGCTGGTCCGCAGGGCAAGTCCAGGAATGGCTGAGGACCACTCCCTTCTATAAAACGGCTGTTCCCGTTGTGCTGATCGATGAAGCGACAGGGTTGCCGGTTGAAGCTGTGGAATGGCGCAGCGTGCAAAAAGACGGCCATTGGCTAATGAACATCGCCAATTATGGCAGCTCCGCCAAAACAGTATCCGTGCTCGTAAACGGCGAGCGGCTGACAAGCGCCCTCAGCCTGATCAACGGCGTTCCATGGAGCGGAGATGCCCTTGAGCTTCCGCGGCTGTCTCCGGTGCTTCTGCAATGGGCTTCGAATGAAGACCCGGGCACTGATCCGGGCACTGACCCAGGTACCGGTCCGGGAACAGACCCAGGTACCGATCCGGGCACTGATTCAGGCACTGATCCGGGCACTGATACGGGAACAGACCCGGGTACCAATCCGGGAACTAACCCGGGCACCAATCCTGGAACCCATCCAGGCACCGATGCAGGAACGGCGCCCAGAAGCGGTGAAGTCCCCAATGAGGGGAGTGAACCGGGGAGCTTTGCCGATATCTTGGGCCATTGGGCGGAGCCGTTCATTAGATTGGCTACAAAAGCCGGAATGGTGCAGGGCTATGAGGACGGCACCTACCGTCCCGACGCTCCCGTTACCCGCGGCGAGTGGGCCCTTCTGCTGGTCCGGGCGCTGCGGCTTCCGCAGCCGGACCATGCGGTGAAGCCGTTCGCGGATGACGCCGCGCTGCCGGACTGGGTCAGGGAGGCCGTGTATCAAGCGGCGGCAGCAGGCATCATTCAAGGATATCCCGACGGCTCGTTTGCCCCTACGCTTCCGGTAACGCGAGCCGAAATGGCGGTTATGCTGGCCAGAGCCATCGCCCTTCGCCCATCCGTTGCGGCTTTACCGCGTTATGCGGATGCGGCGGATGTGCCGGACTGGGCCAAGGAGGCGGTGGCTGGGGTTTATGAGGCCGACCTGATGACGGGGCGGGACGGAGGATATTTTGCCCCCCGGGACTTCGCAACACGGGCCGAAGCAGCCGTGCTCCTGACTAGAGTGGATCGGGATTAATTGGTCGGCTGCTTGCATTTTTGGCTGCGGCTCGCGGAGATCATATTCTGCAAGCTCATCGATAATCTTGTAACTAGGCAATAGGCGAAAATGTAAGGTAAGGTGATGCTAGGGAATGAAGCCGCCGTCATCCGATTCGCTATACCGACCGGGGGCTTCATTCAGCGGGCTTAAATAAGACATAAACACAACAAGGGAGGCAAAGCAATTGAAAAAGAAACATGTGAAGGCTGCCATGGCCGTAACCGTAAGCAGCATGCTGCTTCTAGCGGGCTGCAGCAATTCGAAGGAGGAGTCATCCACCGCCAGTCCGTCTGCAGGCGCGACTGCCGCCGCAGGCTCCAATCCGGCACTGCCCAAGGTCATCACCGCTTCCATCTATGACCGGGGCACGGTTCCGGCGGAGGAGGGCACCTATGAGAGCAACCGCTGGACCAAATGGATCAACGAGCAATCCGGCATACAGGTGAAATGGACGCCCATTCCCCGCAGCCAGGAGGTGGATAAGTTCAATGTGCTGGTTGCCTCGGGGCAGGCGCCAGAGCTGATCACCTCGTACGACAGGAATATGCTGTCCCGGTTTGTCAGCCAAGGGGTGGCCCAGCCGCTTGACGAGTACATTGAGAAATACAGCACCAGCTACAAGGAATATCTCAAGAAGCATCCGGAGCTAAAGCCCTTTGTCACCTTTGACGGCAAAACCTACGCCATCGCCAGCATGCGCAATACTCAGGCAGCGACCATGATCTGGATTCGCCAGGACTGGCTCGACAAGCTGGGCTTGAAGGTGCCGACAACCGTGGATGAGCTGGTGGAAGTAGCCAAGGCCTTCCGGGACGGGGACCCTGACGGCAACGGGAAGAAGGATACGACTGCCATCGCCATGTCCAACGCCTATTCCGCAGTCCTCGATGACCTGTTCATGGCAAGGGGAGGCGAGTGGTTTATTGAGAACGGTCAAGCCACCCTGTCCTTCTTCACCGACCGTTACAAGGAAGCGCTGAGCCTGCGCAAAACCTTGTATTCCGAAGGACTGGTGGATAAGGAATACGTGACGGATAAAAACTGGGCCAGACAAAAGCAGCTGTGGATCACCGGCAAAGCGGGAATTTTATTCGATCAGTTCAACAACGGCCCTACAGCGGACTTCTTCAAGAGCCAGCCGGATGCCAAGCTGACGCCTCTGGCGCCCATCTCCACGAAATTCGGCAAGAACGGCTATCAGAAGGAAGTGCCCAACTATCTGCTCACCATCTTTAACAAGGATATGAAGAATCCCCAGGCAGCCATGGAGTTCGTGGACTGGATGCTGGACAAAGGCTGGTACAATCTGAGCTATGGTCAGGAAGGCACCCACTTCGAATTGAAAAACAACGTGCCCGTCACATTGGACGCCGACAAGCTGAAGAAGGAAGTCGGCTATGCCAGCGAATACCGGATCGTTCACCAGGAGGTCATGTCCCCGGAATTCCTGTTGGCCCGGGCAAGCAGCGATGCAAATGACCAAAAGGTGCAGAAATCCATTGGCGAGGCCATTCAGGTGGCCCGGAGCACCGATTTCCGCAAGGATTTTCCATACACGCCGGCTGTGGATGAGTTTACCGATATTTCCGGACAGTTCCAGAAGAAGTGGGATGAAATTGTCACCATGGTCACCATGACCCCCGATCTGACTCCAGAGAAGGGCATCAGCCAAATCCGCAGCGAGTGGGAGAAGCTGAACGGCAAGAGCATCGAAGCCAAAGTCCAGGAATGGTACGAGAAGAATAAAGCGGATTTCAAATAAAGTGGCTTTTCCCTTGCGGGATGACGATGGCTGCACAGAAAAAAAGCATGCGGACCGGAGAGCGGGGCAAGCCCCCGTTTTCCGGTATGGCCTAACGATCACAAGGATAGGTGTGAGGATGATGGAGCAAGCCGAACGGAAAGAAGACGCCATTTTGCTGGAATTGCTGGAACGCATCCAGCTATTGGCACGGCTCATTCACGGAGAATAGAAACGGACAGCCCTTTGAAGGATTGGCTAATATCCCCGTTCGGAAATTGTTATGGAATATTCCAGTCGTCAGGACCTGGGCGAGATCATGCGGCTGAACGCAAGCTACTATGTGGCTTTTCGTCTCATGGCCGCCCGCAATCATGACTCACTGTTCTATAGCTTCTCCTAGGAGGCGCTGCTGTACCGGATGCGCTGGAGGAGCAAGCAAGCCGGGGCGGTTCACATACCGCTGTGGCAGTTGTAGCAATAACTGAATAGAGGATGGTGCAACATGGCAGATCAACTGACTGCAATCATACAAGAGCAATTGGCCAAGAGGGCCGCTTATACCATGCCCCCCCAGCCTGTGGACAGCAGCCATATGAAGGTGTGGCAACGGGGATTGGGCATGATGGCCTTGTCTGGCGCGATTAGGTACGGAAGGGGGGAAGCGGCATGAAGAAGCTTGCGGCTGTGGAAGCGGCGGCGCATGCGGGCGTTCCCGCAGGAAAGCGAAGGAGCTTCCTTTATTTCCTTCGGCGGGATCTGTATCTGTATCTTTTCCTGCTGCCAGCGCTGGGATTTTATCTAATCTTCAAATATTCCCCGCTCTACGGCGAGATCATTGCCTTTAAGGATTTCCAGATCATGAAGGGTATATGGGGGAGTCCATGGGTAGGCTTGAAGCATTTCCGGGCGTTGTTCTCTAACCCGGATTTCTGGCAGGTGTTCCGCAATACGATGCTGTTGAACCTGTATAAGCTCCTGTTCGTGTTTCCCGCGCCGATTGTGCTGGCCTTGATGCTTAACGAGATCAGGTCCCACTGGTTCAAGAGAATTATCCAGAACCTGCTGTACCTGCCCCATTTTATCTCCTGGGTTGTGCTCGGAGGCGTCGTTGTGGCGATTTTGTCCCCCAGCACCGGGGTGATCAACACCATTCTGGAACAGGTATTCGGCATAGAGCCGATTTATTTCATGACCCATACCGGCTGGTGGCCGGTCATATTTACCCTGTCCTCCAACTGGCAAGGGGCAGGCTGGGGAACGATTCTGTATCTGGCGGCCATGGCCAATATCGATCCCCAGCAGTATGAAGCGGCCAAGATCGACGGGGCTTCCAAGCTGCGCCAAATCTGGCATGTCACCTTGCCGGGCATTCGCCCCACCATTGCCATTCTGCTGATTCTTCAGATGGGCCAAATAACGGACATAGGCTTTGAACAGGTCTATAATCTGCAAAATGAAGCGGTGTTCAGCGTATCGGACGTTATCAGCACATATGTATACCGGATGGGGCTTCAGGCCGCCCAATACAGCTATTCCACGGCAGTCGGCCTGTTCCAGGGCGTCATTGCCCTGATTCTGATGCTGACCGTCAACAAAATAACCAAGGCGATGGGAGAAGGCGGCTTATGGTAACCAGATGCTTGCGTGGCGTCAACGGTCTTCTGCTGATCGTGTGCGCTTTTACCACCATGTTCCCTCTCCTGAATGTGCTTGCCACCTCCTTCAGCGGCAGCACGGCCATTCTGTCGGGGGAGGTGTTTCTGTGGCCCGTGGATTGGACCACCACCGCCTTCGTCAATTTGTTCAAGGACGGACAGCTGATGAACGCCATGAAAAACTCCGCGATCATAACAGTGGCAGGCACCGTCATGTCGATGACGGCCACAACCTTGGCAGCTTACTCCCTGTCCAAGAACCGGCTGAAGGGACGGCAGCTGTTTTTGCTGCTGATTTTGTTCACCATGATGTTCGGCGGGGGTCTGATCCCCATGTTTCTTCTACTTAAAAATTTGCATCTTCTGAATACGTACTGGGCCATCTGGCTGCCAGGGCTGATCAGCACCTACAATTTGTTTGTGATGAAATCCTCCTTCGAGGGGCTTCCCGGCGAACTGGAGGAATCCGCCACCATCGATGGGGCCAACGACTTAACCATATTTTTCCGCATTGTAGTCCCTCTGTCCAAGCCTGTTCTGGCAGCGATCTCCTTATTTTACGCCGTGGGGCTGTGGAATGTGTACGCGCCGGCGCTGTATTTCATTACCAGCTCCGCCAAGATGCCGCTAACGGTGAAGCTGTACCAGATGATACAGCTTCCCGACACCAACCTGTTGGACAGCTCTGACCTGAGCTTCGTTCCCCCGGAAGGCATGAAAGCGGCGGCCATCATCATTACCGTTTTGCCGATTCTGTGCCTATACCCGTTTCTGCAAAAGTACTTTGTCAAAGGCGTGCTGCTTGGCTCCATCAAAGGCTGAAGCCAAGTGCTCATTGAAGTTTTCATATCCGCATTGCCGCCGGGAGCAACAACCTTTGCCCGTGGCCGTGAAATGCCAAACCCCAAGCTCGTCCGCCGGGACGAGCTTGGGGTTCTTTGCTTTGCGGAGAGCAGTTGCTTGTGGAGCTATGCCCGGGCGTTGCAAAGCCTACAGCTGATTTTTGCCGGAGCTGATGGTGTACGCTCCCGCTACGGGCAAAACAAAATTTTGACGTCGCCGAGCTATAAAGAATATGTTGAATATAAACTTGGGAGTGCAGATTAATTTATGCGCTTTTTTTTGATTTTTCTAGTCTATTAGATATCTAAAAATTGGTAAAATAATGAATTTTTACAAGTGTCACCTTTCAAGGGAATACAAAGTATACGCTTATCCATTGCCTGATTTTCTCGCTTTTATGCGTTCATTCTGCTGAAGGAGGCCCAAATATGGACAAAAGAACAATGAGCTATGAGTCTAACGATTGCTAGTTCGACAGGTTTTTTTACTAAATTTAACATGTAAACAGTCCGTTTGTACTATTCATCTTACATTAATCGACATTTATTTACAAACAATTAACGTGTATTACATGGACTACTTGGTATAATCCATATTGTATCTAAAAAGGAGGGACCAGTGATATACGAAAATACATAGGTCAATAAAAGTTACTATTCTTTATTAGCTTTTTAGAGTATGGATTTAATAAATTTTCGAAGGCGGGATATACACTTGAACATATTTCGAAGGGCGCTTAACGTTTCTCTAGCTGCCGCACTTATCGTTCCTAATGTTGTAGCTTTACCCCATGTAAGTTTGGCTGCACCGGTATCAGACGTATCTAAGCACTGGGCTAATAATCAAATAGGTATTTGGACAGCACTTGATTTAGTTGAAGGGTACCCTGACGGGACCTTTAAGCCGGATAGCAGCGTTACTAGAGCAGAATTTATGGCATTAGTAAATAGAACTTTTAACTATACGGCGAAAGCAGACATTAAATTTAAAGATGTAGCTGCCTCGGACTGGTACTATGCAGATGTGGCCAAAGCAACGGCCGCTGGATATATTGAAGGCTATGAAGATGGCAGTATTAAACCGCTGGAAACGATCTCCCGTCAAGAAGCTGCGGCGATCTTGAGTCGGATTATGAAGCTCCCTATTGCAATCTCTTCCGATGCTCCAACAACATTTGAGGATGCTGCAGAGATTGCAAATTGGAGTAAAGCTCCGATTAATTCTGTCGTTCAAGCAGGGTATATGAATGGCTATCCAGGCGAGTTGTTTAAACCTACTGGACTCATTACTCGTGCAGAGGCCATTGTTTCCTTGGATCGTGCAAAAAATGTATCGTCTCAGACGACCGTTTATGATAAAGCGGGAGTTTATTCGGATAAAACCATTAAAGGTAACGTTATTGTTGCAGCTGCAGGCGTAGAATTGAAAAACTTTGACGTTAGCGGCAGCCTAGTTGTTGCCGAGGAAGTGGGCGAAGGTGACGTTAACTTAAGCAAAACCGCCGTTAAAGGTAAGACAGTCATTAAAGGCGGCGGAGCTCATTCCATACATGTTAGTGATAGTGTGATTGAACAATTGAAAGTAGTTAAACCCCGTGTTCGCATCGTTACAACGGGTTCCTCTACTGTTCAACAAACAGAATTATTAACTTCCGCCAGACTAGAAAGCAATCCTTCTACAGCTGGTAGAGGATTTAAGAACGTAAACATCTCTACTTCGGAAAATGTTCAGCTGGCTGGGACATTTGAAACTATTCAATTTATGGGTAAATCTTCACTTGAATTAGTAGAAGGTAAGATTAGCACATTGACTGTTCCTTCTTCAGGGCAGGGCTCAAGGATCACCCTTGGCACAGGCACAGGAGTTGACAACCTTACACTTCACGGTACGGCTCAGGTGTTGGGATCGGGGAGTATCAAGCAGGCAACCGTTAATGTGGATGGCGCAACACTTGCCAACAAGCCAGATACTCTAACTCTTCGTGAAGGTGTTTCTGTAACGATAGACAGCCAAAAAGTAGATAAATCGACGGACAGTGGAAACACGAGCAGTGGTTCAGGAGGCGGTAACTCGGGTGGAGGTAACTCGGGTGGCGGTGACTCAGGTAATAATAACCCAGGTACTGGGGATCAAGTGTCCTCGGCACCAAGTGCAGCGCAAATCGTAGTGGTAAACAACCCTGATGGCGCAGCGGATACAGTTGCTGTAAACGGGCTAACCGCAGGGGATGTAGTGAAGGTATACAGTACTTCTACAGGCGGTACCGCAGTAGGAACTGAAACCGTTCCAGCGGATCAGACAAGCGTAACTGTTTCCATTCCGCAGCTTGGAACTGAAGCAGGTGACGTATTCGTATCTGTGACATCGAAAGGCAAAACGGAAAGTGCAAGAACCTCCAAAGCATATGATGCTGAGCCAATCGTAGAAGTCGTTACTCCTGCACCAAGTGCAGATCAAATTACAGTGGTAAACAACTCTGCTGGAACAGCGGATACAGTTACTGTAAACGGGCTAACCGCAGGGGATGTAGTGAAGGTATACAATACTGCGACGGGCGGTACAGCAGTAGGAACAGGAACCGTTGCAGCAGGTCAAACGAGCGTAACGATCTCCATTCCACAGCTGGGAACTGCCGCAGGTGATGTATTCGTAACGGTAACATCGACCGGCAAAACGGAGAGTGCAAGAACCACCAAAGCATTTGATGCGGAGCCAATCGTAGAAGTCGTTACCCCTGCACCAAGTGCAGATCAAATTACAGTGGTAAACAACTCTGCTGGAACAGCGGATACAGTTACTGTAAACGGGCTAACCGCAGGGGATGTAGTGAAGGTATACAGTACTTCTACAGGCGGTACAGCAGTAGGAACTGAAACCGTTGCAGCGGATCAAACCAGCGTGACTGTTTCCATTCCGCAGTTGGGAACTGAAGCAGGTAACGTATTCGTCACGGTAACATCGACCGGCAAAACGGAAAGTGAAAGAACCTCCAAAGCATTTGAGGCTGAGCCAATCGTAGAAGTAGTTACCCCAGCACCAAGTGCAGATCAAATTACAGTGGTAAACAACTCTGCTGGAACGGCAGATACAGTTACTGTAAATGGACTCACCACCGGAGATGTAGTGAAGGTATACAATGCTTCGACGGGCGGTACAGAAGTAGGAACTGAAATCGTTGCAGCGGGTCAAACCAGCGTGACTGTTTCCATTCCGCAGTTGGGAACTGAAGCAGGTAACGTATTCGTCACGGTAACATCGACCGGCAAAACGGAAAGTGAAAGAACCTCCAAAGCATATGATGCAGAGCCAATCGTAGAAGTAGTTACTCCTGCACCAAGTGCAGCGCAAATCGTAGTGGTAAACAACCCTGTTGGCACAGCGGATACAGTTGCTGTAAATGGACTCGCCACCGGAGATGTAGTGAAAGTATACAATGCTTCGACGGGCGGTACAGCAGTAGGAACAGGAACCGTTGCAGCGGGTCAGACCAGCGTAACTATCTCCATTCCACAGCTGGGAACTGCCGCAGGTGACGTATTCGTCACGGTAACATCCAACGGCAAAACGGAAAGTGCAAGAACCTCCAAAGCATTTGAGGCTGAGCCGCCAGTAGATCCTGCTGTTCGTACGATTGCAGCATTTAGAGCACAAGCGGATAACGAATTACTGACAGGCACCATTACGGGAATCGTTATTTCTGCCCCTTATGTAGCAGGCACGAATACAAATAATTTCTACGTGCAGGACGGAACAGGCGGAATTCTTGTCTTCAATCCAGTAACCAAAACGTCTGTAGCCATTGGCGATGAAGTTCAACTTACAAAGGGAAAAAAATTAACCTACAACGGTGAGGCGGAGCTTACTGAAGGTGAATTTACAAAAACAAACCGAAATGCTCCATTAGCACCTACTCTTGTGAATCTTAGCGATCTTTCAGCGCATCAAGGAAAACTGGTAACGGTGAAAAATGTTCCGGTTATCAGTGTTTCTCCTAAATTCTTTATTGGAACATCAGCTCCAGGCAATGAAGTTTATTTGACCAGATTTGGCGTTTCCAATCCGGGTATTGTGGTTGGAGATAAAGTAGATGTAACGGGAGTTGTATCGATATTCTCGAACAGCCCGCAGCTTCTTCCGCGTACAGCTTCTGATATCGTGAAATCGAGTGGAGTGTCGGATGCTGACGCAGTTACGGCGGATAAAGCAGGAATTAGCTTCGAAAATTTAAGCGCAGTGGTTAGTGATCTGGAATTGCCAAGTGAAGGAGCGAGTGGATCAACCATTACTTGGGTATCGAATAATCCAGCTGTAGTCACGAATGAAGGTGTCGTTACCCGTCCAGCAAAAGGACTACCTAATGGACAAGCGGTGTTGACGGCTACGATTCGTAAGGGCTCTGTTACAGCTACGAGGGATTTCCCAGTCATTGTTCTTGCTGAAACATTATCCAATGAGGAAGCAGTAGCTAATGCCAAGGCAGCGCTTAGTTTGAACTACAGCGGCTTGGAGAACTCCATCATCTTGCCTGTTAATGGCATTGATGGAACTTCCCTGACTTGGTCATTAAAAGATAGCTCCCAATCCGATATCGTTGATATCTCTACAGGTGCGGTAAATCGGTATGATATAACCTCCGATACGGATGTTATTTTAGTAGCAACGATTACCAAGGGAGCAACTAGTGATACCAAAGAGATCACGGTTCGTGTCATCAAAGGGCAGCAAATGCCAGTTGTGAACTCGGTTAAAGCTAACCAAGTCGTTGTAACTGGAACTGCAAAAGCAGGAACAACGGTAACTGTAAGAACGGGTCCGGTAGTATTAGGTACGGCTGCTGCAGATCCGATCACGGGCGCTTTCAGTGTATCGATTCCGAATCAGTCAGAAGGTACCGTGCTTGAAATTATGGCTACCGGTACAGGGTTCATAAGTGATGCTGCTTATGTGCTCGTTGTGAATGCTGGCGCAATGACAGATAAAGAAGCGGTAGACGGGGCTGCATCTGCTCTGACGGATGTCAGTATTAAACAATTGAATGCAAGCTTAAGTGAGGTTAAGACGCCTCTGAACCTTTCAAAATCCGGCTTGAACGGAACGACGATTGGTTGGACATCGGACAAGCCTGCGGTTCTGGGAACGGATGGTTCAGTAAAAAGACCTGTTCTTGGAAATCCAGACGAGGTCGTAACCTTAACGGCCACCATCAGCAAAAACGGTACACAATCCGTTAAAACCTTTGTAGTGACCGTTAAAGCACAGACCGAGGTATTGACCGTAGTTAGCTTTAATGATATTTCGGCTACAGTTAGCAAAGGAACGACTTATACGTTGCCTGCAAAAGCCACGGCTAATATGAGCGACGGTACCACGGCTCAGCTGGATGTAGCATGGACGCCTTCTACGGTGGATACGAGTGTTGCAGGAACGTTTAATTTTGTCGGTACAACTCCAGGATATACGGCAACAGTTAACTTGGTGCTGACGGTTACGGAAGCTCCTGCTGCCTTAACGGTTAAACAGGCTCTTTCCACAGCTTCCGGTACTTCAATCATTGTAGAAGGATATGTGCAGGATGTAGAAGCGAACACGCAAAATCCAGGGTATGGGATCTTCTTGAACGACACGGTGGGTACGGACAATTCGACCTCTTCTGTGATTGTCAAGTTTGTCAAGGGAGATCGAGGTGGTGAATTCAGCGCTGCAAGTGCTGCCAATAAAAAAGTAAGAATTAGTGGGAAAATCGCAGACAAGGCATATTTCAACCTAAAAGGCTTCGCCGACGATTATGCCAAGATTGAATTTGTTGGTGGAAATCCAGTGCCAAATGCGGCTCCGGTCGCTTCCAATGTACAGATTACAGGTACAGCAGAAGTAGGACAGACCTTAACGGGCTTGTACAATTACGCAGATTCTGAGAATGATACAGAAGGAAGCTCGACGTACAAGTGGTACCAAGTAAATGGATCGACAGAAACCGTCATTGCCGGTGCAACAGGTAAATCTTATGTTGTTCAGCAAGCGGATGTAGGTAAAGCACTGAAATTTGAAGTTACACCTGTTGCAACTCGTGGGACAACGACGGGGGTCGCAGCTAAAAGCATGGCTTCAGCAATCGTAGTTAATGCTCCGATTCCAGCGATTCCAATTAGCGATCTGCTGAGCACGAGTCATGCGACAACAACGGCTTCGTTCCATTTTACAGCACCTGCTGGAGCGACTCTAGTCGAATTATTGTATTCTCAGGATGCTGGAGCAACTTGGAGCAAGGCTACAACGGATGCCGTTCTGAATGCTGCGTCGAATACAGCGACAGCCATTAATCTTACAGCAAACACCACATATAGCTTTAAACTGGCTGTTACAGGTGGAAGCTTTGCAGGGGATTCCAACAGTGTGGTTGTGAAGACAGATGCTGCAGCACCGGTACCTGTACCACTAGCAGATCTGAGCGCGACTGCACACACAGCGACTACGGCATCCTTCACTTTCTCGGCACCAGCAGGAGCAACGGTTGTCCAAATGGTTTATTCCACAGACAATGGAATGAATTGGTTGCCTGCACAGACTGAGTTTGACCTTAGTTCCTCCTCCGTATCTGCCAAAGCCATCAATCTAAAGGCAGATACAAGCTATCAGTTTAAACTGATGGTTACAGGCGGAAGCTCTGCGGGAGATTCCAATACAGTAGCTGTAAAAACAGATGTGGCGGCTTTGCCAACTACTTTAATCAATGAAGGTTTCAATGCAAGCACTGGAACGGCTCCAGCGGGTTGGACATTTGGCAACGCATCTAGTTCTAATGCCACTCTTGGAACTTATACTACAGGAGCTAACTTTGGAAGCAGCGCACCATCGATTAAACTTGGCAATTCAAATGAGTATATGTTAACACCGGTATTATCCACCTCTGCGACGGAGCTTTCTTTTTGGATTAAGGGAAACGGCACAGATACCAACTGTTCGTTAAAAGTTGAAGGTTTGCAAAACGGTACTTGGATTACAATAGCGACAATTAAGCCATTACCTACTGCTGGGACTCCAACCACTTATAAAGTAGCTAACGGCACTTTGCAAACCGGGATTACACAAATAAAGTTCACTTATACGAAGGGTTCAGCAGGTAACCTAGCCATAGACGATGTTCTTATCAAAGGGTAATCAGGAGGATTTCATGAATTTTTTATCTAAACGATATTCTAAACTAGCTGCTACAGTCACACTTGCGCTGACGTTAACAGTAACTGCAGTAGCGATTCCTTACTCTAGCTATGCAGAGGGTCCTAAAGATCCGGCTCCAACGATTGCCGCAAAAGGCACGCCTAACGGCAAAAAGGTTCTTTTCGATAACGCCCATGGCAACACGACAGGAGCTTCGGACTGGGTTATTGACGGGGGGTTCTCCGACTTTGCCAATGGAATCGCGAATGCCGGATATTTCGTTAAAGAATTGCGCCTCACCAGAGCTATGACCTACGATGATCTTAAAGATTATGACGTCTTTGTAACCGCAGAATCCAATGTTCCCTACAAAGTGTCCGAGCAAGCTGCTATGTTGGAGTATGTAAAGAAAGGCGGTTCCATCTTCTTCATCGCCGATCATTACAATGCTGACCGCAATAAGAATCGTTGGGACGGATCAGAGGTCTATAACGGTTACCGTCGTGGAGCCTGGGAAAATCCGGCCAAAGGAATGAGCACAGAAGAAGCGAATTCTGCAGCAATGAAGGATGTTGTAAGCTCCGATTGGCTGTCGGATAACTTTGGAATCAAGTTCAGATATAACGCGCTTGGTGATGTGAATGCGAACATTATCGTTGCAGAGGATCAGGCATTCGGAATTACAAAGAATGTTAAATCAGTCGCTATGCATGCCGGCAGTACGCTGGCTATTACCGATCCCAATAAAGCAAAAGGCATTGTGTATGTTCCAAAAAATCCTCCTAAATGGGGCACTGGTGCGGTAGATAAGGGTGTATACAATGGTGGAGGCATTGAGGAAGGGCCTTACGTAGCTGTCGCTAAAGTGGGTAAAGGAAAAGCAGCTTTTATCGGGGATTCTTCGCCGGTAGAGGATGCAACACCTAAGTACAAAAGAGAAGACAACGGTAAAACGAAGACTACTTATGATGGATACAAGGAGGTAAACGATGGTGTTTTGCTGCAAAACGTCATTGACTGGTTAGGCAAGAAAGAAAATTTCACAAGCCTCTCGCAGGTACAAGGACTTACCTTGGATCAGAAAACTCAATTGCTTACCTCTGGCAAAGAGAATGAGATTCCTCAACAATCGGTTGAGCCTCAAAATGAGCCGTGGGCTGCTCCAGATCCAGGTTACAAATGGTGGGATCCATCTACATTCGCAACGGGTTCATACGGTAAGTAAGCCAAGAAGCGAAAAGGAGATCCTCCGAGGTTATTGAAAGGGGGTGTAGTCTCTACACGTGTAGAGACTACACCCGTAGCCGTCCCTAGGTTAAGGGACGGCTCTTATCATTTTTATGAAGAAAATATGTGATTTATGAACAGAACCTGGAACTGCTCATTTATGAGCAGTTCTTGTTGTATATAGAGAAGATCGGTTGCGGAGTTCTCTCCCAACGTCCAAAAAAATGACACCGAAAATGAAATATGACGACTTATGCCATTTTTCGGTCTGCTCTATAATGAGTTACAGATTCGAGATAAAGAAGGAGGATGCGACAAAAGTGGATGCGGCGGTGGAGACTGCGAAGAAGCCTGGAAACAAACAGACAATCCAGAGATGGCTGCGCAGATTTTACAAACAAAAATATTTGCAAATCATGGCTCTAATGGGCGTTGCTTGGATGATCATATTCAACTATGTTCCCATGTACGGAATAATCATTGCCTTCAAGGAGTACGACATTACCGGTTCCATCTCAAGCGCACCTTGGATAGGGCTGGAAAATTTCAAGGAGTTTTTTGAGGATGAGAATCTAGGGTATGTGGTCAAAAATACGTTGGGCATCAGCTTGCTGCGTCTCATCATCGGTTTTCCTCTTCCGATTTTATTCGCTATTTTGCTCAACGAAATGCGTTCTGCCTTGTTTAAAAAAGGGGTGCAGACGATTTCCTACCTTCCCTATTTCCTCTCATGGGTAATCCTTGGTGGAATCTTGAGCACATGGTTAGCCGATGTTGGAATTATCAATCAGATGCTGCTCAAGCTGCATGTGATCGACGAACCGGTCAGCTATTTAGCCGAGCCGAAGTATTTCTGGGCGATTTCCATCATATCGAGCATTTGGAAAGAACTAGGCTGGTCGGCGATCATTTACCTCGCAGCTATTGCGGGCATATCTCCTGAATTGTACGAAGCAGCCAAAATCGATGGAGCCGGGAGATTCCAGCGTATCCGCCATATTACGCTTCCATCCATTGCCGGAACCGTATCTATTTTATTCATCTTGGCTGTCAGCGGAATTCTAAATTCGAATTTCGACCAGATCATGGTGCTTCGAAATTCTCTGAACGAAAGTGCCAGCAATGTCATCGACATCTACATCTACCAGACCGGTCTACAATCTGCTCGTTTCTCCTATTCGACGGCGGTCGGGCTCGTCAAGTCGGTAATCGCGCTTGTATTGCTGCTTGTGAGCAACAGTGTCACGAAGAAAATCAATAACACTTCGCTGTTCTAGACCAGTCAAAGGAGAGGTTTTACATGTTTCAATTAAAACGAAGGACCGTTGCCGAAGCAGCGTTCGATCTAGGCAATAACCTGTTCATGCTATTGATCTGCTTCCTCACGTTGTACCCGATATGGTATGTGATCGTCAATTCTTTTAACGATGGAAAGGACGCGATGCTGGGTAATCTGTACTGGTGGCCTCGTGTATTCAGTCTCGATAGCTATAAGGCGGTCTTTGACAACAACAGCATTATGCTCGCCATGGGCGTCACTGTCGCCAAGACAGTCATCGGGACAGCCGTGCATGTCTTCTTTACCGCCATGGTTGCTTACGCTTTGTCGAATAGGGAACTGCTCGGACGAAAGCTGTACATGACGCTTGGAACGATCACCCTCTTCTTTGGAGGCGGACTTATTCCTTCTTATTTGCTGATTCGAAATCTCGGACTTCTGGATAGCTTCTGGGTGTATATCCTGCCGGCGGCCTTCAGCTTCTATGATCTCATCATATTTATGGCATTCTTCCGCGAAATTCCGGCCGGCTTAGAGGAAGCAGCCCAAATCGACGGAGCGAACGAGTTCAAAATCTTTATGAGCATCATCCTCAGAGTATCAATGCCGGTCGTCGCTACGATCGCGCTGTTCCATGGCGTCTATCAATGGAATGATTATTTTGCCGGCGTCATCTACATCAACAATCCTGACCTGCAGCCGATTCAAACGTTTCTATATCGGATTGTAGCGGAGTCCAGTTCTAATCAGATGGTTTCGGCGATGGCCGGCAGCATCCAAAAGTCGGTGACTTCCCAATCTGTCAAGCTGGCAACGATGGTCGTGACGACGTTACCGATCGTCCTCGTGTATCCTTTCTTGCAAAAGTACTTTGTCAAAGGGATGATGATCGGCTCTATTAAAGGGTAGGCATACCTATTGGAGCTTGAGGAACTGGTTTTTTTTGGACCGCCTTCAGCGCTTCAAATTAAAAGTATGATAAGATAAAATAATGAAAGAAATGGGGAAAGTACGATGGTTAAATCTAAAAAAAGCTTGTCGATCCTGATGTCGATGTCGATTGCTCTCGTGTCTGTGCTGTCGGCTTGCAGCGATTCGGCCAGCGAAGGAAAGTCCGGCAAACAGGGGGCAAGTTCCGCTCCTTCGAGTACGGTTAATGCCAATGAACCGGGCTGGAAAAGCAGCACCGATCCGATTACTTTCAATTGGTATTTGAATTATTCGTGGTTTACGGGCAAATGGGGCGTTGACAAGACGACGCAGTACATTACCAAGAAAACCGGCGTCAACATCAATTACATCGTTCCGGCAGGCAACGAAAACGAAAAATTAAACACGATGATCGCTTCCGGCAGTCTGCCTGACTTCATCACGCTGGATTGGAATGCAGATGCCGTCGACAAGATGATTAAGGGTGGCTTGGTGCTTCCCCTGAATGAATTGGCCGAGCAGTATGATCCATACTTCTTCAAGACTGCCGATCCGGCCAAGCTTAACTGGTATAAGCAAGACGGCAAGGTATATGGTTATCCGAATCAGTCAAGTTCTCCGTCCGACTTCAAAAAATATGGAGAAAACTACACATCCAACAACACTTTTTTAGTGCGTAAAGATATGTACGAAGCCATTGGAAGTCCCGACATGCGTACGCCGGAAGGTTTCCTGAAAGCGCTAAAGGCCGCCAAGGAGAAATTTCCGGAAATCAACGGCCAACCGCTCATACCATTCGGTTCCCAGGAATTTACGAGTACAGGAAATCCTTCGTTTGAAACAAGTCTATTCGAGTTCTTGTCCATCCCGAATGAAAAAGACGGCAAGCTTTACGATCGTACCACAGATCCTGAATATATCCGTTGGCTGAAAGTTTTCCGTGAGGCGAATGCCCAAGGTCTGGTCTCCAAGGATATTCTAATTGACAAGCGTCCGCAAATCGAAGAAAAAATTCTGCAGGGCAGATATTTCGCGATGATGTTCCCGCGTTCGGATATACAGAACCAGAACGTCACCCGCTACCAACAGGATCCAAATTCCGTGTATATCGCGGTGGATGGACCGGCAAATTCGAATCTCTCTCAGCCTAAGCTGAGCGGACCGTCCATCGCCGGCTGGACGTTGACTCTGATCTCCAAAAACGTGAAGGATAAGGAAAGAGCGATCCGATTCCTGACGTATTTGATCAGCGAGGAAGGCAACAAGGATCTTTTCTTCGGCGAGAAGGGCGTTACTTATGATGTGATTGACGGCAAAGATCAATTTCTTCCTGAAGCGCTCAACATGTACAACAACGATCGTTCATCGTTCGCTAAAACGTACGGCGCTTCCTACACCTTCTGGATGCTCATGGACCCTTCGCTTAATCTGAAATGGGCTCCGGCTTCCGTGGAACCCATCAAGGAGCCGGAAGATTGGACTCGAGGCAAAGTAGTCGACAATACGGTCTACTCCAACCTGAATCCATCTGCCACTTCGCCGGAAGGGATTTCGCTCGGCAAGATCAATACCCAGTGGGGCAAAACACTCCCTAAGCTGATCTTGTCGAAATCGGAAGCTGAATTTGAGGATACGTGGAAAGAATTCCAGAAGTATCGCAGCCAGCATGAGCTGGACAAAATTCAGGCTTTCCAGGACGCAGCGTTCAAGCGTAACTTAGACAAGCTCAAAGAGTAAATCCGAACTGCCTGGACAAGTCCGGCCTTAGCGCCGGGCTTGCCTGGGTTTCTTCTCTATCATTCAACTTCGACGGAAGGGGGTAGATTATCGATGAGAAAACTTATCGTTAGTGCAAAAAGGTCTATCGACGGCCTTTTCGGTCAGCTTTCTATTCAAGCAAAGCTGATTCTGACGTATGTTCTCGTCATTCTAATCCCGACCATCGTATTTTCAAGTTATCTGCTTGGAGCCAACTATCGTGGCAACATCACGAGTATCATCAATAAAAACGCCTATTTTCTCGGCACGGAGAAGAATAATATTCTGAACAACATGGAGGGGATGGAGCGGACGGCACAGCTGACGCTGGCAGATCGCGACGTGCTGAATTATCTTCTCAACAATTATGACATCAGTGCAGAGGAACTATTTAATTTCAATGCGGGCCCGTATAACAATCTGCAGCATATTTTGTACAACAACCCAAACATCAGTAATCTGCGAGTGTTTACGGACAATAAGTTTGCACACGAAATCTGGCCTATTATTTTTAAGGAAAGCCGGATTGCGGGCGAAGAGTGGGTGAAGAAATATAAGGCCCAATCTGAACCTTCTTGGTGGACGATTTATACAGGGGCGGACCATCCTCTCGTTACTGAATCGCCGGAAAACAGCAGAAATTACACGTTCGTCAGCTTAATTCAAGAAATCAAATATCCGCTTGATCGTCACCTGGGTCTGCTACAAGTGAATATGAAGTCGGATGTGTTCTTCTCCAAAATATACGGCAATCTTCAGGATCATTCCTCACAGCTGATGGTAATTGATCGCGAATCCCTCTTGTATTACAATGGGACATCCTTGTTCTATGAGAAGATTACACCCGAAGAAATCAAGCGGGAGTTCATGCAAAAGACTCGGGGAGACGAGGGCAGCTTCCAATTTAGTCATAACGGGATTCCTTATTTGTGTGTGTACACGAATCTGGATCGGCTGGATAGCCACTTGTTGACCGTGGTTTCGCTGGAATCCTCGTATAACGACATGAACAAAACGAGGTTAGCCATCATAGGCTCCACCCTGCTGTTAGTCATCATTCTGTCCATCATTACCTATAAGCTGCTCTCCGTTATTCTCAAACGTCTTCATCTGCTGCGAGAATCGATGAAGAAGGTTCGCCAAGGGGACTTCAATGTGGAAATTCCTCATCTCGGGGGAGACGAGGTGGGAGAGCTGGGCAGTCAATTCCGTCAGATGCTAAAAAAAATGAACGAACTGATCATCGTGGCGGTCAACAAGCAAGCAATCTCACAGGAAGCGGAGCTCAACTCCTTAAGGAATCAAATCGACGCCCACTTTCTGTATAATACGCTGGAGAATCTGAAGATGATGGCAGAAATCGAGGGACAATTGGTCATCTCCGATACATTGACTTCGTTAGGCGGCATGATGCGTTACAACCTTCACTGGACCCATCATTATGTTCATCTCTATGAGGAAATTCAGCACATTCAAAACTATATCTCCATCATGAACATCCGATATAGCGGGAGACTGGATTTACGTATCAAGCTGTCTGAGCGTCTGCAGCAGCAGGAGATTCTAAAGATGTCGCTCCAGCCGATCGTGGAGAACGCGCTTAAACACGGGATGAACTCTTCGAGAATTCGTAAGCGCAGTCTGATTATCGAAATTTCCGCTTATGAAAGAGAGGGGTTTATCTATATTGTCATCCGAGACAATGGGGCTGGCATTCCGGATAAACGCTTGCAAGAAATTAATGATCTCTTCGATCAGGATTCCATGACCGCGGATGCATCCATGGGCGGCGGGAGCGGGTATGAGATCATCGGTAAACGTGACCGTTCAGTTCATGCAGGCAGCGGCATCGGACTGCGCAATGTCAATTTACGTATTCGGCTTCACTATGGTCAGGGCAGTGGGGTTCGTATGGCTAGCATAGAGGGCGAGTATACGGAAGTCACGATTAAAATTCCCTATTTAATCCTGTCAGGAGGGATGGCTGAATGAAACGAACTCTGTTGATCGTGGATGATGAGGAATTTATTCGGGTTGGGATTCGGGCGATGCTCGAGCGTGAGTTTCCCGACTTTTATCAATTCTATTTTGCAGAAGACGGCGAAGAAGCTTTGGAGATTCTTGGCTCGAACGCGATAGATATTATGATCACGGACATTAGGATGCCGATCATGGACGGAATTACGCTCATCGGACTTTTACGGCAGCTTGAACATAGGCCGGCTGTGGTTATCGTTAGCGGCTACGATGATTTCGAATACGCCAAGCAAGCGATCCGGTATGAGGTTCGAGATTACTTGTTAAAGCCGATTGTCCGAGGTGAGCTTCATCAAACGCTCATCCGTCTGGAGCATGAGCTGAAGCGAGACGAGGAGATTCAAGGTATGCTCAGTGCAGCAGCCCTAAAGGAAGAAGCATACCGGCAGAGCGAAATCCAATATGTGCTGTTAAACGATGGAATGAGCGACGGAGAAGTGGCTGAGAAGTTGGAGAAATCCGGAATATCGGAGCTTCAAGCCGGCTATTGCCTAGGTCTTGTGCAGGCGGTGGAGCTGGAAGGACGCGCAGAGGGAAATGTCGTTCTGCAAACGCGCATCGATGAATTTCTGCGCAATACGGGGCAGCCTGGCGAGTGGCGCTTTACGGACAAGGAGGGGCGAAGCCTCGTTCTGGTCCGGGATGAGCGGCGGCTAAACGAGCTGCTGGATCATCTTGGTCAAGGACGCTTGAAATCCTGCCAGATGGGGGTTAGCGATTGGACGGAGGAGCCTGAACGGTTCAGGGAAGCCTACCTTCAAGCGCTTAAAGCGCTGCGGTATTTCTTCCTTAAATCGGCTCCAGGAATGATTCGTTATAGCCAGATCAAGGATAAGCCGCATTGCAGGGAAATACCGAGGGAAGAAATCATCAAAATCGGCAATATGCTTGGAACCGAGCGAGAGCAGGAGATCAAGACTTTGCTGATCAAGGTGCTGGAATATCCGAAGATATTGCGATACGACATCTCGTATATGGAGGAAATCAGCAAGGCCATCAACGAGCTGATTTTTGACCGAGTGTTCTTCATCTATGGCGAGGAGGCTGTTGAAATTCTCAAGCTTTACCGGCAAATCGGCAGCTTGTACCAATCGCCCAGTTTTCACAGTTACTATCATGGTGTAGAGAATCTGTTGGACCGCTTGAACGATTTTATCCGTGAAGTCAAATCGACTCATCTTAATCAAAAGGAAATGCGAGCCGCTCTGGAATTTATTGATAGAAATTACGAGCGTAAGGATCTTAATCTGGCCATGGTCTCTAATCACGTCTCGTTCAACTACTCCTATTTTAGTTCCGTATTCAAGGAGTACACGGGCATGAGCCTGATTCAATATATTAAGAAGCTTAGGTTGACCAAGGCCAAGGAATTACTGGATCACAGCTTGCTAAAAGTTTATGAAATCAGTGCCAAGGTCGGTTTCGATAACCCGAAGCATTTCAACAAAGTCTTCCGCGAAGCCGAGGGGATATCCCCCATGGAATACCGTATGCGGACGACGAGTTTACATGTTCCAATCGTTGTACCCAAGGAGGAGAATATCGATTGAAATTTACCATTAAGCCATCCTCGCGTATGCGCGAAATCGCAGATCAGTGGGATTTTCGCAGATTGCTGAATCAAGTATGCTGTCCGACCAACGTTCAAGCTGGAACATCGGCTTCGGAGTTTGGGGCCATGTTTTTCTTTGGGGGGGAAGTGGAGGCCCTAAGCGCGGCAATATCCTCTTTTCGCTCGACTTGCGAGATTCCGCCGTTTATCGTCAGCGATCTGGAGAACGGTCCGGGCGAAATGATTCACGGTTCGCAACGGTTTCCCCAGATGATGGGGTTCGGCCAGGCCGATTCCGCAGAGCTGGTTTATGCGATTGGGAAATCCACAGCTTTGCTGGCTGGAGCATGCGGATTTAATTGGAATTTCTCTCCGGTCGCTGATCTTGCCGGCCATCCAGACAGTCCGGTCGTCTCCGGTCGCAGTGCGGGACAACGTCCGGAACAGGTGATCAAGATCGCCGGAGCTTATATGCGCGGGCTGCAAGACAATGGCATGATGGCTACGATTAAACACTTCCCGGGTGACGGATGGGATACCTATGACCAGCATTTGACAACGTCGGTCAACCCGCTTTCCGTGGAAGAATGGCACGAGGGGCCGGGCCGGGTGTTCAAGGAGCTTATCGAGGCAGGGGCGATGGCAGTGATGCCGGGACATATCGCATTGCCGGCCTTCGACAAGCCCGATGAGCGGGGGCTCTATCCTCCGGCGACCGTATCACGGCCTCTTCTACAAGATCTTCTGCGCGGGGAGCTTGATTTCCAAGGTTTAATCATTTCTGATGCCGTCAACATGGGCGGATTGGTCGGCTATATGAATTACTACGATGCTTGTGCCGCAGCGCTGGAGAGCGGCTGCGACATGCTGCTGTTCCCCCACATTGACGAGCGCTTCTACGTGGAAATGGAACGCTGCCACGCCGAAGGCAAACTAAGCCGGGAGACGCTGCTGGATCGTGCCAGCCGAGTGCTGTCCCTGAAGGAACAGATGGGGCTCATGTCAGGAAGTTTACCCGAGCGTACGCAGCCGGACCATGCAGAACTGGCACGATTAGCAGAACGCGTAACTAAGGAGAGCCTGACGCTGGTAAGAGACCGGGAGGGACTTGTTCCGTTTCCACTGCGTCGCGGAATGCGGATTTTGCATGTCGTGATCATGAACAAGGCTGATCATTATAAAGACTTATATGCACGGATCCATACGGAACTTGCGCGATATTGCGACCGTGTCGATCAGTGGGTCGATCCGGGGCCGGACAAGCTATTCCATGCGGCGATATCTGGAACCTATGATCTGATCCTCTGCTCCATAGGCAGCCGTCAGGATTATGGCCTTAATGTGGCTCGCCTGCATGACGAGGTTGCCCGGAACATGATGGGCGGATGGATGAGATTGGGGACTCCGGTGATTTTCGTGTCCCATTTCCATCCCTTTGTTCATAAAGAGTATGAGGCACCTATCGATACGCTGATCAATACTTATGGCGATGTTGAGTTTACCGCACGATTGCTCATCGATGCGATCGCCGGAGAATTTGAAATCCGTCGCGAGTTATTGGCACATGACTAAGCATCATTCGTTGCGGGTTCATACGGTAAGTAAGCGAAGCAACGAAAAGGAGATCCATCGAGATTATTGAAAGGGAGTGTACGTTCTACAAGTGTAGAGCTTACACCCGTAGCCTGTTGAGAAAATCCTCGACAGGCTATTTTTTTATGTTTACTACTTATTCCTTCTCCGCGTTAATTCGATGTACTAAATAAATCTAATCGTTTGGAGAAGGTGGGGACGAATCCAGCTCAGTGGGATGCGACCTATTTATGCAAACAGAACAACCTGCCCGCCACCGTTCAGTTGTTGCAAGGTTTGACAAGTACATGGACCTGGACCTATGAGGGACTTAAAAGTACGTTAATCCATGTACAGACGGGCAAAGGGACATTGCATAACTATCAATACACGAACAATCTTAAAGGTAACCAGACATTGCGAGTGCAAGACGGCCAATCGCAGAGTTTTGTGTACGATAAGTTAAGCCGGATTCAAACCTCTAGCGAGTACCAGGAAAATTATACGTATGACAGCCGCTGCAGCCTTCAAACTTTGCAGAGTATGAAGCCGATGATGCTGACGGATCAAAGCTTTACGTATGATAAAAAAAATCGCTTGACAATGGTAAAGGGAGGTCAAGGAAATTCAGTAAGCTACAAGTACAATGGTGACGGCCTTCTGACTGAGCGAAGTGAGAATGGGAACACGACGCGTTATTACTATGATGGATCAAATATTATAGCTGAGGGCCAGGTAGTTGGAAGTGTAGTGACGCGCAAGGCCAGTTATATTCGAGGAAATCGACTCGTTGCACGGGTAGATGCAGCAGGCACAAAAACATATTACATGCATAATGGACATGGTGATGTGGTAGGGCTTGTGAATGCAGCGGGACAGGTAGTGAATACCTATACGTATGATATTTGGGGAAATCCATTAACTACTCAGGAGCAAGTTCAACAACCATTCCGTTATAGCGGAGAGTATTGGGATAGCAGCACCGGATTGCAGTATTTGCGAGCCAGATGGTATGATCCAAGCATAGGACGGTTTATTAATGAGGATACGTATGAAGGGGATATTGCCAATCCGCTGAGTTTGAATTTGATACGTATGTGGAGAATAATCCGCTGAGGTACAGTGATCCCAGTGGGCATATGAAAGTTCCTGATTTGAGAACATATTCGGCTATGCTCAGGGGCATTTAATTCAAGCATAATAAGTAATCTTGTATATCAGGAAAATAAGAATAACATTTTCTTAGCATTTCATGAAATAGCACAACTTCATACCTCAAAGCAGTTGGAAGAAAGTGGTCTTGCTACTACTCTTGAGCAAAGTATAACTTCTAAAACAAAAAAAATATGCTTGGTCGGTATAAAACCTATGAAGCTGATGTAGTTGTTAATTCAACTTTAGAAGCATGGGAGGTCAACCGGTTAATGGTAAAGATCCGAAACCTCAACTAGCCTTGTATAAAACTGATGGGAACTACAAAGAAGGTCATAAACTCAACAAAATGACTGGTATTCCTATAATGGGGCAAATTGAGATGAAAATAGAATACCCGAATGCTGGTGAAGCGATTTACTCTTTTTACAGAAAGGAGAAAAACGGAAAAGAGGTATTTGTTCCAATTACGGAAGCAAAGAGTGAAGTAAATGATTATTTGAAAATGCTCGATCAGTCTATAAATGGCAGTAAATCTTGGTGGCAGGAGCTATTTCCAACCATACCTATTCCTGGCCTACCTGCGATTCCTATTCCTGCAATTTAATGTATATATCTTCATAAGTTACTTAATTTTAATGCTACGGAGGTAGTATTCAATGATAAGAAAAAAATTTCCTGATATTACGGATTTCTTTGAAATAGCAGAAAAGTATGGAATTTCAGTTGACGAAAGACATAACCCCAGTGAAGGCTTTGAGTTTTATGAATTAGAAAAACAGAGTGCATTTTCTTGCGATATAGTTGGGGACCTTGAGCTTTTTAGTATAGATTTCCAGAATCCTGATGAATCAATGTTAAATGCATTAAAAGATGTATTGATAAAATATGGAATTCCCACTGAAACTCTCATTAAAGATTCGATGATGTGCTATAATAATCGTGAATATATTACTACTGAGTACGAAACGTACTGGGTAGACTTCATTCCTCACGATGACAATGAAATTCTATTGATACGCTATCGACAGTTCCAAAGATAGTATGACGAGAAACCACAATGCGACTTGAACTGTAACCCATAAGATGGACACTTGAAAAAAGTGATCTCTTAGGGGTTACAGATCCACCTCGTGTTGTGGTTTTTCTTAATTAATCATTGTTGCTACTGTATTTGTTGCTGAAGAAATACATCCATAACTAACTAAAAGGCTCTAATGAGCAAAGTTCTTACAAAGCAACATTAAAAAAATTTCCCGAAAGATTGACTTTTAAAATCCGATTTTGGTAAATTGCTCTTGAAAGGAGACAATCAACCTCTAAATTACATCAATTATAGCCAAGCTTCTTATAACATATCGAAAGTAGCCCAATATTTTGGAAGGAGAGTATGCCTATTGTTTGATACCATAAAAATGAAAGTATCCCCTGTTTATCCTGAGTTAAATTCCATACCTCATGAATCTACTACATATTTGGACAAATCAACAGGATTACTGAAAACAACTTATAAAATGAAAGATGAACAAATCCCATATATTCATTACTACGACAACAGCAGAACCCTCGTTTTGCAAGTTTCGATCCCCAAGTTTCTCTATGGAAACAATGTAACGCTCCTTCAAGAAAAGGATATTCCGCTCTTTTTCAAAAGGTTACAAGAACGCATGATTGAATTATTTCAAATCGAAGTTAGCGCGGCGGATTGGTAAGTAGAAAAACGGCTAGATGTTTGTTGGAATTTTAAGGTGGGGAATCAGGTGAGTGATTATCTCGCAGAAATCCAACGAATGAGTGTTCCGTTCATGAAACCATACACCTATGGGCATCTGGAAACGGCTGGGCATAAAAATAAGAACAGAGAGGTGATGTTTTACGATAAGCAGAAGCAATGTAGGGATACGAAGGAGGGGCATGAAATCATCGAACAGGCAGAGGGGCTTCTGCGTATGGAAATTCGACCGAGTCACAAGGAACTCAGAAAATTCTCACCCAAGCGCAGAGCCATTGAATTGCTGACACGATCATTCTTTACGAATATGACAGGCTCTGTACTCAAGCATGTTCAATTCACAGCACCCGTTGAAGGCGTAACGTTAGGCTGGCTGAAATCGCAACCTTACAGTATTCATCAGATTGAAAGTACGATGGGATTTAATCTATTGAAAAAGACGCTTACGGCTTCAGAAATCAAGCAATTGTACAAGCCATCAACGTATGACAATAGACGGACACTAGCAAGAAAAATTCACTTCCAGGCCCTAAACCTTTAGCTCCATTAACCATCCATTTGGATCAATTGGGCTAGAAGTTATCCAGCCAAGAGTTGATGTTAGAGGTTTCGATTACGATTCCAAATGGAGTAAAATCGGCTAATTGTTCAACAGACGTAAGACTTTTACGATACTACAAAGTTCTTCGGGAAAGACACTATCTGCAATTGCGGGTAAATACGGAAACTGTCAATGCGCTGAGGCTGCAAATGATATGAAATCTTATTTGGCGAAAAAAGGTCTGAGTGGGGAACAGGTATCCATAAAATACGATTCAAAAGGTTTCATAGTAAGTGATACTTACGGGACTGAAGCTATTAGTCAAAATGGATACCATACAGGAATATTGTATGAAGATAAGGTTTACGATAATATTCATACCAATGGTATATCTTATCAAGATTGGTTAAACGATTTCTATGGTGTTGGTAATAGGACTATTACTAGAACAAGTATAAAATAAGGAGGATAAGTGTGGATATATTATATAAAAAAATCCAAGAAGTGAAACAAAGACCTGGTATGTATATCGGGAAAAAATCTTTACATCTACTCCAGGCATATCTGAATGGTTACATAGCCTATCATAACGAAGTAAATAAAGAACCTAATTATTTTTTTCTTTCTGAATTTCAAGGATATATTCAACGGCGATATAATATAAATACAACTCATAGTTGGGCTGAACTGATTACTTTTTTCTCAAGCAACGACAATGATGCTTTCGATAGGTTCTATGAGTTACTAGATGATTTTTTCGCGGAAAATACACGTTAACAGGAAATGGTCATTGAATAACTAGAACGTATTTTTATTCATTGGAGCCACCTCGTGGAGTGGTTTTCTTTCTATAAAATCCAAAATTACACTTTGCCGGAGACTGTCAATTAAAAAGTGTAACCTTTGAAAGCAGAATCTAGCAAACAGCGAGCCGCAGCTTGACCCGGAGCCTCTGGCGGGCCCGATGCACCCGCGATGGGGGAAGGAGGCTGTGGGCCCTTTTCGCTCCGGCGATCAGCCTATCAGGCCCGCCCCCTCCGTATCAAGCTGCTTAGCGCACTTAGACGCGCTCCGGATAAAATACCGTGAGCTGCAGCAGAATTTGGCCCCAGTTCTGCACCCGCCCTGTCCATTTCCGCAGTACATCCATGGTCGCCAGGTACAGCATCTTCAGCAGCGATTCATCGGTCGGAAAGATGCTTTTACCCTTGGTGACCTTCCGCAGCTGCCGATGGTAGCCCTCGATCATATTGGTCGTGTAGATGAGCTTGCGCAACTCCGGCGGATAAGCAAAGAAGGTCGAGAGCTCCTCCCAATTCTGTCGCCATGACTTCACGAGTAACGGGTATTTCGTTCCCCATTCTTCCTCAAACCGATCTAGTTCCGCCCTCGCAGCTTCCTCCGTCGGTGCTTTGTAGATCGGCTTGAGATCAGCCGTGACTCGTTTCAGATCTTTGTAGGACACATAGCGTGTAGAACTGCCAATTTGGTGTATGATGCACTTTTGGATATCCGTTTTCGGAAAGCTGGCGCTAATCGCCTGGCTGAAGCCGGTCAGGTTGTCCACGCAGACGAGCAGGATGTCTTGGACGCCTCGGTTTTTGAGCTCATTCAAGACGCTTAGCCAGAACTTGGCCGATTCGTTCTCGCCAATCCAGATGCCCAGCACATCTTTGTTGCCATCCAGATCAACCCCAATGACCATATAGGCCGCCTTGTTCACAATGGCCCCGTCATGCTTGACTTTGAAGTGAATTGCATCGAGAAAGACGACCGCATAAACCGGTTGAAGCGGCCGACTCTGCCATTCCTTGATGAGCGGTACGATTTTATTGGTTATATTAGAAATGAGAGTTGGTGAAACTTCAATCCCGTACAGGTTCTGCAGATGATCCTGAATGTCGCGGGTGCTGACACCTTTCGCGTACAGGGCGACGACCTGGTCTTCAATCCCGGTTACGTTGGTTTGATTCTTCTTGATCACGACGGGATTAAACTCACCCAGTCGGTCCCGCGGCACCTGAATCTCCATATCGCCATACTCGGTATGCACGGTCTTTTTCCCGTAGCCGTTGCGGCTGTTCTTTGTGGCTTTGTTCTGGTCGTAGCGCGCATAGTCGAGCTGAGTATCCAATTCTGCTTTCAACGCTTCCTCCAGTACATCTTTGAACATGTCCTTCAGCGTCGCTTGAATGTGTTCCACGGATTGGAACTTGTGTTCATCGACAAAAGCACGAATATCTTTTTTGGTCCAAAATTTCTCGGTCATCTTGGTTTCCTCCGAATCAAGTTTTCTATGATGTCAGTATGCCCAACTTTTCTCGATTTCAAAGGTTCCACGTTCTATTTTACAGACCCACCTAGAATGATAAAACAGGTACTCTTTCTCGAACATCGTGAAAGAGTACCTGTTTTATGATATGAACTTTTTCAGTTGCCTCGATGAATTCAGAAGTCATCTCCTAACTGCTTAAGACTATAGTAACCGTTTTTCAAAACTGTCCATAGTTAAGGTTACAGTTCATAATAACACGGACAAGGTTGTTTTTTTCTTTGATCCATATGCTCCAATCTCTTCATAGATTCAGCACCGCCTTATACCCGAGGCCGCGGACGGACACCAGTTAAATTCGGGATACCCTTCAAACCGCTTCCGCAGGCGGTTGATATGCACATTGATCGTGGTATCCGTCCTTTCGCTTTGCATCCCCAGATTTCGTCCATCAGCTGGATGCGGGTTAAGATACGGTCCGGAAAGACAGCAGCTTGTACAGCAGGTAAAATTCTTTTTGTGGAAGGCTCTGCTTCTCCCCGCCACGTATGATCGGCAAGGCATCGTAATCAAAACCATCTTGCCTACAACCAGCTTGCGGTTTATACACCCAACATAAGCAGTCGATCTAGTCCGATGCCGCTGATCAAGCATCGTTCCTTTTTGCTTCCGAGCATTTGATTCATCCAGTCCACAATTCCACCATCGCCAATTTCTATTTTTTCATCATCAGTTTCCATATATATCTTGAAATTGATACCTTGATAATACTTATTGTCCTCGGTGTCATAGTCAAGAGTAAGCTGTGTGTCAGGCAGCGTAATTTTCACTAGTTCGGTCATACGGGTGAAGAAACAATCGCCGTCCGTATAACCGCCTCTTTTTCGCAAAACAATCGATAGTTTTGCGTTGTAATGTTCATGGAGTAACTCTTTGTAGAAAAGCAAGTGCTTTATCCATAGTTCTTTTTCGCAGATGTAAGAACCGCTATCTTTACCCGAAGATACCAAACAAAATAGACCAAAATGAGCAGAAAATCCTTTCCCGGAAAATGCTTGCGCTCTAATAACTCTTGCAGTTGTAGCATAGTGCAAAGGGGGAGTATTATTTTCTATCCTTCTCTTTAATTTGTCTGCCATAATAATGGCCAACATATTGGAGGGATCAGAAAGAGTTTCAGTACCCCGTAATGCACTTACCACATTGTACTGGTCTACGCATCCAAAAGCACTACAACTACCAAGAGGAGCAGATGGCGAAAGTAGAACAGTTTCTATATCCATTTCCTTCGCTGCCGCTAATAGTTGTGTTTCTAAGGCATGAAATTTAGCTGGATTAACCTCGCTTTGCGTAGAAAATCGGTTTGATTGAAATGTCTTTAAGACATCCGCAGGAGTAAGTTTTTCCGTTTGTTTTTCAAAAAGCTCTAGAAGTAGAGAATTTAAGTCTGCTTTGGACAGGGACAGGAGTTTATCTAATAATTCTGGATCGCCAATTTGTTTCAAAATCCTGTTTATGATGGTACTCATGAACCCCACCCCTCATTGCGATGTGTATGTGATGTCTTTCATTATAAGTCATTAAACGGAATCAAACACTTAAATAAATGACCGATAATTCTAAGCTTACAGAGGGCCACACGTGTTTTTATTTGCGCAATCGAAGGCGAATCTAATTGAACATTCCGCAGGCGGATGATACGATGGGAGTAGCTTACTAGGGAAACGGAGAGCTTCCATGTGCGGAAAATATTTATTTATATGATTGGTATTGTATGCGCTGTCTTACTTTATTTTACCATCGAATCCGCCGATAAAGTGTTTCGCTCCGACTGGCAGCTGCCGCGTATATCCGCTGACAATCAAGCGAAGCATCGGCTCGTGCTGATTACGCAGGAGCTGGATACGCCGTTCTGGGAGAAGGTTGGGGTCGGAGCGCTCGACGAAGCGAAGAAGAATGATGCGAGTATGGAGGTATGGGGAAGCTACGGCAAAAATCAGGAAGATTTTTTGAAAAGGATTGAAATTGCCATCCATTCCAAAGTGGACGGGATTATCGTGCAAGGACTCGACACGGACGATTTTAAAAGCTTGACGAAAATTAAAGCCGCTTTCTATGGCATTCCGATCATTACCGTAGCGAATGACGTTCCCATGGTGGAAAGCCAAAGAAGAACATACGTCGGCTCCGATCAATACTTGGCCGGGCAAATGATCGCGAGGCAGCTTCTGTCCGACCTGGGAAAGTCGGGCAGGGTGATCATGATCGGAGACAATCGCGAGGAGTATTATCAGAAGCAGCGGCTGAAGGGCATTCGGAATTTGCTTGACGGTTATCCGGACATCCAAACGGAGTATGCGGTTACACCGGACGCGCGAGAGCAGGTCATCGCTACAACACAGGGTTTGATGAACCGCTTGCCGAACGTGGATGCTTTCGTCGCTGTCAATGCGAACATTGCAGGCGCGATGATTCAGGAAATCGGCAGGCGCTCGCAAGTGAAGCTGTACCACATTTATTCGTTCGATGACGGGACGGAAACGTTGTCGCTGCTGAAGAAAGGCAGGCTGAGCGGCATCATCCAGCAGTCTCCCGAGCAGATGGGACGGCAGAGCGTGAAATTAATGATCGAGTGGCTGAACGGAGAGACGATTCCTCTACATCCAGACGGTTATTTTACGGAAATTCAAATGTTAAAGGCGACGGATGTGCGATGAATGGTATCCAGAAGAAAATATGGACGTTGGCCGCTATCGTTCTATTCATCATGGTGGTGATTTGGATCCTACTTACCTACTACAACCAAAAAACGCAAAATCAATACAATGACATCCTGCAGCGTTATTTGCTCATGAACGAAGTGACAAGCGCAAGCCAACAGGCGGTAACGGCGCTTTACAACTATTTGCTTGCTCCGACCCATGTGAATTTGGAGCAAGTGAATCTAAGCAAGGAGCAGGTACGCAAAGCGAAATTCGAAGTTTTCCATTTGCGGAATATGGATAACGACTTTGCGCTTACCAACTATATGAACCTCATTGACAGTTTCATCGAAACGACGGACCGGTCGCTCCTATTCCAATCGGAGAAGGAAACCGAGGATTCGAATAAAGCTTTTCTGGAAGCGAGCCGGATATCCAAGTATATATCCGAAATTACGCTGACGCTGCTCGACACCGACTTGAAAACGTATGATCGCTTCTATCGCGGAATTATTGAGCAGTCTGAAGGGCTCAACAAGCTTGGTATTTGGCTGCTGCTGCTCATTACTTTTCTTCTGCTTCTGTTCACCTATTGGTTCTCGATCAGTATTACAAGGCCGGTGCTGAAGCTGACGCAAGCGGCCAAAGAATTATCCAAAGGGCGTTTTGATTTGCAGATCGAGGTAGAGTCCAACGATGAAATTGCCTTTCTCGCCAAAATGTTCGATCGCATGCGGATCAATATCAATAACCTGATCTCGGAAATTCAGCAGACGGCGCAGCTTGAGAACGAGCTGCAGCAAAACAAGCTGCTGCTTCAGGAAAGCCAGCTTCGCAGCCTGCAAAGCCAGATTAATCCGCACTTTTTATTCAATACGCTAAATACGCTCTCAAAGAAAGCGTACCTGGAAGGCTCTGAAGAAACGAGCAATCTGCTGGCGAGCGTCGCCGGGCTGCTCCGCTACAACTTAAAGCGGCTGGACAGATCGGTTGCGCTCTATCAGGAAGTCGAAGTGCTGCGGCAGTATATGGACATCCAAAAAGCGCGATTTGCTGATCGGCTGCGATTCGAAGAGCATATCGAAGAAGCGTGCCTGAACGTGCAGCTGCCCGGCCTTACGTTTCAGCCGATCGTAGAGAATGCCGTTATTCATGCCGTTGAACCGGAGGAGGAAGGCGGTACGATTTGGTTCCGTGTGCGGGATGGAGGCGAGATGGTAACGATTGAAATCGAGGATGACGGGAAAGGAATGTCGGATCAGAAGATCAAGGAGATTTTGGAGGAAAAGAGTGTCGAAACGGAAGGGCATTCGACTGGCATAGGGCTCAGTAATGTCATCAGGCGGCTTCGGCTCTTTTACGGCCGCGAGGATATTATCGAAATCAGCAGCGGAGCTGGCCGCGGTACGAAGATCCTATTGAAAATACCGAAAACAAGGAGAACGGAAACCTATGATCAAGCTTCTCATCGTGGATGACGAGCAGACGGAGCGAGATGGCTTGCAAGCGATTTTGCAGAACAACTTTGCCGGCCTTGCGATCAAGCAGGCTAGAAATGGAAAAATATCCATCCAGATGGCGGAAGAGTTCCGGCCAGATTTGATCTTTATGGATATTAAGATGCCCGGGATAAATGGGCTTGAAGCCATCGAACACATTAGCGGGAATCATCCCGGCATCAAATTCATCATGGTGACGGCGCTCGATACGTTCGAATTCGCCATCCAAGCGATCAAACTGGGCGTAAAGGATTATATATTAAAGCCAAGCAAAGTGAGCGAAATCGTGGAGGCGGTCGGGAAGGTGCTGAAGCAGATCGAAGAGGAGCGAATCTCGCTCCAGACGAGCAAGCTTCAGCAGGCCGTGCTGCAAAAAGCCATGAGGCTCATCGAAACGGATATCGTGACGCAGCTGCTATTCGATCATGTACACGAGGTGCATCTGGACGAGCTTGTCGGGCTGCTCGGTACGAAGATGACGAGAGAGAAATTCGTCATGATCGTCATGCTGCCACTAGAGTCGGAAAGCTGCTATGCGGAGGTCAAAGAGAGCATACGAAGAACAGGAAGCGGATGGGTCGGCGCGCTTTATGGCCGGCAAATTCCGATTATCGTCTTTCGAAATGCCGACCAGTCATTCCGTGCGCAAGCCACTTCGCTCGCGCGCGATTTGCTCACCGTTGCAAAGTCCAATCCGGGTCCGGGCTGGTTTGTCGGCATCGGAAACGCATGCGAATCACTGGAGCAAATTCGACAGTCCTACCAGGAGGCGCTGATCGCCTCGACGGATACGGCACTTCCGGTCAAATACCGGTTCTATGCCGATACGCCCATAATGGCCTCCGCCCGTGACGGATATCCGATCAAGCAGCTGGAAAAGCAGTACTTCGAGCATATTCGGCAGGGGCAATGGGAGCAGGTTCGAACCGATGTGATCGATTTTGTTCGGCGTTACGAGAACGAAGGTGCGGATATGCTGCTGGCGCAGCAGCGCGTGCTGGAGCTGCTTTGGCTAGCCGCGCGGGTGCTGGCGGAAATGGGCGTCGAAACACAGACTTCGGTTTTCTCATTCCAGGCGCAGGATTATCGGCAGCTTCTCGCCGAATCGGGTCTGCTGCTTGACCGGATGCGGCAGTCGTACGTGGAGCATTATGACCAGGTGGAGCCGGATACGATCCATCAGATCAAGCAGTATATCGTGGAGAATTCTCAGGAAGATATGTCGCTGGAGTTAATCGGACAGAAGGTGAATTTAAGCCCTTTTTACATTAGCAAAATGTTCAAGGAGCAGCTTGGCATCAACTATATCGACTTTTTGACCGAATGCCGCATCGAGAGAGCGAAGAAGCTGATGGGCGATCCCGACAAAAGCTTGAAGGAAATTACGTTCGAGATCGGCTATCACGATCCGAACTATTTCAGCAAAGTGTTCAAGAAGATGTGCGACGTCTCGCCGACCGAGTATAGAAGGACGCTCCTCGGCAAGAAGGGCTGATAGCCGATTCCCCAGCATCATAGCGAGAGAGGAGAGAAGCCAATGAAACAGGCGGTTAAACTTAGCGGAATCATCGCACTTGCAGTTTTGCTATTGACTGTATTGTCAGGCTGCTTCGGCGGCGGAATGAACGGCCAAGGCACACAGTCGCCACACGCTGCCAAACCGGCATCGACGGTTACGGGCGAGAAGACAGAGGGTGGAGGCGAGCGGCCGCCAGCGGATTCCAAAAAGATTAAAATCGGCTTTTCGATGGACACGCTGCTGGAGGAAAGATGGCTGAAGGACAGGGATCTGTTCAAGGCAGCGGGCGAGGCGTTAGGTGCAGAAGTCAAGATTTTGGCTGCTAACGGCGACGACGCCAAGCAGCTCTCGCAAGCGGAAACGTTTATTGGCGAAGGCGTCGACATACTCGTCATCGTGCCGCACAATTCCGAGGCGATGGCTGCGATCGTCAAGAAGGCGCATTCGACCGGCATTAAAGTGCTTGCCTACGACCGTCTTATTAAAAACTCCGATCTAGATCTGTACGTTTCCTTTGACAACGAAAGGGTTGGAGAACTGCAGGCTCAAGCGATTACGAAGCTGGTGCCCAAGGGGAAATACGTATATATCGGAGGGGCGGATACGGACAATAACGCCCATCTGTACAAGAAGGGCGTCTTCAATGTGCTTCAGCCGTTAATCGACAAAGGAGAAATTACGATCGTGTTCGATCAATGGACGGAGGATTGGACGCCGGTCAACGCACTGGCCAACATGAAAGCGGCGCTCAGCGCCAATAACAACCAGATCGATGCGATCATTTGCGCCAATGACGCAACGGCGGGCGGCATCGTTCAAGCGCTGGCGGAGCAGCAGCTCGCGGGCCGCATTCCCGTTGCCGGACAAGATGCCGATCTTGCAGCGGCACAGCGGGTTGTCGAGGGCACACAGACGATGACCGTGTACAAGCCGATTCAATCGTTGGCCGAGAAGGCCGCCGAGCTGGCAGTCAAGCTGGCGAAAGGCGAAAATGTCAACGCCGACAGAAAAGTGAATAACGGAAAGATCGAAGTGCCGTCCGTTCTACTGTCTCCCATTCCCGTTAACCTGCTCAATATAGACGAGACGATCATCGCCGACGGCTTCCATGCCAGAGAAGACGTCTATCGGAACGTCAAGGAGTCGAAAGTACAAAATTAAAAGGGGTGAAGAGTCCTTATCCTGGATTTTCCTGGGATAAGGACTCTTTATTTTTCAGTGAATCCGGTTCACATCGTCCTTCTCGACAAAAGTGTAAAAAATTACAGATGATGTTAAAAGTGTGCTATTGTATAGCGCTTACATGGATCATGAGCTGTGTTAAAGTTAGTTTGAAATCAATGAACCATTCCGGGAGGGGTAAGAAAAATGAAGAAAAGCTTCAAATCGATTGCGCTTATGCTCGTAGTCATGATGCTGACGGTTGTTGTTGCGGCCTGCAGCCAGACCGGCAACAAAATCAGCGTCGGAATCGTATTGCCGACCAAGGACGAGCCAAGATGGGTACAGGATGAGCAAAGATTCAAGGATGCGCTTAGCGGTACGAAATATACGACCGAGATTTTGTTCAGCCAAGGCTCCCCCGCTAAGGAAAAAGAGAACGTCGAGACGCTCATTAACAAAGGAATCAAAGTTCTGATCATCTGCCCTCAAGACGGAGATGCAGCTGCATCGGCTGTCGAAGCCGCCAAGAAGGAAGGCATCAAGGTCATTTCCTATGACCGCTTGATTACGAAAACGGATGCCGTTGATTACTATGTTACGTTTGACAGCGTCGCTGTAGGCGCAGCGCAAGCGAAATACTTGGTTGATCATGTGAAAGGCCCCGGCAAACCGCTCTACTTGTACGCAGGAGCTGCTTCCGACAACAATGCGTTCCTGTTCTTCCAAGGCGCTTGGAAAGTGCTTCAACCGAAAATTGCCGACGGCACCTTCGTCATCGCAAACTCCAGCGAAGCGATTGCATTGAAGGATCAAGCTGAATTGACACGCGAGCAATTGAGTAAAATTATCGGCCAAGTGACGACGAACTGGGATGCAAACGAAGCGAAAAACAAAGCTCAAACGCACTTGACGGCTGCTTCCGGGAGCTTGAAGGGCGAAGTAGCGATCCTTGCGCCGAATGATGGCACGGCTCGGGCGATCGCAGACGTCTTCAAATCGGACAGCGCGGTTAAGAGCTTTGTCGTAACGGGTCAGGATGCCGAGAAGGCTTCGATCCAATATGTGATTGACGGCAAGCAATCGATGACCGTATTCAAAGACGTTCGTACGCTCGTCAAAGACGCAATGGGCATGGCGGTTGCCATCCTCGACGGCAAGTCGCCGGAAACGACCGGCTCTTACAACAACGGCAAGATCGATGTCAAAGCCAAGCAAACGAACGTTATCGTCGTTGACAAGGGCAATGTCAAAAAAGAACTCATTGATTCTAAATATTACGAAACGAAAGATTTCACCGGACTATAAGCGATAAGCTTATACGAACATAGCCTTTGCGGGATAGTGATAGATTCGTCTATCACTATTCTGCAATCGTAAGAGTTGTGTGATTAAGGAGTGTGACCGATGAGCGATTACATATTAGAGATGAATGGAATTTCCAAAGCATTTCCGGGCGTTAAAGCGTTGTCCAATGTTAACTTCAAGGTGAAAAAAGGCGAGATTCACTGCTTGATCGGAGAGAATGGCGCAGGAAAGTCCACGTTAATGAAGGTGCTTAGCGGCGTATACCCTTATGGCGCGTATGAGGGTGACATCGTGTTCGAAGGCATCGTACAGCAATTCAATAAAATAAGCGACAGCGTCAAGACGGGCATCGCCATCATCTATCAGGAGCTAGCGCTGTTCCCGGATCTCACCGTATACGAGAATATCTTCGCCGGCAATGAAGTGAAACGCGGCTCAATCATAGACTGGAATCAAACGATCGTACAAGCGATGCACTTGCTGGACAAGGTCAAGCTGAACATCAATCCCGAAATGCTAATTAAAGATTTGGGTGTGGGCAAGCAGCAGCTTGTCGAGATCGCCAAAGCATTAAGCAAAAACGTCAAGCTGCTCATTCTCGATGAGCCGACGGCGGCGCTGAATGAGAATGACAGCGAAAATTTGCTCGAGCTGCTGCGGGAGCTGAAGAAGCAAGGTATCACCTGCATTATGATTTCACACAAGCTGAAGGAAGTCATCTCAATTGCGGATAAAGCGACTGTACTTCGCGACGGACGTACGATCTGCACGCTGGATGCAAGCAAGGGCGAAGTGTCTGAGGGCGTGATTATAAAAAATATGGTCGGTCGTGAGATCGAGGATATTTATCCGAAGAGACCAAACAAAAGCTTCGGAGACCCTATTCTCGAGATTCGAAACTGGTCGGCCTACGATCCGCAACTAGGAAGGTCAGTCGTAAAGGAAGTCAATCTTCACGTTCAAAAAGGCGAAATCGTCGGTATTGCCGGCTTGATGGGCTCTGGGCGAACGGAGCTCGCGCAAAGCATCTTCGGCAATCCGAAGTCTTATAAATTGCAAGGCGAGTTGTTGTTGGAGGGCAATCAGGTATCGTTCAAGCATCCGAACGATGCGATTAAAGCGGGCATCGCCTATGTGACCGAAGACCGGAAGGGCGACGGGCTGTTTTTGATCCAAGACATTAAGAACAATGTGTCCGTCGCGAATTTGCAAGGCCTTTCCTCTAAAGGAGTTATTAATGAGAATGAGGAAATCAAGATCGCGAACAAATACAAACAATCGATGAACATTAAGACGCCTTCCGTTGAGCAAATCGTCGGCAATCTGAGCGGTGGCAATCAACAGAAGGTATCCCTGGGCAAGTGGCTGTTCGTTGGGCCTAAGCTGCTCATCCTCGATGAACCGACGCGAGGTATCGATGTAGGAGCCAAGTTTGAAATCTATACGATCATGAATCAATTGATCAGCGAAGGCATGAGCATCATTATGATCTCCTCTGAGCTAGGCGAAGTGCTCGGGATGAGCGACCGCGTCTATGTGATGGCCGAAGGCGCAATCAAAGGCGAAATGTCGATAGACGAGGCCGATCAGGAAAAAATCATGCACTTTGCTACACAATAGGAGGAGCACCTATGAATTTTGTCAATGATGCGAAGTCGTTAATCAAAGTAAATATTCGAGAGTACGGAATGTATATCGCCTTGTTCGTCATCGTACTCACCTTTCAGATCATGACGGGCGGACTGTTCATGTCCTCTCGTAACATCAGCAACTTGCTGGATGCGACCGGATATATTGCCGTACTCGCCGTCGGCATGACCCTCGTAATCGTCATTCGGCATATCGACCTGTCTGTCGGATTCGCGGCCGGATTCATGGGGGCGGTCGCTGCGATTTTGCTGACGCAGGCAGGCGTACCGTTCTATGTCGTAATTCCGATTATTCTCGTGATCGGCATCGTCATCGGGATGTTCAGCGGTGTGCTGGTCGCCTCCATCGGTATCCCGTCCTTCGTCGCTTCCCTCGCCGGGATGCTGGTTTTTAGAGGCGCACTGCTGAATGTCACGGAGAAGACAGGGACAATCAGCATTAAGGATGAGAGCTTTAACGCCATTGGCAACGGATATATTCCTGCGATCACCAAGGTCTTCGGCCTGAATCTGCTTTCCTTGATTCTCGGCTTATGCATGATTCTGTTCTATATTTATAGTGAGTTTTCCAAGCGCAAAAACAAGCTCCAGTACAACTTTGAAGTCGTGTCCAAAAGCATTTTCGCGTTAAAAGTCGTGTTCGTTTCGGTCATTATCGCTTATTTCACCTGGATTATCGCGGGCTATAACGGCTTTTCCTGGACCGTCATCATCATGCTGGCCGTGGTCGTCATCTATCACTTCATCACGACGAAAACGGTGCTCGGCAGACATATCTACGCGGTGGGGAGCAACCCGGAAGCGGCGCATCTCAGCGGGATCAACGTCAAAAAAATTACGTACATCGTATTCGGTTCCATGGGCTTAATGTCGGCGCTGTCCGGCATTCTGTTTACCTCCCGCATGCAATCCGCTTCGACGACTGCGGGTACGTTGTTCGAGCTTGACGCCATCGCAGCGGCGTATGTTGGTGGCGTATCCGCAGCAGGAGGCGTCGGCAAGGTGACAGGCTCGATTATCGGTGCGATTGTTATGGCATCCCTAACTAGCGGGATGAATTTGCTCGGCGTCGGAATTTCCTATCAATATATGATTCGGGGCGGCGTACTGGCCGCAGCGGTTATCTTCGATGTGATGACGCGCAGGAAGAGAAGCTGATCGGGTTTCCATGATGCGGGTAAATAGAGGAAGCGAAAAGCGGCCTTGTGAGGGAGGTGCGGCAGCAGCTCGTAAGAGCATGCATGCCGCATTTTTTGTCGTTCTTCGGTTAGTCCGGATGCAGCAATCTTGATCTTAGCAGTTGACAAATGGCTAATAAAATCAAATAATGATATTAAATAAACATTATAGTTTATTAAGTGTAAAAAGGACCCCCAATCTAGGATTGAGGGTCGCGACGGCGAATCCGATATACGCATTTTTTGCCGCCCTTGGTCAAGCATTCCGGACAGGAGATATCTGCATCCAGCAAGGACTCGAACAAACGCAATTCACAGCGGCAGGCATGGTTGTACTGATGCGCGAGTTGCGAGATCGGGCAGTTATGCTCAATCAACACGTATTCGTTCTCGCTATTTTGCTGCAATTCGACCATGTAGCCGTTCTCGTTCTGGATGTCGGCCAGCGCGGATACTTTATCTGGAAAGTCTTTGTCTTCCATCATGCCGGCATACTTCTTGTACAACGTTTCTTTGCGGAGTTCAAACAAGCGCTCGACCTTATTCTCGCCTGATTCCTTGGCCAGCTCGCCGAGCAAGTCGAGGGCGACGGTGTTATATTTCTTGGGAAATAGCTCGTCCGCGCGTTCGGTCAGATGGTATGCGGCGGTCGGCCTGCCCATCGGCTGCCGTATAGTTCTTGGTTCGATTAATCCGTCGCGTTCCAGGGCGTCGATATGACGGCGTACGGCTATGGACGTAATATCGAGCCGATCCGTCAGTTCTTTGGCGGTAAGCTCATCATTGGTTTTGAGTAAATGTAGAATCGTATCACGGGTCGATAAATCGGCATTGGGCTGCAAGGGGTCACCACCTTAATTGAGAGCTGCATGATGCAGCCGGAACATAATGAAATAGGAGCTATAAAAAGTATTGTAACACAATCCATTACATTGACAAGTGAGGAGGCTGCGGCCATGATTCAGATTAGCGATGCGGCAGCAGATAAAATTATCGAAATGATCAGGGATATTGACTCTGAGCGTTATTTTCTCCGTGTAGGCGTGAGTGACGGCGGTTGCAGCGGATTGTCGTACAGCATTCGCTTTGACGATACGCTGGGTGAAGGGGATCGAGCCATCACATGGGGAGAATTTCAAGTTGTCATTGACTATGCAAGTGTGGAGTATCTGGAAGGCATACAAATCGATTACAAGGATTCGGGGCTGAGCGGAGGCTTTACGATCGACAATCCCAATGCCAAGTTTTCTTGCGGCTGCGGAGCCAGCTTTCGGACTGCCGCCTATAGGGGCAAAGTGGAAAAATGCGACTGATTGCGGGTAAACGCAGTGTTGCTGGATGAGCAGCCTGCGCGTGCGCGATCTGAAGCAGACCGAGGAATGCTTGCTTAGGGGAGGGAAATAAGTTGAAGCTGATCGTGACAGATGCCGCCGTGGACTGTTTCCGGAAGGATTGGGGTTATCGCGAGGGAGATTACATCCGTATTTATGCCAGGTACAGCGGCGGCGGGGAAGATGCATTCGCGTTCGGCATTACGCGGGACGATCCGCGTTATCCGGCGCTATCGGGTGAGAAGGACTGGATCACATTTTTCATCGAAGAAAACGATGTTTGGCACTTGGATGACCGTGATTTGTCGATCGATTGCCATCACGATGAAATCACGTTCGTGCGCGGTTCACGGTGATGTCATTGGGGCTAGTCGTCGTCGAGGTGTGCCAGCGAAATGCTATGGCGGCCGTCATGCTGGAGGAGCTGGAAGCGGAATACCCCGAAGTTGCCGTACTCCATACCGATTGCCTGTCGATGTGTCATGTATGCAGGGCGGTGCCATATGCGATGGTAAACGGGAAGCGGGTTTTAGCGAGGTCGGCAGCGGCTTGCCTGGACTTGATTGGGGAGACGGCCGTCAAGGAAATAAAGGAGCTGCTGAACGATGACAATTGATCGGTATGAGCTTTTTGATCAGCTGTGTCTGCGTCATGTACGGTTATCCGGACATTCTTCATACGGAATCGGTGGATATGCGGATTATTTTGCGATGCCAGCAACGGTAGAGCAGTTCGTGTCTCTTCTGGAAGTGAGCGCTGTGTACGGCATGGAGCGCGTGGTGTTCGGTATGGGCTCGAACATCTTGTTTCCCGATCGACCGAAGCGGGGGAAGCTGTACGTTTCGTTAAAAAACATGGCCGACCTGACGGTAAACGAGTCACGCTGGTTCGCGACAGCGGGCTTGCCGCTTTCGATGCTGTCCCTTCTCGGGCTGATCTCAGGGCCGACGGCGTTTCCATTCACCTACTTGATGCCGGGCAGTCTGGGTGCGGGAATATATATGAATGCGAAGTATTATAAGGAGCAAATCGGTGATAAGGTAGACATGATCTCGTATATCGATCTGAGCGACCCGTCATTGTCGCTGCGGCAGATTCGTGCCGAAGACTGCCAGTTTGCGTATAAGCAATCGATTTTCCAGCATAAGCCCTGGATCATAGTCGGGGCGGAAGTCACGGCACCCGAGCATGAAGGGCCGATTTCAGGCGCTATAAGCGCCCTATTAGCTAAATATCAAGGGTCGAACGGTAAGCTGTCGTCCTTGTTTTCGTTTTATTCCTTTTTCTCACGTGAATTACGCGAGCTGCAGGCGGAAAGGGTCGTCATTCCTGAGCCTATGCTGGATATTGAACGATACCGTATGGGCAATCGGCACTTTACGTACCGCTCGTGCGGATCTTTCTTCAAAAACAACTACGCAGCGGGCGCTTCCATCGGAGCTCTCGTAGATAGGCTGGGATTAAAAGGGGTCACGCACGGCGGGGCTGTCGTGTCGCCCTTTCACGGCAATATGATTCTGAATACCGATCAGGCGACGGCTGCCGATATTCTGTACTTGAAGGATACCGTCTCGGAGGCCATACACCGGCATTATGGCTTTATGCCTGAGCCGGAAGTGGTCATCATGAAGGAATGAATATATGCCATATACAAAAACTCCGCTTCGATGAAGAAGCGGAGTTTTTGTTATGCTGAGCAGCATTAAAGCAATGGATCGATATTATGATTATGCCGGAAGAAATTGGTCGGGTCGTATTTATGCTTAATGGCGGCCAATTTCCCGTAATTATCGCCATATGTATCCTTCAAGCTAAGGCGCCGAGTCCGATTTGCTTGAGCCTCCTCCTACTCCAAATGAGGGAACGGAAAGTGTTACAACGATATGAGAGTTAAAATGTTACTTTATATAACATTATGAGTTATTAATTAGATGAAAACATGGATTTACTAGTAATTTTCTATAATGAAATGAGCTTTGATTAGGTTTTTTCACAAAATAAACGTCATGTAAATTGACGTTACCTTTACAGGAATCTATATTTAACTCAAATGAATTTTATATAAACTACGTTTAAATTCAGAAGGCCAAAAAAAATGAGTACATGTAGAGGGGTGTGTAGCATGTTTAGATATCAAGGTAAAGCGTGGGAAGAGAGGTTTTTACCGCGACTTACTTCCCTCCAGATCAAGCAACTTCAGAAGGAAGACGCTCTTGTCATTTTGCCGGTCGGCGCTATCGAGCAGCATGGCTGGCACCTGCCGGTCATGACGGATACCCTCATAGGTGAAGATTTAATGACGCGGACGATGGAGTTGCTCCCAGAGGAAGCAAACGTCTGGCTTCTGCCTCCGGTTCCCTACGGAAAGAGCAATGAACACCTGGATTTTGCCGGTACCTTTTCGTTGTCGTCAACAACGCTCATGCACGTGTTGAACGATATTGGTGCCAGCTTGAAAAGAAACGGATTTCGACGACTGCTCCTTTTTAATACGCATGGAGGCAACGTTGATCTCCTTAATGTGGCCGCTCGGGATCTTCGGGCTTCCACGGGCTTGACCGTATTCTACGTCAATCCGCACAGCTTGGATGCGGCAAGCGACTTGGTGTCGGCGGAGGAGGAAGCATACGGGATTCACGGAGGGGACATCGAGACCTCGATGCTGATGGCGATTAAGCCAAGCTGGGTTCATGAGGAGCTGCGGGTATCTGAAATACCGGACGTGACCGAGCTTGAATATTTGACTTTAGAAGGAAAAATTCGCTTTGCCTGGTTGATGAGCGATATTTCACACAGTGGGATTGCCGGGGATGCAACGAAGGCGAGTGCTGAAAAAGGGGAGATCATGATGCAGCAAAGCGCAAGAAAGCTGGCCAAAGCCTTGCAGGAGCTTTGTCGATTTGAAATCGAACGAGTGCTGCCGAAAATCAAGCATCCGCATGATTTCGATAACCGGATTTCATAGACGGCATGCATCGAGGGGAGGGGGTTTATCGTTCGTCCAAACCCTCATAGTCTGGAAGTCTAGCATGAATGGCTTGATTCTTTAAAGGGGGTAGTAACTTGTCCTATATCAACGTGGAGAATCTCAGCAAACGTTTTGTTCGTCGGGGACAGTTGACCGAAGCGTTAAGCGAGGTCAATTTGGAAATCGAGCAAGGTTCGTTTGTCAGCTTCATAGGTCCGAGTGGATGCGGAAAGTCGACCTTACTGCGGATTATTGGCGGTTTGATGGGGGCGGAGGAAGGGGGGATTACGGTAGGAAGCCGCTCGCCGTCGGAGATGCAGTCGGATAAACAGTTCGGTTTTGTTCCGCAATCACCGGCGCTTTTTCCTTGGAGAACGGTGCTGCAGAATATGAATATTCCCTTCGAGGTTAATCGCAAGAGCACAACGGATCTTTCCGATGCCAAAGGAGATCCGATCGAGTTATTGCATTCCGTTGGGCTTGGGGATTTCATGCACGCATATCCGAAGGAGCTTTCCGGAGGGATGAAGCAAAGAGTAGGAATCGCCAGGGCGTTTGCCTCAGGCGCCCCGATTTTACTGATGGATGAACCGTTCTCCGCACTAGATGAAATCACCAGAGAATTGCTTATGCATCAGCTGATGAAAATATGGGAACAGCATAAAAAGACGGTTATTTTTGTTACGCATAACATTCAAGAAGCGGTTTATCTTTCGGACAAGGTCGTGATCATGTCCAGTCGTCCCGGGCGAATCACTTCCGAGGTTCATATCGATTTGCCAAGGCCACGCGTGGAGTCTGTCATCGAATCTCCTGAATTTTATAATTACGTAGGTCAGTTGCGGGAATTGCTGAGAGAAAGGTGGTAATCGCGAGATGAGTCAATCCGTAACGGAAACGAATGGTGGCGCAGTTTTGTCTGAAGGCAAAAAACGAACGAAGCCCTTATCGGAATCTAAACTAAAAGGGGCGGCCAGCAGCTTCCTTACGCCTCTGATTGCATTTGTTGCGTTCTTCTGTTTGTGGGAAATGATCATTCGTATCTTTAAAATCAAAATGGTCATTTTGCCAGCCCCATCCGGTATCTTTACTGAGTTGCTACGAAATTTCAGTTTTTATTTGCCGCATATTTGGACTACGTTCACGGAAGCCATTAGCGGATTTTTCATTGGAGCGCTTATTGCGCTGATTGCAGGCATCTTGTTATCCCAATCCCGTTTGTTGGAGCGTGTGCTGCTGCCCCTTGCCGTGTTGGCACACGTGACACCCATCGTTGCGATCGCTCCCTTGTTCATCGTATGGTTCGGGTTTGGGGCTTTTCCAAAGATTTTGCTTGCAGCGATCAGCACGTTTTTTCCGATGATGATTAATTCGATCATGGGTTTCCGTTCTATTGATGAGAACAATTACGAATATTTGCAATCCTTACACGCCAGCAAATTTGAGATTTTTATCAAGCTTCGCCTTCCGAACAGCTTGCCCTATCTGTTTTCGGCGGCTAGAACGGGCATGAGCATGGGAGTTATAGGTGCCATTGTCGGTGAAATGTATGGCGGAAGCGAAGGGTTGGGGAATGTACTTACCGTAGCGGCAAATTATCTGCAGATGGAGCGAATGTTTGCGGCTATCATGTTACTGGCGTTGATAGGGATTTTACTGACTAACGCCGTGAAGGTGGTGGAGAACAGGTTTTTGCATTGGCATAGTTCGTCCAAATAATTCGTTTTCGGTGCGCAATTGCAACTTTGATGGAAACCTATAAAACGGAAGTGGGGCAAACATGATGAGAACAAAACCGTTTTGGATATCCGGTGCATTAAGCGTAATGATGGTGCTGCTCGCAGCCTGTGGGGGCGGCGATACGGCTCAAAAGTCGAACGCGCAGCCGAGTACGACTTCGACCTCCGGAACCAAGGATATCAATTGGGAAGAACGCATTGCCAAAAACCAGTCAATCGGCGAAATCAAGACCATGACCAGCTTCAACTATTCGGCAAACATTGCGAATGCGAATGCCTGGGTCGCGGACGAGTTGGGATATTTCAAAGAACTGGGGCTTAATGTGAAAGTAATGCCTGGTCTGAGTGCCGACGCGATGAAAATGCTTGCTGTCGGACAACTGCAAATGGCTCATGCAGGTACGGCGGGCGAAATTATTCAGTCAGTGGGGAACGGTGCCGAGATCAAGGGAGTTTTGGCCATGGCGCCGGTTGGACTGATCGCATTGATGGTTTTGGAAGACTCAGGAATTAAATCGGTAAAAGATTTGGAAGGCAAAATTATAGGATATAAAGGAGCCATGCCTGCTAATATTTCGGCCATGCTGAAAAAAGGAGGCGCTGATCTTTCGAAGATTAGACAGGTTAGTGTCGGTTTCGATCCTACGATTTTAAAGACGACGGAAGTATCCGCCATTACGGTGTTCAAGTCTAATGAACCTTATCAAATGGAAAAGCTAGGATATAAAGTCCGGTTACTGGATCCGCAGGATTCCGGAGTCCAAACATCGTTCGGAATTGTAGGTGCCAATAACGAATTCGCCGCCAAACATCCCGAAGCCGTGGAAGATTATATCCGTGCGCTGCTTAAAGCACACGAGTGGATCGTTCAGCACCCGGACGAAACGATCAAAATATTAGACAAACGGGCTAGCGGCAACTTTAACACAGATATTGAAACGAATCGTTTGAAAGTTGAAACAAGCCTCATTGATCCTGCGAAGGTTCCAGGCAAGGGCCTTGGCTGGTTCTCGAAGGAGCAGTGGCAATCGGAGATTGACATATTGAAGGATAGCGGCATATCGATAAAGCCGGTCACAGCTGATCAAGTGGCAAATAATTCATATGTTTCCAAAGTTTATGACGGGGATAAATTGATATGGCCGGAACAAGGAACGAAAAAATAAACGATGATAAAGGGAGGCATTATCCATGCTTCAGACCAAACAAAAAATATTTAGATCCTTTTATTTCCCTGTGATGCCGGTAGCGGATCTTCAGGATGGTCCCAAGCCTTTCAAATTAATGGGTGAGAATATCGTATTGTGGCTGGATGATGAGCAGAAGCCTGCAGCGGCGATCGACCGCTGCTGCCATCGTACGGCGAGACTGTCCAAGGGTGAGCTTAGGAATGGGTGTATCGTCTGCCCTTATCATGGCTGGGCATTCAACAGAGACGGCAAGTGCACTTGGTTTCCGCAATCGGAGCTTGAAGATCCGCCAAAGGTGTACAAAATTAAAGGCTATCACTGTGAGGAAAGGTACGGTTACGTATGGGTGGCGCTGGATACTCCGATTAGGGATATTCCGAAGTTCAGATACTCGGATAATCCTGATTTCCGCAAGGTTGACGAGTTTTACGAGGTTATTCACTGTGCTGCCATACGGCTGATGGAAAATTCGTTCGATGTGGCGCATGTCAATTTCGTTCATAAGAATACGTTTGGTGATTTGGACAACCCGATTCCGCCCAAAGTGACCATTACCCCGAATGAGTGGGGATTTGAAGCTTATATGGAAATCCCTGTCCACAACAAATTAAACCAAAAAGTTCAGGCGCTGAACATGGATGACGAGAGGACGGTACGAAAGCAGCTTAGCGAATGGTTTATGCCGTTTATCCGGCAAACGAACATTACGTATCCGACGGGGCTCATTCATTCGATCGTCACTTGCACCGCGCCGATCGATGATGATACATGCCAATTGGTGCAGTTTGTCTACCGGAATGATCGTGAAGAGGATGTATCGGCCAAGAGTATCATCGCATTTGATCGAAATGTGGTTGATGAAGATATGGATGTGCTGGAGACGACCGACAGCAATGTTTCTCTGGATCTTGCCAAGAAGGTCGAAAATCATATGCTGTCGGATCAGCCTGGGATTCTGATGAGAAAGATGCTTTTAGAGCTGTTTGACAAGTACGGTGAACAGGAAATGTGCTGAAAATGAAGTAAATAGGACGCGAATGCAGAAAAAAAGAGAAATGAAAGAGGTATATTCTCATGGCGGAAAAACAGATGCAAGAGTTGACCTCGGAGATGATGCAGTATCTGCAAGGGGAAAAAGTGATTTTTTTATCCACGCTGGATCATGAAGAAGGCGTGCCGTCAACGACCTGCATTTCCTGGCTTCTGGCTGTCAGCCCCAATAAGCTTAAGTTCGCTATTGATCCACGCTCGAGAGTTATTGAAAATATAAAGACCAACCCCCGGTTAACGTTGGCCTTTATCGGATTGGAGGGTTGCTTTGCTATTTCCGGCAGCGGAAGTAGTGATCTAAAGCAATTGGACGGGGTAACGATCAAGATGACCGAAGTCAGCGTAAACGTACTAAGCGTGAGGGATATCATGTTCTATGGCAGCAAAATTACAGCGGAACCTGAATTCACGAAAACATACAATCTTGAACTGGCGAATAAATTCGACGCTGCGGTATATGAGGCGCTTTCCGGGTAGGGTTGCATTACAAGGATGAAAGAAAAGCCAGATGAAAAAAAGAGAGAGAAGGGATTCCTTTGAAAAAGAAAATTCACTTCGGATGGTTTACGGAATACGGCCCAATAGGCTGGGATGGCCAGGATGCGGTGGAAGGAGACTGGCGGCAGCCTAAGCTGTATCAGCAGATGGCACAAATTTGCGAAAGGGGGTTGTTTGATTTTGCCCTTTTTGCAGACCATTTAGGAATTTCCTCTTCCTTCAAAGGCTCCATAGAAAACTATGTGAAATACGGCTTGAATGGGATTAACCATGATTCGACGCTGCTTGCAGCCATGGTCGCAGCATCAACGAATCATATGGGTGTAGGCACGACGGTTTCGACCATGCTTACCCCTCCTTACCTTCTTGCACGCCAAACAGCTTCGCTGGATCACCTTTCCATGGGACGCGTGGCCTGGAATGTAGTCACGACTGGTAACGCTGCCGGATTTTTGAACTTCGGCGTCGATCAGCCGGCTCACGATGCGCGTTATGACCAAGCTGAAGAGTATTTGGATTTGTGCTTCAAATTGTGGAGTAGCTGGGAACCGGATGCGGTTATGATGGACAGGGAAACGGGGGTTTTTGCGGACCCGGCCAAAGTACATCCGATTCATTTTGAAGGGGAATATTATAAAAGCCAAGGACCGCTGAATGTACTGCCTTCACCGCAGGGCAGGCCGACAATCATTCAGGCGGGCTCATCACCAAGAGGTCGTGATTTCGCAGCCAAATGGGCGGATGCGGTTATCGTAGGCGCGCATTATTTAGATGATATGAAGGCTTATTATGATGATATGAAGGAGCGTGTGACCAAATTTGGACGAAAGCCGGAAGAGTTGAAGGTGTTTTTTATTATCAAGCCGGTGATCGGACAAACGGAGGAACTCGTAAACCGTAAGCTTGAAGCTTTGAAGCATCCGCCAGAATCAGTCATTCATGCTGCCTTATCCGCTCTGTCGTCGCGCATGAACTACAACTTATCCCAGTTTAATCTCGACGAACCGCTGCCTCCGATCGACGAGAAGGAAATCACAGGAGGTCAAACGACGTTATCCCGTTTCTATACTTCCGGCCGCCGTCCAACCTTGCGAGAAATTGCCATTGAAGAGGCGGGCGGTAACAAAGGTGGCATTGCAGGAACGCCTGAGCAGGTAGCGGACCAATTGCAGCATATTATGGAGTCGGTTGGCGGGGACGGTTTTGTCGTTAGGGTTGATGCTCATGACCAAAGTTATATGACGGAGTTTGTAGACACGGTCATTCCTGTTTTGCAGGAGAGAGGCTTGGTGCGCAAGGCATACAAGGGCAAGACGCTATATGAAAACTTGATGGAGATTTAAGGAATTGAGGTGAAGTGATTTTATATGTTTACCGGATTAATTGAGGAAGTTGGATCCCTGCAAAGTATAAGTAGACAAGGGGAGACTTTGGTCCTGAACATTCGCGCTAACCGCGTGTTGGAAGACGTCAGTATGGGGGACAGCATTTCGGTGAACGGAACGTGCTTGACCGTAATCCGGTTTGACAAGAGCTCGGTCTCGATGGACGTGACACCGGAGACGTTGCACCGGACGACGTTACATCGGCTCCTCCCCGGTGAGCGGGTTAACCTGGAACGTGCTATGCAGACGACAAGCCGGTTTGGAGGGCATATCGTGCAAGGTCATGTAGACGGCACAGGATTCATTCGGGATAAAAAAGTGCAGGGCAATGCCGTTTATCTTACGGTAGAGCCCCGCGATACGCGTTTATTGCGGCATATTATCGCGAAGGGATCTATTGCGATCGACGGCATTTCGTTAACTGTAGTGGAAGTTGGCGCTTTATGCTTCAATGTTTCGGTTATTCCTCATACGCTTGCCGAAACGGCGCTGCAGCATAAGAGGGCTGGTGACCAGGTTAATCTGGAAACGGATGTCATAGGGAAATATGTGGATCGATTGCTGACCCGGTCCTTTGCGGACGAAACGATTGGCGGGTTTACAAACCGCAGCAGAGAGTCGCGATTATCGGAGGCTTTTTTTAAAGAAAACGGGTTTATGTAGCATCATGACAGAGGAAACAGGTGAACAGATAAGGAGGCTCCTACTATGATACGCTATTATGAAGGCAATCTCGTCTCGGAAGGCAAAAAATACGGTATTGTTGTGGGGCGGGTGAATGAGTTTATTTCAACGAGGCTACTGAGCGGGGCGCTAGACGCCTTTAACCGTCATGGTGCGGCCGACGATGAGGTTAGTGTCGCCTGGGTACCGGGGGCCTTTGAAATTCCCTTGATTGCGAAAAAAATGGCGGAGAGCGGACGGTTCGATGCCGTGGTTACTTTGGGCGCGGTCATTCGCGGTTCAACACCGCATTTTGATTATGTGTGCAACGAAGTGTCGAAGGGTGTGGCGGCAAATTCCCTCAAGACGGGCATTCCTACGGTCTTCGGCGTACTTACGACGGACTCCATCGAGCAAGCAGTGGAGCGTGCCGGAACGAAGGCAGGCAATAAGGGCTGGGAAGCGGCGACTACAGCAATCGAGATGGCTAATCTGGTTTCTCAGCTCGAAAAGGAAAGCTAAGCCACCAAATTGGAAAACATAAAACCTGACGGGAAATCCGTCGGGTTTTTGTTTGTTATGGAAATGCCTCAAGGCTGCTTGTTGTTCAATGCCTGTTTAAATAACAGGACAAGTTTTATTTTGAACAGATCGGAATATGATTTTAAGTCGATCTGAAGCAGCTCGCTTTTCTTTTCGAGCCTGTATGCCATGGTGTTACGATGAACAAACAGTTGTTTGGCAATTTCGTTGATTTGACCGTTATTTTCAATATACAGTTCCAGGGTGTGGATTAAATCTTGTGCAGATTCGGGTGACTTGTTAAAGATGGAGGCGAGTGTCATGTCGATAAAGTGAATCATTTTTTCCGCAGGCACCGACTTGAACATATAGGCCATTTCCACCGATTCGAATTCGATGACATGGTTTTCGATCTGCAGGTGTTCGGCGGTTTCGCGGGCGTCTACACACTCCCGGTAAGCATTCTCCAATTGTTCCGGTTTATACATGCTGCGGCTCAGTGTAATGCGCAGGATGCTGCCGGCTTCCTTGGTAATATCCGCAAATACCCGGTTCATAAGGTTAACCGGCTTTTTATCGCTTATCAGGGCTGTTGCCGGGATAATGAAAAGGATCGCGCCGTCGATATAAAAACAAAGTTTCGAGATCGATTCCAACAGCGGGTTGTATTGACACTCTTGCAGGATCATCCGGAAAAAATGAACTTTATTCGCTTCTTCAGTGTCTGAAAGCGAGATTAACGCACATGTGTAGGGATCGTGGCCGAAAGGTATGCCAAGCCGAGTGGCGCATTCGAGCAAGGTGTCTATGGAATTTTTCTGTTTCAAATAATTTTTAAGCAGCGAGGCAAATTCGCTTTGTGTGGATTGCTCCATATGCTCCCGTTCGAGGGTATGCAAATGATGGGCTATAATTTCGGCTGCTTGATGGAACAAGCCTTCTTCTTCCTTAAGAAATGCGCTTCTGGGCGTTTGGAAAATGGCAAATCCGACGGCTTCGGACCTCGCTTTATGGTTATGAAGCGGGATGCATAAGAGCCGGTCGGTATTCGTCCGGATCCATTGTAAAGTCGGTTTTAGCGGGCGTTTACTCACCAGTTCCAGATCCGCGGGGGCAAGACTGCTGAAAAGTGTTTGTCTGCGCAAACCGACGACGGCCAGTGGAAATCCCAGAATGGTGGAAATTCGCTTAAACATTGTATGGGGGTCATCCGGCTTGAGAGCAAAGCGAACGAGCTCTTTTTGCTTGCTTAGCACGCCGTGAAGCATCTGGGTATTGCGCTGAAGCTCGGCATTGAACAAGCCCTTCATTTGGTCGGAGAAGGTGAAGGGAAAGGGCAGCTCAATCAGCGGGAATCCGAGACGATCCGCTTCCACCAGCATATCCTCAGGTACACTCAGCCAATACCTGCCAAGCTTGATGCCGATTCCGGCAGCTCCTCGCTGGGCGAGTTTTTGAAGCAGCCGGACGCCTTCAGCGGGGTTGTCCTTTATCAAAAAGGCACTCGTGAACAAAATATCCCCTTCGCGAACCCAATCCGTGATATCGGGTGCATCCATCACGTTGACGGATTTAACAATTCGGTTAAGGCCACTATGGCCTGCGGTCAGCTTTCCTTCAGACAGAGGATATATTGTCAGTGCGTCTTCCACGGTTAAGTACATACGGATCAGTCCCCTTTTCAGTCTGATGTACGGATGTTGGAGTCTCGGAAACAGCTATAGAGAGGGATGTTATATATTATAACATTAAAATCCCGATTTTACATGCAATCCGTATGCGATAATATTTTTTCGCTGCTGACGTGGATAGGTTGAGCACGGTTTTAAGGCATATTTACAATAATAGTATGGTTCCTTGTGATAAGTTACAAAAACGGACTTAGCTACTTGTTTGTATGAATTTATATGTTATAAAATTTAACACAAAAGATTGAGGGTGCATGATCCAAGCTTGGGAGCGTAGTTTAGACTTAGACTAGAGAAAGGATGAACGTTTATGTTGATATTAGATTCAGGCCGCACGCTCTATTACGGTGAAGGAAACGTCTTCGTATATCGTACCTATGCGAAGCCATTAGAGGTGATACCCATACCGGAATCGCCATTTACAGGCGAAAGCAACGTGATTTTTGCACATAACGTTACGTTTTCCGTAAGTGGAGAGTCGCTGCTGGCCTCCTATACCGAAGGAGACAATAGTCAGATTGTTTCTACAGATTCGATGAAAAACTTTATTCTGCAGCACGCTGCATGGTTTGAGGGTGGGACGACAGAAGGGCTGCTTGCATTCATCGGCAATAAATTTCTGTCCACGTACCTTCATTTTGATGCCGTTAAGCTGAATGCTGTCCGAATTCCTTTCCAAGCGTTTGCAACGCCGGGACCTGGCGGGTTTTACGATAACCGGCTTGTATTCCGGCGTTCGAATAACGATCATTCAAGCGCGCAAATGGAGATCCGGCGGTCCGGCTCGGACACGCAAGTTTCCGTCCATTGGTGCGCTCTCTCCGATCTGCAGTTGGTCAAGGTCAGCGGAAACCGCTTTTTCGGATTTATCCGGGACGAATATACGACGCTGCCCGAGGCAAAGGATCGCCCACTGCTCCTTCAGCTTGATATTTTATGGAGGTACGAGAATGCCCAAGACGCCATTTCACAAGAGTACGGACGGTATACGACGGCAGAGCAAATCCGAGACATCGCACAAAATGTGTTCTACGAGTCTGACACCCCGTCGATCTTGTATTTGATCTGGCTGATCGGTCAGCGGATTTTAACCCGGTTTCCACAGCTTGCGGAAGTTCGCTTCGAATCCAAAAATAAAACGTGGGAGACGGTGGTCGAGCCTATGGAAAGAGGTTTACCCGGCGTCTATACGGAACCGAGTCCCCATTTTGGGTTTCAGGGCTTTTCGATGACAAAAGCCGATTTGATTACAGGTCCGCAGGCACGGTAGCGAACAGCAGGCCGACCGCACACGTGTCGGGGCTTCAGGCAGCTGAACAGGCTGGGGCAGAGCCTGTCGCTCAGGCGTCTGGGACGCAAGGACGAAGCGCTCCTGCAGCGCGAGACTTCATTGCGAATAAAAAATAGGCAGACGATTGTAGAGCGTCTGCCTATTTTTTTGCATGCATCCTCATGCGGTGCCTATAGGTGCTGGACTAGTCTGCAGGGGGAACTTGGCAGCTGTCGGAGGAAAGTCGATATATGAAACGAATATAATCACTTGATTATATAAGTGAATGCGTATATATTGATATATAGAAGTTACCCTTAGCTTAAGGAGCTATTGGGCATGAAGCGGAGAGGAGGAAACCAACTTGGAGCAGCCGATCGACGATATGGCGGAACGCTTGAAGCTGCTGGGGGATAAAACCAGGCTGACCATCGTGGCTTATTTGAAGGAGCGGGCGCTATGTGTCTGTGACATTGTGGAGCTCATGCATACCTCGCAGCCCAATATAAGCCAGCATTTGCGTAAATTAAAAGCGGCGGGAATCGTCAATGAAACGAGAAAGGGCCAGTGGATCTATTATTCGTTAACTGTCGACGATAAGCCCTACATTCAGGAGATCCTGCGCCACCTTCCATCGTTAAAAGAACAAGTCGATCAACTCAAAAATACATGTGATTAAGGGCAGGATGGTACTATGGCTATCGCCGCATTTCTTATTTTTTTGGTTACCTTGGTTTTTGTTATTTGGCAGCCCAGAGGATTAAATATCGGATGGTCGGCATCTGCTGGAGCGGTTTTGGCCTTGCTTTGTGGGGTGGTCAGCTTTACGGATGTGGGTACGGTGACCGGCATCGTGTGGAATGCTACCCTAACCTTCGTAGCCATTATTCTGATTTCACTGGTCCTCGATGAAATCGGGCTTTTTGAGTGGGCGGCCCTGCATATGGCGCGGCTTGCACGTGGAAACGGCCTGCTTCTATTTGTCTTTATCATCCTGCTGGGATCGGCAGTTGCTGCTCTATTCGCCAATGACGGCGCCGCGTTGATTATGACACCGATCGTTCTCGCGATGGTCCGGGCTCTGAAGTTTAACGAGAAGACCGTCCTGCCATTTATTATGGCGAGCGGGTTCATCGCAGACACCGCTTCTTTGCCGCTTGTCGTAAGCAATCTGGTCAATATCGTATCTGCCGATTACTTCAACATTGGGTTTGTGGAATACGCCAGCCGGATGATCGTGCCTACGTTCTTCTCCATTATGGCCAGCCTTGTTGTGCTGTACCTGTACTTCCGGAAAAGCATCCCGAACGACTATCGGGCCGCCCAGGTAAAAAATCCGGCGGAAGCGATTAAGGATATGCGGCTGTTCAACTTATCCTGGGTTATTCTGGCCGCCCTCCTGATTGCCTATCTCGTTAGCGAGCTATGGTCAATCCCTGTATCCCTAATTGCCGGAGTCGCGGCCATTGCCCTGTTGTTTGCTGCGAGGAAAAGTCCGGCGATTCACACCTGGACGCTGATCAAGGGAGCTCCATGGGCGATTGTAATCTTCTCCATCGGCATGTATGTCGTGGTTTATGGACTTAGAAATGCCGGACTTACCGATGCGCTAGGCTATGTCATTCAAGCGGTTGCGGACCAGGGTCTATTCACGGCTACCATAGGGATGGGCTTTATTGCTGCCATACTATCGTCCTTGATGAATAATTTGCCGACGGTCATGATTGATGCCCTTGCCATTCAAGGTACTTCAACTGCCGGATTCGTTCGTGAGGCGCTGATCTACGCGAATGTCATCGGATCGGACCTGGGGCCGAAAATTACGCCCATCGGTTCCTTGGCTACCTTACTCTGGCTGCATGTGCTGGCTGCCAAAAACGTAAAGATCAGCTGGGGGTATTATTTTAAAGTAGGCATCCTGATCACGATTCCGACGCTGTTCATCACGCTAGCGGGTCTTTATGTATGGCTCTATCTGCTCCAAACTGTGCAGGTGAACGCATGGTTATGCATGGCCATCATGGTGTTAGTATTCATGGTCTTATTATGGATTTTTAGATCTTATTTAGCCAATAAACAGCCGCACAACCGGCAGCAGGGCCTATAACTATGGGATCGACAAAGGAGAGCATTCACATGGAGAAAAAACCTTTAGTTTACTTTCTGTGCACAGGTAATTCCTGCAGAAGCCAAATCGCCGACGGGTTCTTGAAGGCGCTGGGAAGCGATAAATACGAGGTGATGAGTGCGGGGCTAGAAGCCCACGGGCTGAACCCGCGCGCGGTTCAAGTGATGAGTGAAGCTGGCGTAGATATTAGCCGGAATAGCTCCGATGTCATAAATGCTGAAGTGCTGAATCGTGCCGATTATGTCATTACGCTATGCGGTCATGCCGACGAGCATTGCCCTTTCATCTCCAATACAAACGTCACGAAATGGCACTGGGGATTTGAGGATCCTGCTCAAGCTACCGGGACGGAAGATGAAATCATGGGCCAGTTCCGGGCCGTTCGCGACTCGATTAAGAACCGGATCGAACAGTTTGTCCTAGAGGGGAAATAAGGGAGAGGCCGATACTCCGTACAGCATCAATTGGACCAGCCATTGGGCTCGGTCATCATTGAAATGGGGATCGTCTGAAAAGGAGTCTAGTCCATGTCAACGGAAAAAAACTATCATGCTTTGATTCCAGAGCAAATTTTTATGGGCGCAGCGGCGGACGTTGAGGCCATGGTCAAGAATGAAGGCATTGACGTGATTGTAGACCTGCGGGGCGAAGCGACGGAATGCGCATACCCAGCCGCCCATGTGAAATGGGTTCAAATTCCGCTAGCTGATCAGGCTGAGGTGCCGCAAGATAAAGCTTTTGAGCTGGCTATACAGGCGGTCACCGAGGCTTTTCGCGATAACAAGAAAGTGGCCTTTCATTGTGCAGGCGGAAAGGGACGGACCGGTACGGTAGCCGCGGGAACCTTACTGGCATTGGGGTTAAGTCATACGGTGGATGAAGCTGAGACGAAAGCCAAAAGTATCCGTGGCGTGCTCGATATGAAGCCGTCACAAAAAGAAGCTCTAAACAAACTATATCCGATTAAGTAGGCACGCGAAAAACCACTCGATGAGTGGTTTTTCTTTTTGTATACCCATTAAAATGAAATTAATACTTGCAAAATACAAATAATAATTGTATAACTAATTCATGAGGTGACCTTATATGGAAAACGTTCGCGAACTATTTCAAATCATGACACGCCGTTTTGGTTTTCTGAATAAAAATTGTTGTTCAGCCGGAGGATTCGATATTTCGTTAGTTCAAAGCCATATTCTTTATGAGATTGACCATCAGCATCACCCATCCATTCAGCAGGTAGCCGAGGCATTGGGCACGGATATTACGACCTTTAGCCGGCAAGTGCAATCGTTAATCAAACTGAACTTAGTGAAAAAAACGCCTGATCCTGACGACCGTAGGGTGTACATTCTATCGTTGACGACGGAGGGGAAGTACGTGGCGGGGGCGATTGAGCAGCAGATGAACGATTATTTGGGCGAGGTCTTTTCTCATATGAACGAGTTTGAACAAGAAACGGTCATTCGCTCGATCAAACTGTTGAATGAAGCCATGGCGAAATCCAGTCTATGCTGCACGACCCCTCCGGGGTGATTTCTCCTCTCTAATACTTGCAAATTGCAAATAAATTATTGAGGGAAAGGTTTTGGATTTAAAGGTTTGGAACACAAAATTTCCAGGAGCCATTCCTGTAATGAATTAATTTAAGGTTTGAATGAAAAAAGCGCCAACTGTATACTGGGAAACGTTCCGTCCAAAGAACAATTCCAGCACAGGAGGCACTCAACATGAAGTATAAACAATC